>CAKZJB010000245.1 GCA_936940865.1 uncultured Asticcacaulis sp. | reverse complement strand
GAATACACCGGCGGCCGCAATTTCGGGCATCTGGCCTATGAGGTCGACGACGTCTATGCAGCCTGTAAGCGTTTCATGGACATGGGCGTGGTGATCAACCGCCCGCCACGCGACGGCATGATGGCCTTCGTGCGTTCGCCCGACGGCATCAGCATCGAACTGTTGCAAAAAGGGGAGGCGCTTCCGCCGGCCGAACCGTGGCTGAGCATGCCGAACACAGGCAACTGGTAGATTTCAGAATTATTATACCTCCCCGCTCGGCGGGGAGGGGAACCGCTCGAATGAGGCAGACACGGTCTGCCGAATGAGATGTGGTGGTGGGGGCGGAGAAGACGCACGCTCCGAGTTTGTCACCTCTACGCCCCCCACTGTCTCAGTCGGCTTGACGCCGCCTGATCCACCTCCCCCGCCGAGCGGGGGAGTATAAATTTAAAGAGGGCGCTGTCGCTGCCATCTCCTGTCGCTTTGATTTGGCATGGAGCCCATATGGCTCTATGACGGACCCTTTCATTTTGCGCGACAGACGATTCCCATGGACGATACAGCCTCCGCCCCAGACTCCGTGACTGAAGAAGCCATGACCACAGATGCCGGGAAGCCCAGGCGCCTGGTGCTGATCGACGGCTCGGGCTACATCTTCCGCGCCTATCACGGCCTGCCGCCCTTGACGCGCAAGTCGGACGGCCTGCCGGTCGGCGCCGTCTCCGGCTTTTGCAACATGCTGTTCAAGCTGATCAAGGAGAACCGCGGCGACGACGCGCCGTCGCACCTGGCGGTTATCTTCGACGCCGGCGCCAAGACCTTCCGCAACGAGCTGTATGATCAGTACAAGGCGCACCGCCCCGAGCCGCCCGAAGACCTGATCCCGCAGTTCCCGCTGATCCGCGAGGCGACGCGCGCCTTCGGCCTGCCGGCGATCGAAAAGCCGGGTTTCGAAGCCGACGACCTGATCTGCACCTACGCGCACGAAGCGCGCAAGCAGGGCTTCAAGGTCACCATCGTGTCGTCCGACAAGGACCTGATGCAACTGGTCAATGACGACGTCTATATGCTCGATCCCGTCAAGGCGACGGTGATTACGCGTGACGAGGTGATTGAGAAGTTCGGCGTGCCGCCTGAGCTTGTCGTCGACGCCCAGGCCCTGATCGGCGACACGGCGGACAATGTGCCGGGGGCTCCAGGCATCGGCGTCAAGACCGCTGCGCAGTTGCTGATCGAATACGGCGACCTTGATGCGGTGCTTGAGCGCGCCTCCGAGATCAAGCAGGAAAAGCGCCGCCAGACCCTGATCGACTTCAAGGACCAGATCCTGATGTCGCGCGAGCTGGTGCGGCTGCACTGCGGCGTGCCCGACCTGCCTGAAATCGAAACCTTCGCGCTCAGGCAGCCCGATGGCGATGCGCTGGCGACCTTCCTTTCCGTCATGGAGTTCAACAGCCTGGCCAAGCGCGTTGGCGGCCACATCAGCCTGATGGAAACGACAGCGCTCAACCAGGTGCCGACCGCGCCGGTGCTGCGGCCGCTGTACGGTGCGCCCAAGCAGACCGTGGAGGAATCGGCGCGCCAGCCCTTCGATCTCGACGCCTATGAGTGCGTCCAGTCGCTGGAAGCGCTCGAAACCTGGGTCAAGCGCGCCCGCCAGGCACAGGTCGTGGCTGTCGATACCGAGACCGACGACCTGTCGGCCAGCCATTCCAACCTGGTCGGCATCTCGCTGGCGACCGCGCCCAACTGCGCCTGCTACATTCCCGTCGGCCATGCCGCCGAGGGGCTCGATTTCGGCGGCGATGAGCTCAAGCAGATCCCGCGCGACGAGGTCATCCGCGTGCTCAAGCCGCTGCTGAAAGACTCCCGGATTCTCAAGGTCGGGCAGAATATCAAATACGACCTCAGCATCTTTCACCGCAATGGCATCGACGTTAAGGCATTCGACGACACCATGCTGATCTCGTATGTGCTCGAAGGCGGGCTGCACGGCCACGGCATGGACGAGCTGTCGGAAATGCACCTGGGCCACAAGCCGATCGCCTTCAAGGAGGTCGCCGGTTCCGGCAAGGCCGCCAAGAGCTTCAAGTTCGTCGGGTTGAAAGAAGCCACGCGCTACGCCGCCGAGGACGCCGACGTGACGCTGCGCCTGTGGCAACTGTTGAAACCGCGGCTGTGGCGCGAGCGCCTGGTCACCACCTATGAGACGCTGGAACGCGGCATGCCCGCTGTCCTGTCCGATATGGAACTCGGTGGCATCCGCATCGACCCGGAGCGCCTGCGCCTGCTCAGCCAGGATTTCGGCCAGCGCATGGCGGCCATCGAGGCCGAGGCGCACGAGACGCTTGGCCGGCCGTTCAATCTCGGCAGCCCGCAGCAGCTGGGCGCCATCTTCTTCGACGAGATGAAGCTGCCGGGCGGCAAGCGCACGGCCTCGGGCCAGTGGGCGACCGACGTCAAGGTGCTTGAAGACTTGGCGGAGCAGGGCGTGCCCCTGGCCCGGCTGGTCCTCGACTATCGCCAGATGTCGAAGCTGAAGGGCACCTATACCGACAACCTGGTGGCCTACGCCGATCCGGGGACGCAACGCATCCATACCAGCTTCCACCTGGCGGCGACGCCGACGGGCCGGCTGTCGTCGAACGAACCCAACCTGCAGAACATCCCGATCCGCACGGCCGAAGGGCGCAAGATCCGCGCCGCCTTCATCGCCAAGCCGGGACACAAGCTGATCAGCGCCGACTATTCGCAGATCGAACTGCGCATTCTGGCGCACATTGGCGATATCCCGCAGCTCAAGCAGGCGTTCGAGCGCGGCGACGACATCCACGCCATGACGGCATCGGAAATGTTCAATGTGCCGCTCAGCGAGATGACGTCGGAAATCCGCCGCCGCGCCAAGGCGATCAACTTCGGCATCATCTATGGCATCTCGGCCTTCGGTCTGTCGAACCAACTCGGCATCGAGCGCGGCGAGGCCGGGCGCTATATCGAGACCTATTTCGACCGCTTCCCGGGCATCAAGGACTATATGGACCGGGCGCGCGATGAAGTCCGCGCCAACGGCTTCGTCATGACGCTGTTCGGGCGCAAGATCCACATCCCGGAAATCAACGGCAAGGGCGCTTTGCGCTCCTTCGCCGAACGCGCGGCGATCAACGCGCCGATCCAGGGCACGGCCGCCGACATCATCCGCCGCGCCATGATTCGCATGCCGGCGGCGCTTGAAAAGGGCGGCTTCACCACGAAGATGCTGCTGCAGGTGCACGACGAACTAATCTTCGAAGCGCCCGAGTCCGAGGTCGAGGCGGTCATCCCGGTGATCAAGGGCGTCATGTCGGGCGCGGCCCTGCCGGCCATCGACTTCAGCGTCCCCCTGGTCGTCGAAGCCCACGCCGCCGACAACTGGGACGAGGCGCACTGATGCAGGTCAAGAACCTCAACCATATTAATATCCAGACGCGCGACATGGCGGGGACGATCCGCTTTTACCAGGACCTATTGGGCCTGGAACCGCGCGTGGCTGCGGAACGCGATCCGGCCCTTCGCCAATGGCTCTACACGCCGTCGGGTCAGGCTGTCATCCACCTCAATCTGTGGGGCACCGATAACACCATCCCGCGCGACGTCCAGCCGGGCCAGCCAACCGGCGCCATCCACCACGTCGCCTTCGAATGCGAAGGCTTCGACGAGACGGTTGAGAAGCTGAAAAGCCGGGGTCTGGAGTACGGCTACAACGAGATTTCGTCGATCCCGCTCAGGCAATTGTTCGTGGTGGACCCGAACAATGTCCTGTTGGAATTGAATTTCCGACAGTAACTCAGCTTTTCGGAGGTTACGTAAGGGAGCTCGGGAGCTGGCTGTCTAGTCAACCTAGTGGCTGTTGCCTAAGGGAATTTCAATTCCTAACAGGCGCTGCCAGTTTTCTACGAGATGTTCCGGTACAGAATCGCTGTCGTCATAACCGGAAAGCGACGCAATCTGCCCGGACTCATGACAATAAAGGAAGCGAAATTCAACCTGTCCGTCGGGGCCGTGCAACACCCCTATTGAACCAGAGTGTCTGACTTCACATCCCATTGCGACAAAAAGGCCGACAATTTTGCCGACGTTGTGCCATTTCCCTAGAGGAACGGACATGCTCAGTTCGCGCCAGCAAACCGAACTTCAATAGCTGGTTTAGGTTTCGGACCTGAAACGGATTTATCTTCTACTGAAGCAACTTTCCATTTTGCGCTTTCAAACATTTGCTTGAATCGGTCCGGGGCAGGTTTGATGCCTGCCAACGGTGCGCGCCCCAACGATTGGGTAATGCGTCGCCCGTGAACAACGCGTAGAGCCTTGATCGGCCTAAGTAATTCCCATTGGCA
>CAKZJB010000244.1 GCA_936940865.1 uncultured Asticcacaulis sp. | reverse complement strand
CGGTCGCCCTTGCCAACGGCGATCGAGTCAAAGCCAGTCGCCGTTGGTATTACACAGATTGCACAGATTAAGAGCAGAAGGATGGGCCACTGATCTGAGGGACGGCGCTTAGCGCCGTCGATTGTTTCCGATTATGGCGCTGCACGTCAGCCCAAATAATCTGTGCAATCTGTGTAATCTGTGGATCCCCCTTTAAAAAGGCTGGCACACTCACCGTGGCCAGCCTTTTGAACTCAGTCCGCCGCGGCGTGCACCGGCCCGTTGGGACGGGTTTCCTTGCACAGCCAGATCAGGGGGATCAGCAGCAGGACGATGATCGCCGAGATGCGGAAGAAGTCGAGCGCAGCCCCAAGATAAGCCTGGCCCACAACCTGGCGAACCAGGACGCCCGCGCCCTGTTGCGTTGTCAGGCCCAGTGCGTGGGCGCCATTGAGCGCCGTGCCGACCGCGTTCGAACCACCGGCCGGGCCACCCATGATCTCGGACAGGCGCGTCTGGTGGTTGGCTTCGAAATTGTCCCAGATCGTCGTGGCCAGCGAGGCCGCGAAGCTGCCGGCGGTGATCCGCGCGAAGTTCGACAGCCCCGAAGCCGCCGGGACCGCCGGACCGGGCACGCCGTTGAGCGAGATCGACACCATGGCGATGAAGAAGAAGCTCATCGCCACGCCCATGACCGCCATCGGCGCCGCCAGCACGAAGAAGCTCGAGTCGGGCGTATAGAGCGAGCGCATGTAGAAGCTGAGAGAGAAGAAGATCATCGATACGGTGGCGAGAATTCGCGCGTCGTATTTGTTGAGCATGCGCGCGGCGAACGGCGTCATGATGACGGCGACGATGCCGGACGGCGCGGCGACCAGGCCGGCCCAGGTGGCGATGTAGCCCATCTGGGTCTGCAGCCACAGCGGCATCAGCAGGTTGTTGCCGAAGAAGATGGCGTAGCCGATACACATGACGATGACGCCGAGCGTGAAGTTGCGCGTCCTGAACAGTTGCAGGCTGACGATCGGGTTCTTGTCGTAGATTTCCCAGATTACCCAGGCGATGAAGCCGACAATGGCGACGATGGTTTCGACGACGATGGCCGGCGACGAGAACCAGTCGACGTCCTTGCCGGTGTCCAGCATGACCTGCAGCGCGCCGACCCAGAGGACCAGCAGGGCAAAGCCCGTCCGGTCGATCGGCCGCGCGAAGGTCGGGGTTTCACGGTCCGACAGCGAACGCCACGAGATGAAGGCGCAAATGGCGCCGACCGGCAGGTTGATGAAGAATATCCACGGCCATGACATGTTGTCCGAAATCCAGCCGCCGAGGATGGGGCCGAAGATCGGCGCGACCAAGGTGGTCATCGACCATATGGCCAGGGCGGTTGCCCGTTTGTTGGGCGGGAAGATCATCATCAGCAACGCCTGGCTGCCCGGAATCATCGGGCCCGATACGGCGCCTTGCAGCACGCGGAACAGGATCAGCGCGTCGAGGTTCCAGGCGATGCCGCACAGGAACGATGCAATGGTGAACAGGATGACCGAGCCGACGAAGACCTTGACGACGCCATAGCGCCCCATCAGCCAGCCGGTCAGCGGCACCGAGATGCCGTTCGACACGGCGAAGCTTGTGATGACCCAGGTGCCTTGCGAGGTCGAGACGCCGAGATTGCCGGCGATGGTCGGGACCGACACGTTGGCGATGGTCGAGTCGAGCACCTGCATGAAGGTGCCGAGCGCGAGCGCGATGGCTGTGATCCAGAGCGTCGAGCCCATCAAGGGCGCGGGAACGGCAGGAGCGGCCGCCGTGGGACGGGCGCCGGGGGCTGCGGTGGTGGAGGAAGACGACATGGACGCCTCTGAAACGAATTAGCCGGCTGTGTCTGCGAAGGCCGTTATGCAGGATATTCGTCGCCTCATCTTAACTTCTCCTCTCCCCACTTGAGGGGAGAGGAAAGGCGCGCAGCGCCAAGGTGAGGGGTAAACTTCAGCGCATACGCGCGCTGAAGACGACAGGATGACCCCTCATCCGGCCCTGCGGGCCACCTTCACCCCTCATGTGGGGAGAAGGGAAGTCAGTGCGATGCTCTGACGCCGTAACAACAGCCCGGTCCCAAAAAGGAGGAGGTGAGGGGTCTTGCCGGGAAATAAGACCCCTCATCCGGCCCTGCGGGCCACCGTCTCCGACCGGGGGCGGGAGGAGACGGGAACGCAATTTACTTAGAAGTATCGATCCTGGCGGTCATCGACAGGCCGACGCGCAAGGGGTGGGCGGCGACCTCCTTCGGATCGAGGTCGATGCGCACCGGCAGGCGCTGCACGACCTTGATCCAGTTGCCGGAGGCGTTCTGCGCCGGGATCAGCGAGAAGGCCGAGCCTGTGCCGCCGGAAATGCCGCGGACCACGCCGTGGTACTTGACCGACTTGCCGTAGAGGTCGGACGTCAGCTCGACCTTCTGGCCCGGAACGACCTTTTTCAGCTGCACTTCCTTGAAGTTGGCGTCGACGAAGGCATGGTCCGTCGGCACGATCGTCATCAGGGGCGTACCAACGGCGACCTGCTGGCCGACCTCTATGGCCTTCTTCGACACGATGCCGTCGGCCGGGGCCTTCACCACGGTGCGCGACAGGGCCAGTTCGGCGGCGTCGAGGCGCGCCTTGGCGGCCAGGACTTCCGGGTTCTGGTCGGCCGGGACGCCGGCGAACAGGGTCGAGTTGTTCTGGCGCTGGCCGCCGGCGGCGGTCACGGCGGCGCGGGCGGCATCGCGCGTTGCAATGGCGTTGCTCAAAGCCGCCTGGGCCCTGGCGAAGGCGTCCTGGGCGTCGGTCAGCTCTTCCTGCGAGACGGCGCCGGACGTCGCAAGCTTCTGGCGGCGAGCGAGATTCGTCTTGGCCGTGTCGAGATCGGCCTGGGCGGACGCGATCTGGGCTTCGGCGCGCTCGACATCGGCCTGACGGGCGCTGAGCGCACCGGCCAGGGCCGCGTCGTTGGCGACATAGCCCTGGACGTGGCGTTCCGCCAGGGCCAAGGCCGCCCGGGCCTGTTCGACAGCGATCCTGGCGTCGGCGTCGTCGATGGTGGCCAGGACCTGGCCGGCCTTGACGTGCTGGGTTTCCAGCGCGCTGACCGAGGCGATGGGGCCGGCGACCAGCGCATTGACCTGGGCGACGTCGGTGCCGACATAGGCGTTGTCGGTCTCGACGAAGTGCGAGGCGTAGAGGCCGTAATAGGCGCCCCAGCCGATGACGCCCACCACCACGGCGGCGGCGACATAGGTCAGGAGTTGCTTGCGCTTGGCGTTGCCGGTGGCGGCGGGGCGGGCGGTGTCGATAGCGGCGCGATCTGCGGCGGGAGCGGCGGTGTCGGGCATGGTCAAATCTCGTTCGGTCAATTATGTATGGAGCTTAAGCGGCCGCCAGTCTTAAGCGACTGACTGGCCGCCGAGCGCCTTGATGAGGGCGATGTCTAAGGTAAGGGCGCGGCTCTTCAGGTCGGCGACGACGCGACGCTGCTGGATCAGGCTCTGTTCGGAGACGAGAAGGGCGGTGTAGGTCGTAAGCCCGCCATCATAGCGCAGCTTGGTTAAGCGATAGGCCTCTTCGTAGGCGTCGAGCGCCTTTTGCGAGGCGTCGAGCCGCGTGTGCAGCGCCTTCTGGCTCGACAGGTTGTCGGCCACCTGCTGCATCGCGGTCAGCACGTCCTCGTTGTAGCTGGCGATGGCCAGGGCGTGTTCGGCCTCGGCCGACTTGAGGTTGGCGTTCAGCCGCCCGCCGTCGAAGATCGGCAGCGACAGGGCCGGGCCGACCCCGCCCATGTCGGAGCCCGGCTTGAACAGCTTGTCGACGTGCAGCGCCTGGACGCCGACGAAGGCGGCGAGGTTGATATTGGGATAGAAGGCGGCGTGCGCGGCCTTGATGTCGGCCGACGCCGCTTCGGCGCGCCAGCGCGCGGCGATGACGTCGGGACGGCGGCCGATCAGGTCGAGATTGACCTGCGACGGCATACCGGCGAAGGCCTTGGCATCCAGTTTGAGGGCCGGGCGCGTCAGGGCCTCGGCGCGGTCGGGCGAGGCGCCGGCCAGGGCCGCGATGGCGTGCCGGGTGATATCGATCTGTTCGTCGAGCGCGGCCAGATCCGCCTGCGCGGCATAGACGCCCGCCTGGGCCTGGTCGTATTCGGCTTGATTGGAAACGCCGCTGTCGAACTTCTGCTTGACCAGGTTGGCGCTGTCCTGGCGGATGGCCACGGCGCGGGAGGCCAGGTCGCGCGACTGATAAAGACGGTCGAGTTCGACATAGGCGCTGGCGATCGCAGACGTCAGAACCAGCCTGGCCTGGGCGGCATCGGCGGTGGCGGCGCGGGCGCTG
>CAKZJB010000243.1 GCA_936940865.1 uncultured Asticcacaulis sp. | reverse complement strand
GCCGCCTCCTCCGCCCCCGCCGCCTCCGCCTCCGCCGCCTCCCCCGCCGCCGCCTCCGCCGGCGTATGAGGCCCGCGAATTCATCGTTTACTTCGAATTCGACAAGTCGGACCTCACCAGCGACGCTCAGGCGGTTGTTCAGGCCGCGGCTGACTACGCCAAGGCTGGCAACGCTGCCCGCATCGTGGTCGTCGGTCACACCGACACCTCGGGCTCGGCCGCTTACAACATCAAGCTGTCGGAACGCCGCGCCAAGACCGTCGCTGACGCCCTCGCGGGCCAAGGCGTCGATGCTTCGAAGCTGGCGGTCGACTGGAAGGGCGAGTCCCAACCGGCAGTCGCTACCGGCGACGGCGTGAAGGAACCGCTGAACCGTCGTTCGACGATCGACATCACGTTCTAATCCTTAGAACACTGTCAAACAGAAGCCCGGCCTGGTTTCAGGCCGGGCTTTTTATTTGTAACGAGATGTTTCGCGCTGCGATAAAAAGTGTTGAGTGAACTATATTTTTCGTTTGAACCTTCAAATTCAGATTCAATTGATACAGATTTCAAAAATTTTCAGTGACGGCAAAATATGGCCGCTGAAGCGTACGCGACCCATACATATTGTGTGGCTTTGCGGCTGATCCTCGGCGAAAATGACATGATTTTGCCCCATATCGCGGATTTCGGTGTGACAATAAGGCAGCATTCTGTTGCGTATGTGACCAGTGTCACAAAAGCGTAGCACTTTTCGCTCAAAAAAACGGCCAAAACCTTCTAAGGGATTAATACCGAAATCCTGCTGAACGCTCTGAGACCCGGTGAAAATCCGGCTCGATCGCAATGTCTGCTCATTGCGACAGCGCAGGTTTGTGTCTTTGTTTCATCGGAGAGGGATACTCCCACATGACGAAATTCTTCAAATACGGTGCCGCGGCGTCCGCTCTGGCGCTTCTTGCGGCCGGCGCTGTCCATGCCCAGGAAACGACGGGCGGCATCAAGGGCACGGTAACGAACGAGCAGGGGGCCCCCGTCGTCGGCGCCAAGGTGACGATCGTCCACACGCCTACCGGTGTCACGCAGACCGTTACCACGGACTCTACGGGCTATTTCCTGGCCACGCAGCTGACTGTTGGCGGCCCCTACCACCTGATCGTCAAGGCTGGCGGCGACACGACCGAAACCGACGTTGCCTACGTTGGCATCGGCGAACCGACGCAGTCGGACGTCGTGCTCAAGGCTGGCGCGGCATCGAACGGCGAAGTTGTCATCAAGGGGCGCCGCAGCGTGGCTGTCGGCGGTCGTACCCGTATCGGCTCCGAGGAAATCGAGCAGACGCCGACTCTGACCAACGATATTCGCGATTACGCGCTGAAGTCGCCCAGCGCCTATATGGATCCGACCAATTCGAACGCCCTGTCTTTGGGCGGCCTCAACAACCGCACCAACGCCATCCTGGTGGACGGCGTTCGTCTCGGCGACGACTTCGGTCTCAACGCCAACGGCCTGCCGACCCAGCGTACGCCCCTTTCGACGGACTCGGTAGAATCCGTCAACGTCGACACCGCTCCGTACGATGTCCAGTACTCCTTCTTCCAGGGCGGCGTAATCAACTACGTTACCAAGTCGGGCGGGAACGAGTTCCATGGTGGCCTGAAGTACGAAACCACCGACAACAGCATGCGCGGCAAGAAGTTCGTCATCACCGACGACAGCGGTAACAAGGTCACGAAGACCGTCAGCGGCGACTTCAAGGAAAAGACCTACAACGCCTATCTCTCCGGCCCGATCATCAAGGATCGCCTGTTCTTCTTCGGCCTGTACGAAAAGTTCGAAGGCTCGCAGCCGGCGCTCTATGGTCCTTCGGATTCGGGCGCGGTCAACGCCGTCTCCGGCATCACCACGGCTCAGGTCGACCAGATCCAGAACGACCTCAAAACGCTTTATAACTACGATCCGCTGAGCTGGAAAACGGACTCGATCCCGTACAGCAACGAGATCAAGCAGCTGAAGCTTAACTGGATCGTCAACGACAACCACCGCGTCAACCTGTTCTACATCGACACCAAAGGCCAGAATGTCACCGACACCGGCAATTCGTTGACCGGAAAGACTCTGGGCCTGCTGTCCAAGTGGTATACGCTGGAATCGGATCTCAAGGTCTACAAGGCCCAGGTGCTGTCGCGCTGGAACGAAAACCTGACGACCGAAGTCAACCTCGCGCGCAAGGAAGTGGTCAACATCTCGAAGCCGCTGGCTGGTGATAATTTCGCCCAGTTCCAGGTCAAGATCGGAAGCAGCAGCGTCTATCTTGGCCCGGACATCTCGCGCCAGGCCAACGCCCTGACCAATGATGTCGATCACTATGACTTCAAGGCGAAGTACCGCTGGAATTCGCACAACTTCACGCTCGGCGCCGAACACGAGAAGGTCGATATCTTCAACGTCTTCGTCCAGAACGCGACCGGCGCCTATGTCTTCGACTCGATTGCGAACCTCGAAGCCAAGAAGGCCGTTTCGGTCACCTATGCCAACGCTGCCGATAACAACAAGAACGATGGCGCGGCTTCGTTCTCCTATGCCACCAACACCCTGTACGCGCAGGATGAATGGCGCGTCAGCCCGCGCCTGACCCTGACCTACGGCCTGCGTTACGACGGTTACACATCTCATGACCTGCCGGCGGCCAACGCTGCGTTCCAGACCAATTACGGCTTTACCAATGCCAAGGGCTTGGACGGCCTGAGCCTTGTCCAGCCGCGCCTGGCCTTCAACTGGCGTCCGGCGATCGACAATACGCTGATCGTTTACGGCTCGTGGGGCATCTTCCAGGGCGGCAATCCGAACGTCTGGATTTCGAACAGCTACACCAACACCGGCAACCTGCTGGGCTCGGTCACCTGCTCGCGGACAACGGTCACCTCGACCACGAACTGCAACAACGGCTCGGGCAATGTCGCGACGCCGGGCGTTCTCGACAATATCGACGGCTTCAATGTCAACAGCACGCTGAAGTCGCTGAATACGGCGTCGGCCAATGCCGGTACGGGCAACACCAACGCCATCGACCCGAACTTCAAGCTTCCGAGCATCGGCAAGGCGACTATTGGTATCCAGAAGACCTTCGATCTCGGCAGCCTGGGCGACAACTACAAGCTGAACGTCGAGTACACGTCCGCCAAGTACCGCGCTTCAGTGTTCTGGCAAGACCTGTATATGGAAAAGGCTTTGTCGGGGAGTGCGCCCGACGGACGTCCGGAATATTTCGGCACGACGGTCAACGGTGTGGCCCGCGCCAACCGTACGGATGTCGTCTTCAAATCGATCGCCCTGGGTGACTCGAAGGAACTCAATTTCGCCTTGTCGAAGGCGTGGACCGAAGGCTGGGCCAAGGGCCTGACCATGGATGCCAGCGCGTCGTTCACCAAGGCGAACGATATCAACTCGGGTACCTCTTCGGTCGCGACCTCGAGCTACCGTCAGACGGTGATGTCGAATCCGAACCATCCGCAACTGGCGACCTCGAACTATCAGATCGACACCATTGCCAAGCTGTTCCTGGGTTACAGCCACAAGTTCTGGGGTGACAACCGTACTTCGATCCGTCTGAACACGACCTTCCGTACGGGCCAGCGCTACAGCTTCACTTTCGATGAACCTTCGGCGACCTCGGCTTCGAACGGCATGTACGGCATGAACGGCCTTTACACCGGTACGGATAACGAACTGTTCTATGTGCCGAAGGCCGACGCCTCGGGCAATGTCACGGCTACGTCCGATCCGCTGGTGACGTACAAGGCGGGCTTTGATGTTGCAGGCTTCAATGATCTGCTGCACAAGACGGGTCTTATAAAATACGCCGGCTCCATCTCACCGCGTAACGGCTTTAAGGCGCCGAACTTCCTGTTCAGCAATCTTCGCGTCATGCAGGAGTTACCGTCCTTCCCGAACGGTACCAAGCTGGAACTGTATCTCGACGTTCAGAACGTCGGCAACCTGATCAACGACGAATGGGGTACGTTGGGTCAATACAGCTTCCCGTATGATCGCAACATCGTGACCGCCACGAACTGCCAGGCGGTCGCCAGTTCGCCGACAGCGTGTGCCGCTGGCAACGGTAACTTCTATCAGTACAACTCGTACACGGCCGGCTCCAAGAGCTATGCCGCCACGACTTCGGTCTATCAGTACAAGGTCGGCGTCCGTTACAAGTTCTGATCCTGACCTCATTGTCTGAATATGCGGCCTCCGGTTTCCAACCCGGGGGCCGTTTCATTTTCAGCATGTGGATTTTTTGCGCACAAAAAAGGCAGGGCATGGCCAAAGCGCAAGGGCGGTGTTAAGAGGCGGGCAACAGCAAAAACCTTTTCGCCAGGACCAGTTATGACCCGTATCGTGCCCGCGGAATGGGAGGCCCATCAGGCCATGTGGCTCGGCTTCCCAAGCCACGCCAACCTTTGGCAGGAAGACCTTATTCCGGCCCAGGCCGAAGTCGCCGCGCTGGCGCGCGTGCTGGCCGAAATGGGCGATGAACACGTCAAGCTGATGGTCATGGGCGAGGCGGCGCACGACGCTGCACGGCGCCTGCTGTCGGACGTGAAGCGCGTCGAAATCGTCGATGGCCGGTTCGGCGATATCTGGTTCCGTGACACGGGCCCCATCTATGTCGCGGACGATCCCGACAATGACGACCTGCACCAGGCCCGCCCGATCAGTTTCCGCAACAACGGCTGGGGCGGCAAGTACCACCTGAAGCACGATGACGAGGTGGCGGCGCAGATCGCCGAGGCCGACGGCTTCCCGACGTCGGTCGAGGACTTCATCCTCGAAGGCGGGGCACTCGACCACGACGGTCACGGCACGGTGCTGACGACGCGCCAGTGCCTGTTGAACCCCAATCGCAACCCCGGCTGGACGCAGTCGCTGGCCGAAAAGGCGCTGTTCCAGGCGCTGGGCGTGCGCAAGGTGGTGTGGCTCGACGACGGCCTGGTCAACGACCACACCGACGGCCATGTCGACAACCTGGCGCGCTTCGTGGCGCCCGGTGTCGTGGCCTGCCCGGTGTCGCTGGGCATGGACGATCCCAACGCCTCGGTCTACGACCACACCGCCAGGCTGCTCAGCAACCAGACCGACGCGCGCGGCCAGCCGCTGCAGGTCGTGCGGATACCGTCGCCCGGCCGGTTTACCGACGACGACGGTGAGATCGTCCCGGCTTCGCACATGAACTTCCTCATCGCCAACGATTGCGTCGTGGTGCCGGTCTATAAGGAACGCGCGGGCGAACTGGCGGTCGAGGCGCTGCAAAGCCTGTTCCCGGAACGCAATGTCGTCGGTCTGTCGTCGAAGGCGATTCTGACCGGGGGCGGCAGTTTTCACTGCATCAGCCAGCAGGTGCCATTGATTAAGGCGTAGGCACCGCCTATGTGGTGGGCCGCTTCCATCGGACTTCAGGAACCCCAGTCATGACCCGTACGGTGAAGGTCGCCGCGCTGCAGACCGCCTATGGCCCCGACATGGCCGCCAATATCGCCCGCACCGAAACGCTGGTGCGCGAAGCGGCCGCGGCCGGCGCGCAGATCATTCTGCCGTCCGAGTTGTTCCAGGGCGAATATTTCTGCGTGTCGCAGGAAGAAAAATGGTTTGCCACGGCTTACCCCTGGCGCACGCATCCGGCCGTACTGGCCATGCAGCGGCTGGCGCGGGAGCTTGACGTCGTCATACCGACCTCGATCTACGAATCGGAAGGCCCGCACTATTTCAACAGCCTGGTCGTGATCGACGCCGGCGGCGAACTTCTGGGCGTCTATCGCAAGAGCCATATTCCCGACGGGCCCGGCTACCAGGAAAAATACTATTTCCGTCCGGGCGACACCGGCTTCAAGGTATGGGACACCCAATATGCCCGCATCGGCGTCGGCATCTGCTGGGACCAGTGGTACCCGGAAGCCGCGCGCGCCATGGCATTGCAAGGCGCCGAGGTTCTGTTCTATCCGACAGCCATCGGGTCGGAACCGCACGATTCGTCGCTCGATACCGCCGCGCCGTGGCAACGCGTCATGCAAGGTCATGCGGTCGCCAATGTCATTCCGGTCGTGGCGTCGAATCGCATCGGCACCGAAAGCCTGGTCAGCCCGCAAAACGGCCAGGGCCAGACCTTCTATGGCCACAGCTTCATCGCCAATCATCGCGGCGACCTGGTGGAATCGTTCGGTGCTTCGGAAGAGGGCGTGCTGGTGGCGGAATTCGATCTCGACTTCCTGAAGACGCATCGCGCCGCCTGGGGCTTCTTCCGCGACCGCCGTCCGGAACTTTATGCGGCCCTGGCGAACCCTCGTCCGGCGTAATATCTGCGATATTACGCCTGTTTTCAGCTCAAGCGCCGCCGCCCTTGCCAAGAGCGATTTAATCAGTCGCTCCTGGAATAGTTTCAGATAAACCGCGCGATCACCATCGCCACCAGAGCCAGCGCCAGCAAGCCCGCCGATGCGCGATAGGCGCCGGCCATGCGTTTGCGAAGGCCGGCTTCGTCGCCCCCGGCCCTAAGCTTGCGTATCGAACCGCCGACGACGGCCCCCTGGATGCCCGCGGCAATGAAGGCGCACAACACGCCGAATGCCAGCACCATCTCATAGGGGCCGAACCCACCCGTGTGGAGTGCGCTCCACAAATGCCCGCCCGTCAGCGTGGCGATCAGCGCGGCCCCCATCTGGCGCGGGAACAGGATCTCCGCGCCCATGCCGCCGGTTCTTGCCAGATTGGCCGATGACCCCGCCCAGAACAGTGCTGCCAGGGCATGAAGCCCTATGGCGACGATGATAAGGATTTGCGTGAGGTTCGACATTGCGGCAGTCTCCGAAGACTGGAATTGACTATACGCTCTGTTCACTGAAAAATAGACATACAGACTGTAAATCGAAAGACAAGCAAAAAAGTGCGCCCTCCTGAGTCTCGTCCCTATGTCAGCGCCAAACGCGAAGCGGCGGCGGCCGAAACACGGCGGCTGATCGTCGATGCGGCCAACCGGTTGCTGGAAGGCGGGCCTGCCCAGGTATCGATGGAGGCGGTGGCCAGGGCGGCGGGAGTTACGCGGCTGACGCTGTACAAGCAGTTCGGATCGCGCAGCGGGCTGCTGGAAGCGGTATTCGACGAGAACGGGCGGCGCTGGGGCATAGCGCGCATGGCGCAGGTCATGCAGACTCCAGACGCGCGGGAAGGCATCGGTCAGGCGATCGATCTGCTGTGCGAATTTTGGGGCGCGCATCCGTCCTTTGCCGGTTTGCACGATGCCGCCGCTGTCGATCCCGAGTTTGCCGCGGCGCTGGACACGCGCAACCAACGGCGACGCATGGTGTTCGATACGCTGCTGCAACGGCTCGATGGCGATGACCTGAGGCGCCGCGACTGTGCCGACCTGGTGTTCGGGCTTACGAATATGGCGATGTTTCGCGCCTTGTCCGTGACCCGGCCTCCCGCCGGGGTTGCCGACGTCATGAAGACGGCCGTATTCGCCGTCATCGACGCCTATGGTCTGGTCGTGCCTGGAAATGGCCCCGGTTCGGGCGCATAGTGAGCATCAGGAGGTCGGTCATGCTTGTTCGTCTTGCCGTTTTTTCCGCTCTTGCCCTGCTGCCGGGCTGTTCGACCCCGGGATCGGCCGGGGCCGTGGCGCGGGAATGCCAGGCGGCGGCCGATCTCGCGTCCGAAATGCAGGCGGACAATGTCAACCCCATGGTCGCCGGCAAGGATTGCAGGGCGGCGTTCAAGGCCGCCGGCATTCCGATGCTGGGGCTGAAAAAGCCGGCGGACAAGGATGCGCCCGGGCTGAGCCATGAAATCCAGTTCAAGACGATCGCTTTCAGCGACGCCGACCACGCGAAGGTGACGTTCGACTATGCCTGCAACGTCTGGTGCGGCCACGGCGAGGAGATCATTACCGAACGCCGCAACGGGCGGTGGGTAGTCGTCAGCCGCAAGACGACCTGGGTGTCTTAAGGTTTTTAGCCACAGATGCTATCCGTGGTCAATTATTCCTTCGGCGCCACCAGCGCATCCGCTTCGGCCCTGTCCAATATCCGCCATTCGCCGGGCTTGAGATCGCCCAGCGTCAAATGCCCCATCCGCGAGCGGTGCAGCTTTGCGACATGGTTGCCGACGGCGGCGAACATGCGCCGCACCTGGTGATAGCGGCCTTCGTGCAGAATCAGTTCGGCCGAGCGCTCGCCGGTCTGCGTCATTTCAGCGGGTTTAAGCGGCGTCGTTTCGCTCTCCAGCATCATCGAACCCGACGCGAAGATCGCCGCCTCATGGCCTTCGAGAGGCCTTGCCAGCTCGGCCTCATATACCTTGGGTACACTATTGCGCGGCGAGATGATGCGGTGGAGATAGTCGCCGTCGTCGGTGAACAGCAACAACCCGGTCGTATCGGAATCGAGCCGCCCGATGGTCGACAGGGCCGGCTTGCGTTCCGAAAACCGCGCCGGCAGCAGCTCATAGACCAGTTGCCCGCGGTCGCGCGTTGAACAGACATAGCCGGCCGGCTTGTTGAGCATCAGCACGACACCGAAATTGGGATCGAGCGGCTTGCCCTTGTAGCGGATATCGGCGTGGGCGATCGCGGTGTCCTCATCGATCGCCTGGCCCGTGGCGTCCGTGAACGCGCCCGTGCGCAGGAGTTTTTGCACTTCCTTGCGGCTGCCGTAGCCCAGATTGGCCAGATGCTTGATCAGCTTCATTTCTTCACCGCCCAGAAGACCTTATAGGCGCCGGTCTCGGTCAGTACCGTGACGCTCTTGAATGCGCTCTTCAGCGTCTCTTCGTAGGGCAGGTGGCGGTTGGCGACCATCAGGAAGACCCCGCCGCGCTTCAGAGCGGCCGCTGCGGTCTTGATAAAGGCCTGGCCCAGTTCGTGGCGATCGGCGCGGTCGGTGTGGAAGGGCGGATTGCTGATGATCGCGTCGTATTCGCCCTCGATACCCCTGGTCACGTCGGCCCAGTAGCCGGACGCGCGGTCGCCGAACGGCTCAAGGTTCACCCGCGCCATATCGAGGGCGCGCTGTTCGGCCTCATAGAGGTCGATGTGCGTCACACCCGGACACAGGGTCAGGACTTCCTTCGCCAGATAGCCGAAGCCGGCGCCGAGGTCAGCGACGCGCCCGGAAAGATCGTGCGGCAGGTGTTCGATCAGCAGCTTCGAGCCGGCATCGATACGGTCCCACGAAAACACGCCCGGCCGGCTCATATAGCCGCCGATATCACGCGGGGCGTCGGCGGCGATCCATGCTTCCAATAAATCGCGATCGATCTTCGCCGCGTCGATGCGGCTCCAGAAGGCGCGGCACTTGTGTTTCGACAGGCTGTCGACGCCGCCGGTCAGCGCCGCCAGGTCGCCTTCAAGCGTCTTGGCGCCTTCGACGTTTGATGCGGCGGCCAGCACGACGCCGCCGTCGCGCGTAGAGGCAACGGCGCGCGCCAGAAGCGCGCGATTTTCGTCGCGCTGGCGCTGCGGCAGGACCAGGGTCAGGTCGTAGGCGTCATTGTCGTCGCCGCGCAGGGTGAACCCTGCGCGGCTGAGCGTATCGACGGCGGGCTTGAAGGTCTGCGCGCAAATCAGCCGGTCGCGCGGCGCGTCATTCAAGGCGTGGCCGTAACGCGCGCGCAGGAACAGGGCGGGGCCGTCGGGCCAGGAAACGCGGCCGTCCTCGATCGGCAGCAGCAGAGTGTCTAAAACGGGATCGGTCATCGCCGCGCTATGCCACACGCCTCTATAGTCTGTAAATGCGCGCTTCCCAACCGCGCAACGGTTCGGAGCCGTTGGCCGGGGCGGGATAGTTGCCCAGGACGATATCGCCCGGCGGAAAATTCATGGGAAATTGAAATGTCTGTTCGTCCGGACCGAAGTTCAGCAGGATCAGGAAGTCTTCGGCCTCGGTCGTGCGGCGATAGGCGAAAAGGCGCGGATGATCGGGCATAAGGTCGAGATAGTCGCCGTAGACCAGCGCCGGATGGCTGCGGCGCAGGTGGATCAGGTCGGCATACCAGGCGTAGATCGAGCCATCGCCCACGTCCTCGGCATTGATCTCCCGGTAATTCGGATTGACGGACAGCCACGGCGTGCCGGTCGTGAAGCCGGCATTGGTTCCGGATGTCCATTGCATCGGCGTGCGGGCGTGGTCGCGGCTCAAATGGTTCTGGTTCATCAGGAAATCCGCGACACTGTACCGGCCGCTCTCGACCTCGTCGCGGTACGCGTTGCGCGCCCATATATCGTTGAATTGGGAAATGTCGCTGAACGGGAAGTTGGTCATGCCCAGTTCGTCGCCCTGGTAGATAAAGGGCGTCCCCTTCATCGTCAGCAGCAACGCAGCCATGGTTTTCGCCGACTTCACCCGCCATTCAGGACCGTCGTCGCCATAGCGCGATACGATGCGCGGATTGTCGTGGTTGGAAAAGAAGACGGTGGGCCAGCAATGACGGTCAAGCTGCTTTTCCTGACGGCTGAACACGGCCTTCAGGTCGGCCAGCTTCCACGGCACCCAACGGCCGTCGGCGCCACGATCGACCTCGACGGCGCCGAACTGGAAGACCATGTCGAGTTCGCCGTGCCGTTCGTCGACGAAGTTCGGCACCTGCTGCGGCGTGATGCCGAAAGCTTCGCCGACGGTCATGGTGTCGTATGGCGCCAGCGCTTCGCTGCGCATCTCCTGCAGGAATTCATGGACGCGCGGGCCGTTGGCATAGACGAACTGCGGGCGGGCGGCGTGTTCCGCCGGCAGGTCTGAAAATTCCTGATCCTTGGAAATGAATGGGATCACATCCATGCGGAAACCGTCGACGCCCTTGTCGAGCCAGAAACGCATCAGGGCGTAGACTTGCGCGCGCACCTTGGGATTTTCCCAATTGAGGTCGGGCTGTTTCGGGTCGAACAGATGCAGGTAATAGTCGCCGGTAGCAGCATCCAAAGTCCAGGCCGAACCGCCGAAGATCGACGTCCAGTCGTTCGGCGGTCCGTCATTTCCAGGCCGCCAGATATAATAGTCGCGCTTCTCGTTCGTCTGCGACGACCGGCTCTCAGTGAACCAGGCGTGCTCGTCGCTGGTATGGTTGACGACCAGGTCGATGATCAACCGCAGACCCAGGGCGTGCGCCTCGGTCAGCACCGCGTCGAAATCGTCCATCGTCCCGAACTCGGCCATGACCTTGCGATAGTCGCGGATGTCGTAGCCATTGTCGGCATTGGGCGAATCGAAATGGGGACTCAGCCAGATGACGTCGACGCCCAGCCCCTTGATATAGGGCAGCTTCAGCCGCAGGCCTTCCAGGTCGCCGATGCCGTCGCCATTGCTGTCGTAAAAGGCGCGCGGATAGACCTGATAGACCACCGCCTCCTTCCACCAGCGGCGCCGATAGCCATTGATCACTGTGTCCATGTCGCACCTCAGCGTTGCGCCCAAATGAAGGTAGTCGTTTCGCGCGCGAAAGGGGAGGGAGAAGGCTTATGCGATTCCCTCTTGCACGCGCTTGTGAAAATACGCATATAGGCCGTGAGGCGGCCGGGCGAAGGCCTCGCCAACCTGGTCAGGGCCGGAAGGCAGCAGCCACAACGAATTCACCTTCGGGTCGGTCGCCTCACTTCGTTCGTTGCTCAGATGCCGCAGGGCTCGCCGCACGAGCGGCGGCGCGCGGTCGCGCTTGCCGGCTTTCAAAGTATGAAAGCCGGAAATTCTTTCCGAAAATCCTTGCCCCTTGATCCCGCTGTGGGCCGTTGACTCTTATGGGCTGACGTCCCGTGGAAAACTCCCTATATAGACTTGTATGGCCGACACCCCCGATCATGACGACGCCTTCGCTTCCGACGATGCGGAAGCATTCGAGCGCGACGATTTGACCGCCGATATCTTCGGCGCGCCCGCTGCCGAGGCGCCGAAAGCCCCCGCGCTGACCACCGAAAAGGCCGAAGCCTATACCGTGCTGGCGCGCAAATACCGTCCGCGCACCTTCGAGGACCTGATCGGCCAGGAGGCCATGGTCCGCACCCTGACCAACGCCTTTGCGTCGAACCGCATTGCCCATGCCTTCATGCTGACCGGCGTGCGCGGCGTCGGCAAGACGACGACCGCGCGCCTGCTGGCGCGCGCCCTCAACTACGACAGCGACACCGTCCACCAGCCCAGCGTCGACCTCAAGGTCATGGGGCGGCACTGTCAGGCCATCATCGAAGGCCGCCATATCGATGTGCTGGAACTCGACGCCGCCTCGCGCACGGGCGTCGACGCCATGCGCGAACTGCTCGAATCGGTGCGCTATGCCCCCGTCGAGGCGCGTTACAAGGTCTACGTCATCGACGAAGTCCATATGCTGTCGACAGGCGCCTTCAATGCGCTCTTGAAGACGCTGGAAGAGCCGCCGCCCCACGCCAAGTTTATCTTCGCCACCACCGAAATCCGCAAGGTTCCGGTCACCATCCTGTCGCGCTGCCAGCGCTTCGATCTGCGCCGCGTCGAACCCGAGACCCTGACCCCGCACCTCGAAAAGATCTGCGGCCTCGAAGGCGTGCGCATCGATGCCGACGCCCTGGCCCTGATCGCGCGCGCCGCCGAAGGTTCGGTGCGCGATAGCCTGTCCTTGCTCGATCAGGCCCTGGTCCAGGGCAATCCCGGCGAGGTCGTCGGCGCCGAATCGGTGCGCGACATGCTGGGCCTGGCCGACCGTTCGGCGACGCTGTCGCTGTTCGAAAACATTATTTCCGGCCAGATCAGCGAGGCGCTTCTCGCTTTCCGCACGCTCTACGGCTTCGGCGCCGATCCGTCGCAGATCATGGGCGACCTGCTCGAATACTGCCACGCCACTTCGGTCGCAAAGGTGCTGGGGGCCGACGCCACGCGTCTGCCCAAGGCCCAGGCCATGCGCGTCACGGCGCTCGGCGCGCAATTGTCGGCCGGGACCCTGTCGCGGCTGTGGACCCTGATGCTCAAGGCGTTCGAGGAACTGCGCCGCGCGCCGGACGCCTGCGCGGCGTTCGAAATGGCGTTGGTACGGATGTGCTACACCTCGGACCTGCCAGGGCCGGAACTGCTGCTCAAGCGCCTGCAGTCGGGCGAGCCGCTGCTGCAGGGCGCGGGCCAGATGGCCGGCGCGCCGCAAGGCACGCAGATGCGCGGCGCCACCATGCTCAAGCCCGCGCCGCAGGCAGTGACCATGCCCAATCCGCAGACCTTCGACGAGGTCCTGCACCTGATCGAAAAGAAACGCGACATTTCGCTGCGTGTCGACGTCGAACGCTATGTCCGCCTTGTGTCGTTCAAGCCGGGCGCTATTACGTTCGAGCCTGCGCCCAATGCGCCGATCGACCTGGTGCGCAAGCTGTCGCTGAAGCTTAAAGAGTGGACCGGCCAGCGCTGGCTGATCGCCACCCAGGGCGGCGGCGGAGCCGAAACCATCTATGAGCGCGACCAGCGCGAAGTCGCCGCCATGCGCTCGCGCATCACGGAGCATCCTTTCGTCAAAGGGCTGCTCGAAACCTTCCCCGGCGCGGAAATCACTTCGATCCGCCCGAAACTGAAAGTCCAGGATACCGGCGTGACCGTTGCGCCGCCCGAGGACGACGACAACGATACCGAACAAGGACAAGAGTGATGGATTTCCAGGCATTGATGAAGCAGGCCCAACAGGTCCAGCAGAAGTTCACCGAAGCCCAGACCAAGATGCATGAAAGCGTCGTGTCGGGCGCGTCGGGCGCGGGCCTGGTCTCGCTCGAGCTCAAGGGCACGGGCGAAATGCTGACGCTCAAGATCGATCCCAGCCTGCTGACGGAAGGCGATTCCGAAGTCCTGGCCGACCTGGTCATGGCGGCGCACAAGGACGCGCAGAAGAAGCTGGAAGCGCTTAATGAAAAGCTGCTGGCCGAAGCGGCCGGCCCGCTGGGCGCGGCCGGCGGCCTGCCCAAGATGCCGCGTTTCTTCTAAGGCGTTTCCCACCGCATGGCCGGAGCCGGTCCCGAAATCGAACGCCTGATGGCGCTGTTGTCCAAGCTGCCGGGCTTAGGTCCCCGGTCGGCCAGGCGCGCGGCCCTGGCGTTGTTGAAGCGGCGCGAACAGCTGTTGCTGCCGCTGACGGCGGCCATGCAGGACGCCGCCGACAAGGTGACCTCATGCCGGATTTGCGGCTCGCTGGCGACGCAGAACCCGTGCTCGATCTGCTCCGATCCGGCGCGCGACCGCACCATGATCTGCGTCGTCGAGGAGGACAGCGCGCTGTGGGCCATGGAGCGCGTCGGCGCCTTTGCCGGGCGCTATCATGTGCTGGGCGGGCTGCTGTCGGCGCTGGAAGGCGTCCGGCCCGAAGACCTGCGCATCGAAGGCCTGATCAAACGCGTGCGCTCGGGCGAAATCCATGAAATCGTCATGGCCTTGCCTGCTACCGTCGAAGGCCAGACGACGGCGCACTATATCGCCGATCGTTTGAAGGGCCTGGGCAATGCCGTGTCGGTGACGCATCTGGCGCGCGGCGTGCCCGTCGGCGGCGATCTCGACTGGCTGGACGACAATACGATCGCCCACGCGTTCAAGAGCAGAAGGTGACATTTGCTTGCACCTCCCTGTCGCGCAGCGATGGGGAGGGGGACCGCACGAGCCGCGAAGCGGTGAGATGTGGTGGTGGGGTATCTTGCTTACTTTGCCCCCTGCGCGTGGAAACTAGAGCGTCGGGCGCTTAAGCGGAATCGCGGGGGGATTCCGTTATGTGGCGAGTT
>CAKZJB010000242.1 GCA_936940865.1 uncultured Asticcacaulis sp. | reverse complement strand
TGCGGCGTTTGAGCTGAAAAAAAACGAATACCGACGGTCATTCTTTATGGCCGTTTGTATTCGCGGAAAACCAGACGCCGGACCTCGCCGCTCTTCATGCGCAGGTTCGAGTCACCGGCAATGCGCTGTCCCGGCGGAGGCACCAGCGTAAAGGCCGTATCCCGCGACGCCGCAAGACGCGCCGAAACGGCCTTTCCGCCGCGCCACGCGATATCGACCGTGACCCCGCCGCGCGCCTTCAATCCCCGCACGGACCCGTCGGGCCACGCCGCCGGCAGGGCCGGCAGCAGCCGCAGATGCCCGTTATGGCTTTGCATCAGCATCTCGGCCATGGCAGCGGTCGCGCCGAAATTGCCGTCGATCTGGAAGATGAAGCCGTCGCCGGCGGGATGCGTGTCGAAATAGTTGTCGGCGGTCGATTGCCTGAACAGCTTGGCCAGCATGTCGTGGGCCGCGTCGCCTTCGCCCAGGCGCGCCCGGAACATGATCAGCCAGGCGGCGCTCCACCCTGTATAGCCGCCGCCGTGGGCCAGGCGGACCGCCAGCGTCTTGCGCGCCGCCTCGGCCAGGTCGGGCGTCGTCAGGATGTCGATCTCGCTTCCCGGAAACAGGCCGAACAGATGCGAAATATGGCGGTGCCCAAGTTCCGTCTCCTCGAACGGTTCAGGCCATTCCATGATACGGCCGTCGGCGGCGATGCGCAGCCTTTGCAGGCGCCCGGCCGCTGTCTCGGCTTCAGTGGCAAAAGCGTCGTCAGCCTTCAATGCCCGCGCCGCCGCGGCGGTCGCAGTCAGGACCGCATAGGCGATCGACTGCGACATGGCCGGCCCCATGGTGATGCAGCCCGTGCCCCCGTCGGCCGTACGATAGCCGTTTTCGGGCGAGGTGGCCGGTCCGGCGACAAGCTTTCCCGTCCTGGGGTCAGGCGTGAGATAGTCCAGGCTGAACAGCGCACACGCCTTGAGCACCGGATAGGCGCGCGCTTTCAGGAAAGCCAGGTCGCCCGTCATCAGGTAGTGTTCCCAGAAATGCAGGCTCAGCCAGGCCAGCCCGTCGGGCCAGAGGCCATATTGCAGATTGCCGTCCGGAGCCGTGTGTCCCCACGGATTGGTCGTGTAGTGCGCCACCGAGCCCCGGCAACCGTAGCCGACCGCGGCGGTTTTCCGGGCATGCGGCATGAGGCGGTCGACATAGTCGAACAAAGGCCCGGTCAGCTCGCCAAGGCCGCAGGCTTCCGCCGGCCAGTAGTTCATCTGCAGATTGATATTGATGTGATAATCCGCGCTCCACGGCGGAGAAAACCCGTCCGCCCACAGGCCCTGCAGGTTGGGCGGCAGCGAGCCCGGCCGCGACGAGGCGATCAAAAGGTAGCGGCCGAGGTTGAAATAGGCCTCGGCCATGGCCGCAAAATCCCCTCCGGCGCGGGCGTCCGCCAGCCGTTGCGCCGCGGATGTTTCGCCGCCGTCCCGGCCGATTTCGAGATGGACGGCGTCGAACAGGCGGCGGTAATCGGCGACATGGGCTGCCCGCAAGGTCTTCCAGTCCTGCTGGCGCGCGGCCGCCATGGCGCGCCGGCACTGCGCCTCCGGATCCGGCCGCATCATGTCGGTGGCGGCCGTCAGGATGAGAAGTGCCGACCGCGCGCCCTCCACCCGGAAACCGTCGTCCTCGGCCTTGACCGTTCCGCCATGCGGCACACAGGCCAGCCGCGCACGGAATTCCACGCCGCCGCCCTTCGGCTTGCCCCGCATGACGACACAGCCGTCCTCCACCGAAAGGACCGCGTCCTTCTGCCGCGAAAGCCGGGCCGCGAAGGTGAGGCCCGAAGGGGCATCCGTCTCGAGACGGACCAGGAGGGCGTCGGCCGGATGCGACGCAATGACGGTGCGGCGATAGCTGTGGCCGCCGGCCGTATAGGCGACCGCCACGGAGGCCGAGTCGAGATCCAGGCGGCGGCTGTAGCCGGCAACGGCGGCGCCGTGGTCGAAACTCAATTCAAGATCCCCCAGCATCTGATAGCTGCCGAAGGCGGCGCCATCCATCGGCGCCATCATCTCGGCCTGCGCCAGACGGTTGGCTTCGGCATAGTCGCCCTTGAACAGCAGATCGCGCACCTTCGGAAGGGCATCGCGCATGGCCGGACGGTCGTCATCGACCGGATAGCCCGACCAGAGCTCTACGTGGTTGAGCTGAATTCGCTCCCTGGCAACGCCGCCGAACACCATGCCGCCGACGCGGCCGTTTCCCACCGGCAACGCCTCTATCCATTGCCCGGCCGGACGATCGAAGACCAGTCTGCGCGTCGAGCGGCTTTTGACGGCAGCCCCCTTTGCCTGCGCATCCCAGGCATTCGCGACCAGCGCCGCCGCAGCCACAGCCCCAAGGAATTCACGACGCGTCCGCCCCATTTTTCACCTATAATAAAATTTTTATATTTTGACAGGTGAAGCTGTAAGCATGCAAGGCGGGCCAGTCAAGACGGTGCCGCTTTTCTCAGCAGGGACGGAAAGGCCGCGCAAAAAGCCAGGGCGCGAAAAAAGGAGCGTGAGCCCCCGCCCGCGCTCCCCTGGCCGCTTTCCCGGCAACCGCCGTCAGTCCTCCGCGTCGCGCAAGCGCGGGCGGATGGCGGCGCGCAACACCGATACCCCGAGGATCAGCGGGCTCAGCGCCAGCACATAAAGCTTGCGCCACAGCCCCTTGGAGCGCTTGCGGAAATAATAGACCAGTCCGACGCCCTTGTTCCATTCGACAAAGATCGGCTCGACGCGAGACGTATGGCCCTCATGCACGACCTCAGCCTTCGGATGGAACAGCACTTGGCCGCCCATCTGGCGGGCGCGCCAGCACAGGTCGACGTCCTCGACGTGCAGGAAGAAGCGCGTGTCGAAGCCCTTGAGCCGCGCGAAGTCGTAACGCGACACGCAGAAGCAGGCCCCCGAAATCGTCGGAACGGCTTCCGGGTGTTCCGGCAGGTTTTCTTCCTCGCGGTGGATTTCGAAGCGGCGGAGGTCCGGAAAGATGCGCGACAGCTGCAGCAGGCTGACCAGGGTCGTCACCGGCGTGACCTCGCCGCGGCGTGCGCCGCGCTGTTCGGTCATGTCGGGATTGAGCACCCGCGCGCCGACGATGCAGGGCGAAGCGCCTTGGCGCGCCGCCGCCACCAGTTCGGTCACGCAGCCGGGCCGCATCATGGCGTCGGGATTGAGGAAGACCAGCCAGGGCTGGTGCGCCAGGTGGGCGCCGAGATTGGCCGCCTTGGCGAAACCGATATTGCCGTGGCCCTGCACCAGCAACACATGCTCATAGGTCTCGTTAAGGTCGCGCAGCCACTGCGCATCCTTGTCCGACGAGCCGTTGTCGATGATGATGAACTGTTCGACGCCGGGCGTGTCGAGCACGCGGCGCACGCTGTCGTGCAGGATCTTGCCCGTATGGTAGACGATCATGATGACCGTCGCCCCGTCGGCTAGGCCGTCGGCGGGCTTCATGTCGAGGTGGCGCAGGAAGGCGTGCGCCTCCCTGGATGCCAGCTTACGTTCTTTCAGCAGGTCGACGACGGGCGCCGGCAGGTTCTGATTCATGCATACGGCCCCCCTCAGGCCGTCTCCGTGACAGACGTTTCCTCTTTACGCGCATACTGTTCCCCCTGCTGCGCCGCCCCTTTGAGGTCTGGCGCCAACGCTTCCTCGCTCAGCCGGTCCGTGGCGTCACGAAGCGACAGAATAGTCTGGCCGTCGCTGCCCAGGAAGCGCAGGGCGACTTCGCCCGTTTCGGCTTCCTTGCGGCCGACGACCGCGATCACCGGGACCTTCTTGAGCGAATGTTCACGGATCTTGTAGTTGATCTTTTCGTTGCGGAGGTCCGCTTCGACGCGCAGGCCGGCGGCGCGGAAGGTGCGCGCGACCTCTTCGGCATAGTCGTTGGCGTCCGAGGTGATCGGCGCGATGACGACCTGGACCGGCGCCAGCCACAGCGGGAACCTGCCGCCGAAATTTTCGATCATGATGCCGATGAAGCGCTCGAACGAGCCCAGGATGGCGCGGTGCAGCATCACCGGACGCTGGCGCGAGCCGTCCTCGGCGACATATTCGGCATCGAGGCGTTCCGGCAGCACATAGTCGAGCTGCAGCGTGCCGCAGGTCCATTCGCGGCCGATGGCGTCCTTGACGATGAAGTCGAGCTTGGGGGCGTAGAAGGCGCCGTCGCCCTCGGCGATGACGGGCTCGACGCCGGCGGCGCGGGCGGCTTCCAGCAGCATGCCCTCGGCCTTGTCCCAGAACTCGTCGCTGCCGGCGCGGATTTCCGGCCGGGTCGCCAGGTTGATATAGGCCGTCTGCATGCCAAGGTCCGAATGGATCATGCGGGTAAGACGCACGAACTTCTCGGTTTCCTCCACGATCTGGTCTTCGCGGCAGAAAATATGTGCGTCGTCCTGGGTAAAGGCGCGCACGCGCATCAGGCCGTGCAGCGAACCCGACGGCTCATAGCGGTGGCAGGCGCCGAATTCCGCCATGCGGATCGGCAGTTCCTTGTAGGATCTGAGGCCGACCTTGAAGATCTGGACGTGGCCCGGGCAGTTCATCGGCTTCAGCGACAGGACCTCGCCTTCGACCGTTTCGCAGACGAACATGTTGGGGCGGTACTTGTCCCAGTGGCCCGACTTCTGCCAGAACGACATGTCGAGCACCTGAGGCGTCTTGACCTCGACATAGCCGGCCACCGACAGGCGGCGGCGCATATAGGCCTCGACCGTCTGCCACAGCACCCAGCCCTTGGGGTGCCAGAAGACCATGCCCCGGCCTTCTTCCTGCATGTGGAACAGGTCCATCTGGCGGCCCAGCTTGCGGTGATCGCGCTTTTCGGCCTCTTCGAGACGGGTGACGTAGGCTTCGAGATCGGCCTCGGTCGCCCAGGCAGTGCCGTAGATGCGCTGCAGCTGCGCATTGTTGTGGTCGCCGCGCCAGTAGGCACCGGCCAGCTTGGTCAGCTTGAACGCCTTGCCGGCGAATTTCGACGACGGCAGGTGCGGCCCGCGGCACAAGTCCTTCCAGGTGTCGCCATGGCGGTAGACCGTGATGGTCTCGGTATCCGGCAGGTCGCGGATGATCTCGGCCTTGTACTTTTCGCCGATCGCCTCGAAATGAGCGATGGCGTCGTTGCGGTCCCAGACCTCGCGCACGATCTTTTCGTCGCGGTCGACGATCTCGCGCATCTTCGCTTCGATCCTGGGCAGGTCGTCCAGGCTGAACGGTTCTTCGCGCGCGAAGTCGTAATAGAAGCCGTCCTCGATCGACGGGCCGATGGTGACCTGGGTGCCGGGAAACAGCTCCTGCACGGCCTCGGCCAGGATGTGGGCTGTGTCGTGGCGGATGACTTCAAGTACTTCCGGGGCCTCGCGCGTCAGGATCTCGATCTTGCCGCCGCGCTCCAGCGGGCGGTCGAGGTCGAGGAGTTCGCCGTCGAGCTTGATGAGAACAGCCTTTTTCGCCAGAGACTTCGACAGACCCTCGGCGATTGTCCGGCCGGTCGTCCCCGCATCATAGCTGCGCACGGCGCCGTCGGGGAAGGTCACGTCGATCATGGTCTACTCTCTCATTGGCGACATATAGCCCTTACCGCAGGCTTCATCGCTCAGGCAGTGGCAGCACGGTCGTGCGACGATTTCGCGCGCCGGGCTTGAAATGCAGCCTTCGAAGGGGCCGCTTGGCTTTAAGTCCGTTTCCGCCGGGGCGGCACCGGGTCGAAGCCGGATCCGCCGCCGGGACGGCACCGGCAGATGCGCCGCACACCCATCCACGACCCCCACAACGGGCCGTGTTCGATAAGCGCCGACGCCATGTATTCCGAACAGGTCGGCCGGAACCGGCAGGCCTGCCCGATATAGGGCGACAGGGTCAGCTTGTAGGCTTTCAGCGCCGCACGGACGCCGCCTTCATAAAGCCCAGCCATATACAAACGACCTTTAACCAATCTTAACGTTCAGATCACAACCGGCCCGAAGCGTCAAGGCATGGTCGGTATTTCGCATCCGCAATATAAAGGATCAATGTGGAGCGTGGCAAGGCGTGACGCCGTCACTCGCATTTCAGGCGACCTTATTTTCGGCTCTCGATTGTGTCGATCGCGTCACAGGTGGCTTCCAGCGACAGCAGGGTCGAGGCATGACGCGCCGGGTAGTCGCGTACGGCGGACAGAATGGCCAGGTCCGAAAACCGGTCCGGAAATTCAGCCGCTTCCCCTTTGAGCATGCGGCGCAGGGCGTTGCGGGCATCACGGATTTCCGCCGTCCCGGCGCCGACCACATGCTGCGACAAAATCGCCGCCGCCGCCTGGCCCAGCGCGCAGGCCTCTATTTCCATGGCGAAATCGGCCACGGCGTCGCCATCGAGGCTGAGATCGACATGGATGGTCGAGCCGCAAAGCCTGGCCACCCGGTCGGCCGAGGCTTGCGGGCGCTCAAGCCGGCCGAGGTGCTGCAACTGCGTCGTACGGCGCAGGATTTCGCGGGAATAGAGGGCGTCAATCATCGCAGCCTATAGATGGGTCGGAGGGTGGCGGCGGCAAGCCGCTATTTCTTCCTGGCCCCGAAGAATTTCGGCGTCTTCACGCCCATGCGCTTCGGACCCAGTTGCGGTTTTTCCGGCGCCTTGATCTCGCGCGGGGCGCGGCGCTTGTCCGGAGAATTGTTGTAGTTTTCTTCCGCCCGGGTCTTGGCCTCCTCGGCGAAAGCCTGGAAGCCCCGCTTCAGATGCCTGCCATAGGCCCGGCCCTCGCGCTCGGACAAAAAGCCGTCGAACAGGGCGCCGACCGTGAAGGTCGAACCCGTTTCCGACAGGGCCTCGAACTCGAAATAGCGCATCAGCTTGCCGGCATAGAAGGGCTTGGGCACGAAGACATGGATGTGCGAATAGGGCGCCCAGTCGGCCAGATTGCCGTCGATCTCCCACAGGCCCAGGCCTTCGTACTGTTCCTCGAGATGGATCGGCGCGCCGAAGCGGAGCGCCCCCTTCGCCGCCTTGTGGATCGGGCTCCACTGCGGCCAGCACTCGATATCGGCGACCAGGTCGTAGACGTCGTCGACGGGGGCCGCGACCCCGATGCGGTATTCGACCTTGTAGGACATCACACTCCCCCTTTGATCTTCCAGGTTGCGCCCGCCGGGCCATCCATGACCTCGACGCCGAGACCGTCGATCTCGGCGCGGATGCGGTCGGCCTCGGACCAGTTCTTCGCGGCGCGGGCCGCCGCGCGATCGGCGATCAGGCTTTCGACACGAGCGCTTAAGGATTCGTCCGCACCGGCGGTGAACCAGGCGTCGGCATCCTGTTGCAGCAGGCCCAGCACGCCGGCGGCCGTCAGCAGGTTCGACTTGGCCATGGAGCGCGCCGCGTCGGACTCCGCCACCTCGACCGCCTTGGCCAGGGCCGAAAGTTCAGCAAGCGCCTTGGGCGTATTGAGGTCGTCGCACAGAGCCTCCATGACGGCGGCCGGCACGACGACATCATGGACCGCGACATCCTTGACCTTGCGCACGGTGCCGTAAAGTCCGTCAAGACGCGACTTCGTCTGCGAAATCAGTTCGCCCGTCCAGTCGAGCGGCCCGCGATAATGCGCCGACAGCAGGGCCAGGCGGATGACCTCGCCCGGCACCTCCTTGATAAGCTCATGGACCAGCTTCACATTGCCCAGCGACTTCGACATCTTGTCGCCGTCGAATGTCAGAAAGCCGTTGTGCATCCAGTGGCGGGCATAGCCGGCATCGTGACCATGGGCGTGCTGGGCGCAGACGCCCTGGGCGATCTCGTTTTCGTGGTGCGGGAAGATCAGGTCGTGGCCGCCGCCGTGGATATCGATCGGCAAGCCGAGATTTTTCTCGATCATGGCCGAGCATTCGATATGCCAGCCGGGACGGCCGGGGCCCCAGGGGCTGTCCCACACGGGCTCTCCCGGCTTGGACGGCTTCCACAGCACGAAGTCCTGCGGGTTCTTCTTGTAGGGCGCGACCTCGACGCGGGCGCCCGCGATCATGTCGTCGAGCGAACGGTTGGACAGGCGGCCGTAGTCCTTGAAGCTTTCGACGTCGAACAGCACATGGCCTTCGGCCGCATAGGCATGGCCGCCTGCGACCAGGTCGGCGATCTGCTTGACGATGGCGTCCATATTGTGCGTGACGCGCGGCTCTAAGCTGGGCCTGAGCGCCCCAAGCGTCGCCATGTCCTGGTTGTAGATGTCGGCGAACTTGTTGGTGATGACGTCGATGGCGACGCCCTGCTCCATCGCCGCCTTGTTGATCTTGTCGTCGACGTCGGTGATGTTGCGGGCATAGACGACGCTGGTCTCGCCATAGAGCCGGCGCAGCAGGCGGAACAGCACGTCGAAGACGACGACCGGGCGCGCATTGCCGATATGGGCGTAGGAATAGACGGTCGGGCCACAGACATAGAGCGTCACCCGGGAGGGATTTTGCGGGACGAACTCGACCTTTTCGCGCTTCAGGGTGTCGTGAATATGCAGTTTCATCGGCAATTTTGGTTGTAAAGAGGGGGGCGGGTCCCATATAGACACCGTCCGGCCATTGCACCACGATAATGTTTGCGTTTTCGGGGTCAAATTCCTTGATCCAAAGCGCGGCCACCGTCGTAAAGTGTAAGCGTGGCAGGGACGGTTTTGACCGGAGCTTTCAATCCTGTCAGAAATTGCCGTCCGGCCTGCCAGATTAAATTCGCAACCCTTTTGTGCTTTAATCGGGATGCGGCCTGCGCATCGGGTACGTTGAACGTATGCTTGCGCGACGACGATTGAGGGATGCCACGCGTCATTTCCGGAACCTTCGTTCCGGCGCCACTCGGCCCTCAAGGGGAATATGTGTTGAATATGGATAGTCTCGATCCCATCGGCCAGGACGGCGTCGCCAACCTGTTGAACAGCTCCAAGCCCAAGAGCATCACGACCTTCACCAACCGCCCTTCGAAGGAAGAGGCGATGGCGGCGGTGCGCACCCTGCTCGCCTGGACGGGCGACAATCCCGACCGCGAAGGCCTGCGCGACACGCCCAAGCGCGTCGTCGAAGCCTTCGAGGAATGGTTCCAGGGCTATGAAGCCGACCCCAAGAAGGAGCTTTCGCGCACCTTCGAGGACGTCCAGGGCTATGACGACATGGTGCTGCTGCGCGACATCGACGTCGAAAGCCACTGCGAGCACCACATGGCGCCGTTCCTCGGCAAGGCCTATGTCGCCTATATGCCGACGGCCAAGGTGGTCGGCATCTCGAAAATCGCCCGTGTCGTGGAAATCTTCGCCAAGCGCCTGCAGACGCAGGAAACCATGACCAAGCAGATCGCCGACGCGCTCGAAGAGTCGCTGGCGCCGCTGGGCGTGGCCGTGCTGATCGACGCCGAGCACCAGTGCATGACGACGCGCGGCGTCCACCACAAGCACGTCTCGACCCTGACAACCCGCTTCACCGGCGTCTTCAGGACCGACCTGGCGCTTCAGGAACGATTCCTGCGCCTGGCGCGGGGCTGAATTCGGGCCGGCAAAGGTATGACAAAAGCTTCCGCCGCAACCCGGCGGAAGCTTTTTTCGCTTCGGGATATCTTAATCTCTATCCCTTATGCCTTTCCGACGATCCGAACCGCGTTTTTGAGTGGCTTTAGCCTTTACTTTTAACGAAGACTTGTCCTAAATCGCGGAGACGGCTTCACAGCGGCGTGAATGTACGCAGTGGAGCCATGGCAAAATTCTGGCGCTCCCCCCAGCCTCCCGGCCCGGCGGTGCGCGAATAGGGAGTTGAACATATGGGCGCAAAGCTCGGTGGCGGCGGTGGCGGCAAGTACACTGTCGAACAAAACTCGGACATCAACGTTACGCCGTTCGTCGACGTCATGCTCGTGCTGCTCATCATCTTCATGGTGACCATCCCGAAGGCGACCGTTGCGATCAAGCTCGACCTGCCGCCGGCGAAGGCTCCGCCCTCGACCGAAAAGAAGAAGGACCCGGTCTTCGTGTCGGTCATGGGTCCGGAAGACATCTATGTTGGTCCGAAGAAGGTGACCCTGGAGCAGCTGCCCGGCGAAGTCGCCGCCCAGCTGAACTCGCCGGATCCGCGCAACGAGCGCGTCCTGGTCCGTGGCTACAAGGACATCGAATACGGCGACTTCGTGAAGGTGCTGAACACGCTGCAGCAAAACGGCTACCTCAAGGTCGGCCTGATCAACGAAGACATCGAGTAGGCGTTGCGGCCACTCTGAATTCCGAAACCCCGGCGGGTAACCGCCGGGGTTTTTCTTTGAAAATGGATCAACCCGTCGTGATTCGGAAAAATGGCATAACGGTGGGATGCTACTCCCCGCGCCGGATAGCCCGGTGCTTCAGAGGAGGGAAACCATGGGCGTCAAGCTCAGCGGGGGCGGCGGAAGCCCCTATACCGTCGAACAGAATTCCGACATCAACGTCACGCCTTTCGTAGACATCATGCTGGTGTTGCTGATCATCTTCATGGTCACCATTCCGGCCGCGACGACGTCGATCAAGCTGGACATGCCGCCGGCCGATGGCAGCCAGGCGGGTAAGCCACCCGTCTTCGTCTCGGTCATGGGGCCGGACGATCTCTATATCGGCAGCCGCAAGACGTCTTTGGCCGCGCTCGACGCCGACCTGCGCAATGAGCTGCATTCGGCCACGCCCCTGTCGGAACGCGTCCTGATCCGCGCCGACAAGGATGTCGACTACGGCGCCTTCGTGACCGTGCTCAACCGACTCAAGGCCGACGGCTATACCAGGATCGCCCTGATCAACGAGGATTTGCAGTAGTCCTTCTCCTTGAGAAGGGAGAACGCTGCGTATCGTCAGTCAGCTACGAATGAGAGAGACTTCGCCCGCCTCCCATAAATGGCAGGGCGATGGCATATGGCCTGCAAGTTTGGAGATAAGGGAGACTCAGCCCTCCCCGTTTACGGGGAGGGCCGAAGCTCTTTCCCTTACAGGCCTGCTCATTACATCCGGCAGAACTGCACCTACAGAGCTAAGGGAAACAAGCCCTGCAAGGAAAACCCTTACGTTTGCCGGCGCTTTCCGCTAACACCGCGCCCATGACCGAACCGGACGACGACATTGCCGACGATCTTGACGACGGCCCAGAGATCCTGGCCGAGACCCTGACCATCGAAATTTCCCCGGACGAGGCCGGAGAGCGACTCGACCGCGCCCTTGTGCCGCATCTGCCCGACCTGTCGCGCGCCCGCCTGCAGGCGCTGATACACGAGGGCCGCCTGCGCTTCGGCGGCTCGACCGTGCCCGACGGCAAGCACAAGGCCAGGGCCGGCACCTACACCTTAAGCATCCCCGCGCCGGTCGAGGCCACGCCGCAGCCCCAGGACATTCCGCTCGACATCTTCTACGAAGACGCGCACCTGATCGTCGTCAACAAGCCGGCCGGCATGGCGGCCCACCCCGGCCCGGGCACGCCCGACGGCACGCTGGTCAACGCCCTGCTTTTCCACTGCGGCGAGACGCTGTCGGGCATAGGCGGGGTTTTGCGGCCCGGCATCGTCCACCGCCTCGACAAGGATACGTCCGGCGTGCTGGTCGCCGCCAAGACCGACGCCGCGCACCGTGGCCTGTCGGAGCTGTTCTCGCGCCACGACATCGACCGCGAATACCGCGCCATCGTGCGCGGCGCCCCGCGCTACATGAAGGGCACGGTCAATACGCGCATCGGCCGCTCGCACCACGACCGCAAGAAGATGGCGGTGCTGCGCGGCGGCGGGCGCGAGGCCATCACGCACTACCGGCTGGAAGAGGTCTATGGCGCGACCAGGCCCCTGGCCGCGCTCCTGACCTGCCGCCTGGAAACCGGCCGCACGCATCAGATCCGCGTCCATATGGCCCACCTCGGCTGCCCGTGCCTGGGCGACCCGGTCTACGGCTCGGGCGCGCCGCACCGCGACGTCCAGGCGATTCTCGATGAACTCGGCTTCGGACGCCAGGCGCTGCACGCGGCGGTATTGGGCTTCGTCCATCCGGTCACCGGCGAAAAACTGCGCTTCAGGGCGCCCCTGCCCGCCGACATGGCCGCGCTGGTCGACGCCTTGCGGGCCATGTACGGCGTCGCCGAGGAGGACGAAGACTACGAAGACTTCGAAGACGACGACTTCGACGGCGAGGATGCGGACTGATGTTGCCTGCGGGCATCGGGGCGGGCCGCCGGGCCCGAAAGGCCCTGGCGGCCCTTCGCCTTATGACAGGACGACGATGACCACGCGCCGGTTGGCCGAGCGGCCGGCGGCGGTGGTGTTCGGCTGGACCGGCTGTTCGGCGCCGTACGATATCGACGCCATGCGGTTCAGCGCCACGCCCTGGCTGTTCAGGAACCTGCGCACGCTTTCGGCGCGTTCATTGCCCAGCTTGTAGTTGACGGCGTCGGTGCCGACATTGTCGGTAAAGCCCTGGATCTCGAGATAGACGTTCTTGTTGTCGCTCTTCAGCCGGTCCGCCAGTTGCGAAAGCGTCGCCTTGCCGCTGTCGGACAGCTCGGCCTTGCCGAAAGCGAACTTGATGGAATCGTCGCTGAGCACGACCGAATAGTTGAACTTGCCTTCGGCCAGCTTGCCCGCCGCCGTGGCCCTGTCCAGCGCCTCCTGGCTGGTCTTGTCGAGCTGCGCCAGGTGCGCGTCCTGCTGGTCCATCCGACCGTTGGCCAGGGCGAACTTGTCATCGACATACTTGTGGCTGGCACAGGCCGAAAGGGTGAGCGCAAGGGGAAGCGCCACGATCAGCGCCTTGGATGTGAAGTGTTTCATCGAAATCCTTTTCCGGTTCGAATCCGCCCAACACCTAGCCTGAGACGCAATAGACCGGCCAAAATGGACCGAAAAAAGGCCCGGTCGCCAAAAAGAAAAGGCCGCGGTCGCCCGCGGCCCCCTCCCTCTTTGCCGGTTACCGGCCTCATACCGACAGTCATGGAGAATGACCGTCGGTATGCGTTTTTTCAGCTCAAACGCCGCTGGTATCAGAACTTGTAGCGCAGGCCGATCTGATAGCGTGAATCCAGCTCCTGGGCGAAGTACAGGTTGGTGGTGTCACGCCCGTACTGGCGAAGGTGCGCCTTGTTGAGATTCAGGCCCTCGAAGGTCAGCTGGATCGCCGGTGTGACCTGATAGTTCAGGGCCGCGTCGATCGTGCCGAACGCTTCGGTATAGCCCGGGTCGCCCTGGGCGCCGATATTGGTCGCAGAGATGAACTTGTCGCGCCAGTTGTACGAGATCCGGCCCGACCACGCGCCCTTATCGTAGATGGCGGTGACGTTATAGGTATTCGACAGGCCGAGCAGCGGGAACTGCTGCGTTCCCGGCGCCGCCCCATTGTCGAAGCCGATATCGCCGTTGACCGTGGTCAGGCTGCCCGACACGCCGAAGCCCGTATCGGCGAAGAAGTGCTGGAAGGCCAGCTCGACGCCGTGGATATTCGCGGTCTTGTTGTTGACCGGAATATTGGTTTCGAAGACGAACAGCGGATCGTTGGCGTCGGCCACCAGGTCGTAGGCCTGCAGCACCTGGTCGACATAGCTCTGCGTCAGGTTGCCCGAACCGTCCAGGTGCGCCTGATAGTCGGACTTGGCCTGGTTCTGCGCCGTGGCGGAATTGCTGCCCGTCTGCAGGTAGTGGTCGTACAGCGCCGTCATGGTGAACAGGTTGACGTCGGTCGTCGACTGGTTGATCGAGCCCAAGAGCCCCTTGGCGATGCCCGACCGCGAGCCCGGAGCACCCGAGGACGGGTCGCGGAGCTGGAACGGGTTGGCCTGGATGCGGCCGGTACCGATGAAGTTGTTGACGTCCTTGTTGTAGAAGCCGATCGAGACGTAACTGTCCTTGCCGTAATACCACTCCAGCGAGAAGTCGACGTTCGACGATTCGAGCGGCAACAGAGCCGGGTTGCCGCGCGTGGCGGTCGGGTTGGTGCCGTTGGCCGTCGGGCGCGGCGGGGTACCGGGCGCCGTCGTGGCGTACAGCTGGCTGTAGGCCGCACGGGCGATCGTCTTCGAGAACGAGGCCCGCGCGATCACGTCGTCGCGGACGTTCCACGAGATGTCGAGGTTCGGCAGCCAGTTGTCGTAGTCGGACTTGTACGCCTGGGACACGATCTGCGAACTGCTGTCGACGGTGAAGTCGTTGTCGGCGGTCCAGCGGATGGCGACCGGCAGGCTTTGCAGGGCGGAGGCGTCGACGTTCGTCTTTTCGTAGCGCAGGCCGGCGACCACGGTGGCGGGACGGCCAAGGAAGTCGCCCTTCATCGTGAACTGGCCGTACAGCGCCTTGATGTCTTCCTGGACGGTGTTCGAGGTCAGCGCCGCCGTCGGGATCGTCGTGTTGTAGAGCGACGACTTGGCAAGGGCCTGGTAGATGTCGAGCGCATTGCCGCGGAAGGCGATGTTCGACTGACCGGGATTGAAGTCCTTGAACAGGTTGCCGAGATCATAGGTCTGGACCAGGCCCGGCGCGTATTGCGCGACGTCGCCCGGATGCGCGATACCCCAGTCGCCCAGCGCCTGGTAGGTGCTGCCCGTCGTGGTCTCCATCTTCGACTTGATCAGGTCGACGCCGGCGTCGAAGCGGCTTTCGCCGTTCAGGTCGTACGAGAAATCGACCTTGGCTTCGTCGATCTTGTGCGTCTGGCTGTTGGTCGCCATGCGCGCCACCTGGCTGCCCAGATCGCCGAGGTCGAGTACGCCGTTGTTGTTGCCGCGCAGCGCGTCATTGACCGTGTACTTCTGCACGGGGATGTCGCCGGTGAAATCGACCGAGTGCTGCGACACGACCGGGGCGCCGAGCGAG
>CAKZJB010000241.1 GCA_936940865.1 uncultured Asticcacaulis sp. | reverse complement strand
CGCGGCTGCGCCGTCGGTGTCGCTGCTGCGTCAATTCGACGGCCGTCGAGAAGGGAGTTGACATTCAGAACCCGGCGAAAAAATATAGGTAAGGTGAAAGCGGCCCCAGGCCGCTGCAAAAGGAAGAGTGACCTCCGGGAGCCGCCGGCCGACAGGCCCGGATGCGGTCGCGGCTTTTTTTGTGCGACGGAGGGTGGAGTGGCGGAATTCGACGACCTGACCTACCTGAGCGCCGATGGCCGGCTGACCCTCCATGCCCGCGATTACGGTGTCCCCACGGGGCCGGAGGCGACCGGCCGGGTCGTCCTGTGCATGCACGGACTGACGCGCAACAGCGCGGATTTTCATGACCTGGCCATGCATCTGAAGGATCGCTTCCGCGTCATCAGCGCCGACCAGCGCGGCCGCGGGCGGTCGCAATGGGACCCGGACCCGAAGAATTATACGCCGGCGGTCTATGTCCAGGACATGATCCGGCTGCTAGACCATCTGGCGGTCGGCAAGGCCATCGCCATCGGGACCTCGATGGGCGGCCTGATGGCGATGATCATGGGTGTGGCGCATCGCGACCGCCTGCTGGGCGCCGTCATCAACGATGTCGGTCCTGAGATCGACCCGGCGGGGCTGGCGCGCATCGCCGCCTATACCGGCAAGACCAGACCCGCGACGAACTGGGCGGAGGCCGCCGAACTGGCGCGCTTCACCAACGGCGTCGCCTTTCCCGACTATGGCCCCGCCGACTGGATGGCGTTCGCGCGCAGGCTCTACGCCGAAGATCAAAACGGCGTGCCGGTCCTGGCCTACGACCCGGCGATCTCGAAGGGCCTGGAAACCAGGACCGATGCGCCTGTGGTGCCGCCCGACCTGTGGCCGATGTGGGACGGCCTGAAAGAGCTGCCAATCATGGCCGTCCGCGGCGCCCTTTCCGACCTGTTGAGCGACGCCACGCTGCGCAGGATGGAAGAGCGCCATCCCGGTCTTCACTCCCTGGTCGTCCCCGGCCGGGGCCACGCGCCCATGCTCGACGAACCGGGCGTGCCCCAGGCGATCGATGCCTTTCTGGCCGGCCTGCTGGTGCCGGCATGACCGCATCCGCGCCCGCCGCCGATACCTCCCGGCGGTACCTGATCCTGGCGATGCTGATCGCGGTCTACATCCTGAACTTCCTCGACCGGCAGATCATCAGCATCCTGGCCGTGCCGATCAAGGCGGAATTCCACCTGTCCGACGCCCGGATGGGCTGGATGGGCGGACTGGCTTTCGGCGCGGTCTATTCCATCCTCGGCATTCCCGCGGCCTGGGCGGCCGACCGCTTTTCGCGCAAACGCATCATCGCCACGGCGCTGATCCTGTGGTCGGGCTTTACCGCGGCGTGCGGTTTCACGCAGAATTTTGCCCAGCTGTTCATAGCGCGCATGGGCGTCGGCATTGGCGAGGCCGGTGGCGTGGCGCCGAGCTACAGCCTGATCTCCAGCTGGTTTCCGCCGAAATCGCGCGCCCGGGCCCTGGCCGTCTATTCGCTGGGCATTCCGATCGGCGCCGCCGGCGGGACCTTTATCGGCGGGCTTCTGGCGGCCGACTGGCGGCGGGCCTTCATCGTGGCGGGCTTGGCCGGCCTCCTTGTCGCCGTTCCGTTTTTGCTTCTGGTGCGTGAGCCTGAACGCCAGGCGGGGCCGGCGGTGACGCCGGGCATTGTGACGGTGGCGCGGATGGCCTTCGCAAGGCCGTCCTTCTGGCTGATGTCGATCGCCGCCGGCTGTGCGTCATTGGTCGGCTACGGCATCCTGTTCTGGTTCCCGTCTTTTCTGGTGCGCAGCTTCCATTTCGACGTGCCGCACGCCGGACGCTTCATCGCCATGGTCACCCTGGTGGGCGGGACGGCGGGAATCCTATCGGGTGGCGTGCTGGCGGACTGGCTGGGCCAGGCGCGCAGGGGCGTCTATGCGATTATCCCGGCCGTAGCCTTCCTGATCTCGGCCCCGCTCTACGCGCTCGGTATGCTGGCGCCGTCGCCAACGGTCGCCTTCTGGCTTTTCCTGGTGCCCCAGGCCTTGAGTTTGATGTGGCTGGGACCTGTTGTCACGGCCGTCCAGCACCTTGGACCCGCGAACGTGCGCAGCCAGATGTCGGCCCTTATGCTGCTGGTCAACAGCCTCATCGGGCTGGGTCTCGGGCCGTGGTTCTTCGGCAAGGTCTCCGATCTGCTGCGGCCCGAACATGGAGCGGACTCGATCCGCTACGCCTGTCTTGCGGGCCTCGGCTTCTACGCGGTGGCGGCGGTCCTGCTGCTTGTCGCGTCCCGCCGCCTCGACAACGACTGGGTCGATTAGGGTCCGTACGCCATAAGGGTTTCGGCGTGACGCCGGTTCGGCGTCGCAAGACCTCGAAAGGGGTAAGGCCTTTCATTCGGTCTTGCTCCTGGAACCGGACGATTTTCGCTCGTATCATACCAACGGCCATAAAGAATGACCGTCGGTATTCGTTTTTTTCAGCTCAAACGCCGCATGGCTCGCCGCATTGGCGGCGGCGGGCGGTCGCCCTTGCCAACGGCGATCGAGTCAAAGCCAATCGCCGTTGGTATCACGTCAAAACCTAATTCCGTACGGACCCTAAACCGCGCCCGGCAGGTCCCAGATCTGCTTCGGGCTGCCCGACAGGCTGCGGTCGCCGCCCTCGTGCAGGTCCAGCACCACGACCTCGTTCGCGCCGGCCTTCAGCCACGCGCCCGGCACGAACATGGCCTGTTGCGGACCCGCCGACCAGTAGCGGCCGATATTGGTGCCGTTGATCCAGACATAGCCCTTTCCCCAGCCACGCATGTCGAGGAAGGTGTAGCCCGGCGTCTTCACGTCGAAATGGCCGCGATGGAAGGCCGGACCGTTGACGGGGCCCGAACCGAACTTCAGGCCGGAAATGTCGTCGAGCGGCAGGCCGTAATGCGCCCAGCCTGTCAATGGCTTGCCGTCAAGCGTCGCCGGGCCGATCAGGCCCTTCTGATCCTTGCCGATATTCTTGCCGTAATTGCAGTGGCCCATGGTGTCGACCAGCACGTCGAGCGTGGCGCCCGCCGGCAGGTCGATGGCGGCCGTCTTCTCCTCGAAGCGGCGGTCGAGCGTGGCGTGGAGTGCGCCGTTCGACCGGATCAGCGCATAGTCGCGCACATCACCGAACGCCAGGTCGCCCTTGAGCGCCGCCTTGCCCTTGTGGCGATAGAGCATCAGGCCATGCATCTGGCCGAGCGCCTCGAGGCTCTGCGGCGCGGCCGAGGTGACGGGCTTGCCGAGGAGTTGGTCGAGCGCCGCGGTCTCGGTCAGCTTGAAGCGCCCGACGTTGATCGAGGCTTCGGGCTCGGGCATCGGCTTGAAAGCCTCGGCCGGCAGATAGTTTTTGAAAAGGGCCAGCACCACCTCGAACTTGGGCGTCGGCCGTCCGGCCTCGTCGAGCAGGGCGTCGTAATCGTAGCTGGCGATATCGGGCTGATAGCCGTCCTTGTTCCAGTTGGCGCCGGGCGTGAAGCCCCACGAGGTGCCGCCGTGCAGCATGTAGAAGCTGATCGACACCTTGTGCTCCAGCATCCATTTCAGGCTGGCCAGCAGCGGCCCGGCCGGCATGGTCTCGTGCATCCTGCCGTAGGAATCGAACCAGCCGCCCCACAGTTCCGAACAGAAGTAGGGACCTTCGGGACGGACCTTGTTGCGCGTGGCGAACTCGTTTTCGGCCACGTACTTGGTGCCGAAATTGATGCCGCCGACCACGCCCGGCACGGAGCCTTTGGAGAAGAACTCCGCCGGATCGGCCGTGTAGAGCATGCCGGAGAAGCCCGCGTCGCGCAAAGCCTGGCGCTGAGCGGCCAGATAGCTCTGGTCCGAGCCATAGGCGCCGTATTCATTCTCGATCTGGGTCAGGATGATCGGTCCGCCATTGTCGATGAGCAGCGGCGTCAGTTCCTTGCCCAGGCGTTTGATCCAGCCCTTGACCGGCTCCATGTAGCGCGGATCGGTCGAGCGCGCGGTGATGTCGGGCGTCGGGAACAGCCAGGCCGGCAGCCCGCCGCCATCCCATTCGGCGCAGACATAAGGGCCCGGGCGCAGATTGACCAGCAGGCCCTCTTCCTGCGCCATGCGGATATAGGCCGCGACATCCAGGTTTCCGGAAAAGTCGTACTGGCCCTTCTTCGGCTCGTGCGCGTTCCAGAAAACATAGGTGGTCAGCGTGTTGAGGCCGAGGCTTTTAAGCTTCTTCATCCGGTCGCGCCACGCGGCGCGGGGGATGCGCGGATAGTGCATTTCGCCGGCCAGGATCTGGAACGGCTTGCCGTCGAGCGTGAAGTCGTTGCCCGATACGCCGAAACGGGGCTCGGCCGCCAGCGCGGGCACGGTGCGGGCGGCAAGGCCGGCGGCAAGGCTCGCGGCTCCCGCCAGGACGAAACGGCGTGTGGTCATGGGCATTCCCTGTTGCTGTGGCGTGCGTTATGTCCGGTATTACGGATGGAACGCGAAACACCTGTCGGCAAATGCCGCGATTGCGCCCTCCTATCCGGACTGGATCGCCATTGATATTACATTTGGAATTGCCGGGCGCAAGAAAAAATGTGATTTATTGCTGCGTGCCTGCGGTCAGGGCGTGTCGACGCACATACAGCCACGATGCCGCCGCCGCGCCGGCCAGCGACAGCAGCGCCATGAAGACATAGCCGTGTTGCCCGGCGGCCTCGAAGATGGCGCCCGACGCGATCGTGCCCAGTCCGATCAGGGCGCCGCCCGCGTAGGCGGAGTTGATCGTCTGGCCCAGGCCCTCGAATCCCGGCGGCACCAGCAGGTGGACAAGCTCGAGGCCCGCGACATAAACCGCGCCGAAGCTCAGGCCATGCAGCAGTTGCAGGGCCCACAGCGCCCCCAGCGGCGGCGACCACGCCATGAGGCTCCAGCGCACGATGCCGGCGGCCGCGCCGACCAGCAGCAGGGTCCACGGGCCCAGTTTCCGGCGGAGCCGCGCGCCGAAGCTCAAGAAGGCGAATTCGCCCGCCACGCCCGTCGCCCACAGCAGGCCGCAGATATTGGGCGACAGGCCCTGCTTCTCCCAGATGATGGTCGAGAAGGCGTAATAATAGCTGTGCGCGGCCTGCAGGCAGCCGACCGCGACCAGCAGGATGACATAGCCCCGGCGGTCGAGCAGGGTGCCGAGCCGCCGCAGCCCCGGGGCGGGCTCCGACGACAGCCCGAGCTTCAGGTCGAGCCGGATATGCGACGGCAGGAGGAAGCGTGCGCCGATGCAACTCATCAGCGCCGTCAGGATCATCCAGAACAGGGCGGCATTGGTGCCGATACTCTGCAGCAGATAGCCCAGGCAGACATTGGCGAAGACGAACGACGCCGAGCCTGCGGCGCGCGCCAGGCCGAAGGCGAAGCGTTCGACGCGCGACAGTTGCAGCGTCATGGCGTCGAGCAGCGGCGTGATATTGGTGATGCCGGTGTAGCCTATGCCGTAGAGCGTGAGAAACGCGGCGAAGCGCCACGCGGGCCAGCCGGCGGCCAGGCCCATGGCCGTGTAGGCGAGGGTGGCGGCAAGCGCCAGGATGGCGATGGGCGTGCGGTAGCGGGCGAAGCGGTCGGCCCAGATGCCGCTCAACGGGCCGGTGACGGCGCGGCCGAGCAGGGGCACGGCCAGGATCCAGGCGATCTCGTTGGCGGACATGCCGTTCTGCCGCAGCCACAGGGGCATGAAGGGCAGGGTGGCGCCGGTTCCGGCGCACAGCAGCGCGTAAAAGATGGCCTGGCGCACGAGAAGGTGCGGCACGCGCGGTCCGGACGCCGGGGGGGCATCGGCGGGCCGGCGCATCACATTTTGCCAGAAAGGGGGCACGCTCTGGTCCAGGTTTCGAGTCGGGTAATAAAAAATCGCATTAAATATCGCGTGTCAATGGACGCGCATCGACGCATCCGCATTTTTCGTCCGCCGTTCCGATATCCGGCATGCGCCCTACCAGAATGTGAGATAGAGCGCGACCAGCACGACGATGATGCCGGCGGCCATGGCGTTGAACGACGCAGTCGTACGAAAGTCGATACTGGATAGGTCGGCGGTTCGCGCTTCGCGTTCGTCCTTCGTCAGCAGTGAAACGGCGACGCAGGACGCAAGCGCGATCCAGAACACCCAGCCGACGCGGTTGAGGAAGGGCATGTCGGGCACGTGCGCCACCAGCCACGGCGCCTGCCAGCCCCAGAGGGCGGCGTGGGTATGCATATAAGAGACGAGATAGAAGAAGCACGAAGCGAGAAAGCCGATGGTGACCGCGGCGAACGCGCCCTGCGTCGTGCAGCGCTTCCACAGCATGCCCAGCGTGAAAATGACGACGATGCCGGGGGCGAAGAAACCGGTCAGGCTCTGGCCGAACTGGAAGACCTGGTCGAAGTGGCCGAGCAGCGGCTTGGCGACGACGGCGGCTATGACCACGGCCGCCACCGAACTGGCGCGCCCGATGAAGACCAGGGTATGGTCGGAAACGGCCGGGCGGGCGGGCTTGACAAGGTCCATGGTAAAGATGGTCGCCACGGAATTGATCTTCGACGCCGACGACGCGACGATGGCGGCGACCAGCGAGGCGAAGACCAGCCCCAGGAACCCCTGCGGCAGCAGCGTCATCATGGTGGGATAGGCATGGTCCGATGTCGGGATGTCGGGCGCCAGGGCCAGCGCCGCCATGCCGGGCAGGACCACGATCACCGGTATCAGGAGCTTCAGCCAGGCGGCAAAGGCCACGCCGGTCTGGGCTTCGGGCAGGGACTTGGCGGCCAGGGCCCGCTGGATGATGTACTGGTTGAAGCCCCAGTACGACGCGTTCATGATCCACATGCCCCCGACCAGTACGGCGATGCCCGGCAGGTCCTTGTAGTAGGGGCTCGATTTCGGCAGGATCATGTGGAAATGCTCGGGGAAGCGCTGCATCAGCGTGGAAAAACCGTGCGCCACCCCGCCCAGGGATGCCTCGCCGCCGATGCGCGACAGGGTCAGCGCCACGATGATCAGCCCGCCGAGCGTCAGCAGGGACACCTGGACGACGTCGGTCAGGGCCACGGCCTTGAGGCCGCCCGAGATCTGGTAGGCCAGGGCAAAGCCGCCCAGCAGCACCAGGGCGACGACCGGGTCGAGGCCGGTCACCGTGGTGATCGCGGTGCCGCCCAGCCAAAGAATGCCGGTCAGGTTGATCAGGATATATTGCGCCAGCCAGAATACAGCCATCAGCGTCTTGACGCTGGGCCCGAAGCGCTGGGCCAGGAAGCCCGGCATGGTCATTACGCCGTTCCTGAAGAAGACCGGCAGCACATACTTGCCGACCAGGATCAGGGTGGCGGCCGACATCCATTCGTAGCTGGCGACGGCCAGGCCGATGCGGAAGCCCGATCCCGACATGCCGATGATCTGTTCGGCCGAAATATTGGCGGCGATAAGCGAGGTGCCGATGGCCCACCACGGCAACTGGTTGCCGGCGAAGAAGAAGCCCGACGTGCTTTGCGCCTCGTGGTTCTTGCGCCGGGACACGTATTGGGCGAGCCCGAATATCGCAACGGCATAGGCCGCTGTGATCGATAAATCCAGTAAAGACAAATGATTGCCGCTAACTGGCACGCGATTTCCCTGTTTTCGGGACCTGGATCATTCTGCGGTTTGAAGGAAACGCAGCATGATCCGGATTCCTTGCTGGTCGCATGCTTTTCGTGAACCGGTTCCCACTTTTTTGCAGCATGCTCTAGATAAATGACAGTGCGTTCCCCTGTCATCAAAATTCGTGATGTCGGCGATGAAGCGCCGGATCTATCCCGCAAGCCCGTAAAAAGATGGCTCGTGCCGCACGCGCGCCTGCTGGTAGGACACTGGGATGGGCACGAGCCGAATATGAGGCGGGGAGGGCTTGCCCTCATCGAACGAGGGCAAGGTTCGCTATCGAATCCAGGGAAAGAGCATTCGATAGCGAGGCAGTCATCCCGGGCGATGCCGCAAGGCCTGCCCGGGATAAGGGTGTCGCCGGCGTCAGGGTCAGAAATTGGCCTTGAGCGAGATGCTGTAGCGGCGATCGTTGAGCTGCCACAGCAGGCCGCCTGACTTCTTCCCGACATAGGTGTGGTACATCGAGTTGGTCAGGTTCACGCCATCGACCGAAACGGTGAAGACGCTGTTGATACGATAGCTCGCCGAGGCGTCCAGAGAGGAGTACGGAGCCGCGAACTGGTTGAAACCAAAGACGCCGCTGCCGTTGATCTGATCGAGGTAGGCCGAACGCCAGTTGTAGGCGATCCGGGCCTGAACCGGGCCCTTCTCGTACAGGGCAATGACGTTGTAGCTGTCCTTCGACAGTTTCGGCAGCGGGATGAACTTGCCGGGAGACTGCTCGACCTTGGAATCGACGTGGGTGTAGTTGGCCTGCAGGCCAAGACCGCTCCACAAGCCCGGCAGGAAGTCGAAGAACTGGGTGTATCCCGTTTCGAAGCCCTTTACCGTTCCCTTGCCCAGGTTGACGCTGGTTCCGATGTCGTAGTCGACGCCGCTGAAATTCATCAACTGGGTGCCGCCCGCCGCGTAACCGTTGACGTCCTTCTTGAAGACGCCGAGGAAGGCCAGGTTCGACGAGCCCCAATAGTACTCGGCGCTCAGGTCGTAAGAGGTCGCCGTCATGGGCTTCAGGAACGGGTTCCCGGAGCTGCCGGTCGGCCGTCCGTTGGCGTCGTACTGCGACGGAATGTTGGGATTCAGCTGAACGTGAGCCGCCATGTCCGTGAAGTTCGGACGCGTCAGGGTTTTCCCGTAGGCCGCGCGAACCTGGAAGTCGTCGGTGATGTGCAGCCTGGCGTTCAGGCTGGGCAGGATGTTGTTGTAATGGTTGTCGATGCTGACATTGTGCGAGCCCGTGCTGTCCTGGATGAAGCCCACGGATTTGAGGCTGGTCCTGACGGCGCGGACGCCGGCCGTTCCATCCAGATCGTGGCCCATGATGGTGGTCTTGAAATCACCGGTCACATAGGCCGCCGTGGTGGTTTCCTGCTGCTCGTTGATATCCCAGGGTCCAAAGCTCGTTTTGAACGTGTAAGAATTCGGCTTGCCGGCGAACAATTCCGCATAGGTCTTGACGGTGCGGTTGTACACGCTGGACTTGGGATCGTCATATTCCGGGAAGACGCCGACGGCAAAGCCGATGCCCGGTTGCATGAAGTTGGAAGCCGGGCCGGCATAGGCGAGATTCGGGTGCTGCGACACCGGGATCAGCGGGCAGGCGCCCCAGCTCGGGTTGGTGCCGGTGTCGTTGCAGACGCCGGTGCTGTCCCAGTTGCCGCGCAACAGGACCTTGGTGTCGGCAACGCGCACGCCGGCGTGCAGCGTGTTGAAGAAGTGGCCTTCGTTGTCGTAGTCGAAATCCTGGGCGAAGGTCGTCATCTTCAGCTTGTCGCGTTCGAACGCGTTGGCCAGCCATTCGTAGTACCAGTTGTTCGGATTGCCGAAGCGGGCATAGGGGTTCGACGGATTGGCCGGATCCACGATCGAGAAGGTCGGGAGCTTGCCGCGCACGTCGAAGGCAAGCTGCAGGTTCGGGATGTTGGCGACGCTGCGGTCTTCGTTGTCGTACAGCTTGACCGAGTCGCCGTTGCGCTCGGCTTCGTAGGTCGCATATTCGTAGGCGAAATCGGTCTTCGACTTGAGCTTGTCGGTGACCTGCCATTTGAAGTTCAGCGTGCTGAGGTTCGTATTGTTGCGCACGTCCTGGTCGAAGCGGGACGTCGAGTAGATTTGCGGCGCCAGGATGCCGCTGGTCGCATTGCCGTCCGGCCCCCAGGTGAAGGTCGAGCCCGCGGCGGCATGGGGATCGTGGTTCTTGTCGTCGCCGTAGAGGTATTCGCCGCGGCGGATGAACTGATACTCCGAATGGATGTTCTGCGCCGTGAGCAGCATGCGGTCATTGGGCTGCCACTGGTAGGCCAGGGCCAGGCCCTTGCGCACGCGGTCGCCGGAATCCTGATAGATTTCGAACGATGTGGGGACGTACACGTCCTTGAGGCTGCCCTTGTTGGGCATGGAGTTGTACGCGGCTATCTTATCCGCCGTTAACGGATTGGTCGTGGTGTTCGTGTCGCAGTCGCCCACGGTGGCCGTCAGGCAGTGCTGCTGCTGCTGGAGAACGGCGTCCTGGCGATAGAAGGTCTGGCTGGCCGAGGCGTTGACCAGGAAGCCCATGCGGCCGATGCTGGTGTCGTACTGGCGGCTGAACAGGGCCGAGATCGACGGCGAGGTCTTGCGGGCGCGGTCGTAGTAGTTGGTCTTCAGCGTGATGCTGTTGATAGGCAGCTTCGAGTCGAACGGCAGGCGGGTACGGATGTCCACGACGCCGCCGACGCCGCCTTCGATAAGGTTCGACGCCGCGTTCTTGTAGACGTCGACGCCGGCCATCAGTTCGGACGGCAGGCCTTCCAGGTCGGGCGCGCGGCCGCCGTTGGCGGTGAAGAAGTCGCGCCCGTCGATCAGGTTGCGGACCTGGGTCATGCCGCGGATCGTGATCGCCGGCTCGGTGCGGTGATCGTAGTCCGTGCCGCCTTCGCCGTACCGGCGCTGGATCTGCACGCCGGCGACCCGTTGCAGCGATTCGACCGTGTTGACGTCCGGCAGCTTGCCGATGTCCGTCGCCTGGATCGAATCGACGATCTGGTTGGCGTTTTTCTTGATATTGCGCGCCGACCTCAGGGACGCGCGCACGCCGGTGACGACGACCGCGTCCTGGGTGGCGGCGGCGGAGGGCTTGGCTGCGGCGTCCTGTGCATGGGACGTGGCCGGCAAGGCGAAGGCGAGCGCCCCCACCGTGGCCAATAAGGCGGACTTGTAGGCATTGCGATTGGACACTTGAATCCTCCTAGTGTTTTGCGGCGAACCGGACGTCCTCGTATTTTTTGATGGCGAGCCGCCATTTCGGCATTGGGCCGGGTTCACTTCATATGCCAATAATCGCATTTTATGATTTTTCAAACGAAAATTTGTATGATTTATTGATTGGCGTCTGTTTTGAAAAATTGTTGCGGAATCGACACGATATTGAATTTGAGGTAGCGCTTCCAACCCGAACTGCACCTTTGTGTCTTGTTTTTGTTTCGCAAGACGGCGGGGCGGGGCGCGGTTGTCGTGCGGCGGGACTTGAAAAACCATATATAATCATACATTATTTTTGGAAATTAATCGCATAAAAATGGCTTGCCGATTGTGGGAGGTAGCGCTTGGAACGGAATGACAGGTGGATAGGGCGCGTTGTCATCGTCGGCGGCGGGACGGCCGGCTGGATGACGGCGGCGGCGCTGAGCCAGAGTCTCGGCCGCCATGTGGCGCTGACCCTGGTCGAATCCGATATGATCGCAACGATCGGCGTCGGCGAGGCGACGATCCCGCCGATTCGCGCCTTCCATGACCTGGCCGGCATAAACGAGGCCGAATTTATCCGCGAGACCTTCGCGACCTTCAAGCTCGGGATCGAGTTTCGGGACTGGTCGCGTCCGAACACCCGCTACTTCCATCCGTTCGGCTATTACGGCACGCAGAAGGATCTCGGCTATTTCCTGCAATACTGGCTGCGGCTTGCCGAACGCGGCAGGGTCGCCGACTTCAGCGAATTTTCCCTGTGTGCGCTGGCGGCGCGGCACAATGTGATGGCTGAGGCGTCGCCCGATCCCAATCACCCGCTCCATCTGTTTTCGTCGGCCTATCATTTCGACGCTTCGCTCTATGCGCGCTATCTGAAATCGGTGAGCGTCGCCCGGGGCGTCACGCACACCCTGGGCGACATCGTCGATGCCGACAAGGATCCGGTAAGCGGCTTGGTGACGGCGCTGCGCCTCAAGTCCGGCGAGACCGTCGAGGGCGACCTGTTCATCGATTGCTCCGGACTGCGCGGAGTCCTGATCGACAAGGCCATGGGCTCGCCCTACGAAGACTGGTCGAAATGGCTGCCGATGAACCGGGCCGTGGCCATGCCGTGCGAAGGGCGTATGCCCCTGGCGCCCTTCACGCTGTCGACGGCGCGCGCCTTCGGGTGGCAGTGGCGCATCCCGCTCCAGCACAGGGTCGGCAACGGAATCGTCTATTCCAGCGACTTCGCCTCCGACGACGAAGCCGCCGACACGCTTGTCGCGAACCTGGAGGGGAAGGCCCTGGCGTCCCCCAACCGCATTCGGTTCACGACGGGGCGCCGGCAGACGGCCTGGGCGAAAAACGTGGTCGCCATCGGGCTTTCGAGCGGCTTTCTGGAGCCGCTCGAGTCCACCAGCATCTACCTGATACAGTCGAGCATCCAGAGGCTGATCAAGCACTTTCCGGACAAGACCTTTGCCGCGGTCAACATCGAAGCCTACAACAGGGCGGCGGCGGCGGAGATCGAGACCGTCCGCGACTTTCTTATCCTGCACTACCACGCAACGGAGCGTGACGAATCCGAACTGTGGAACTATGTCAGGACGATGCCCATTCCCGACAGCCTGGCCCATCGCATCGCGCTGTTCAGGGAACGGGGACAGCTCAACCTCGCCGCCGAGGAGCTTTTCCAGTCGACGTCCTGGCTGTCTGTCCTGATGGGGCAGGGGATACGGCCGCGCACCTACATGCCGACCATGGCCTTCCAGGATGACAATCTCCTGGCCGAGGGCTATGCCCGGCTGGAGCGGCACCTGAAAGCCACGGTGGCGCGCCTGCCGGATCATCTGGCGTTTCTTCGCGCGGGCGGGCTGATCCATCCCTCCCTGCTCGCTGCCGCCAACTGAGGACATCCCATGACGCAACTCCGCAACCGCGGCCGAATGGCCGTCTATGCCTTTGTCCTGGCGTTCGCCTGCATCGCCACGGGCGCGCCGGCGCAAACCTGCCCCAGGGCGCCGGCGGCTGCGGTCGATATCCGCGTCGCGCCGGACTGGAAAAAGCCGGGCAAGCCGTTCGAAGGCTGGGGCACGGCGCTGGTCTGGTTCGCCAATGTGACCGGCCGCCTGCCAGACCCGGTGCGCGGCGACCTGGCCGACAAGCTCTATGGCGACAAGGGCCTGAGGTTCAATATCGCCCGCTACAATATCGGCGGCGGCAATGCGGCCGATACGCCGCCCTATCTGCGGCCGGGCGCCGATATTCCGGGCTTCCTGACGGCCGGCGGCTGGGACTGGTCGGCCGATCCCGGGCAGCGCTGGTGGCTCGACGCCGTCCGCGACCGCGTGCCGGAAAAGACGCGCATCTTCGAGGCGTTTTCCAATTCGCCCCCCGCCTTCATGACCGTGTCGGGCCGGGTGTCCGGCAACGAAGACGGGCTGAAGGACAATCTCAAGCCCGGGCAGGAGGGTGCGTTCGCCGACTATCTGGCTACGGTGACCCAGGAGCTGGAACAGCGCCACCATATCCGTTTCCGCACCCTGTCGCCGGTCAACGAGCCCAATACGCCCTACTGGTTCGCCGCCAACACCCAGGAAGGCGCGCACTGGTCGCCCGCCCGCCAGGCCATGATGATCAAGGCGCTGAAGGCGGCGCTGACGGCGCGCGGGATGACGACCGAAATCTCGGCGCCGGACGAGACCAACGCCCAGACCTTCGTGCTCGACTGGGCGGGGCTCGATGCCCAGGCGCGCGCCGATATCGGCCAGCTCAACGCCCACAGCTATGACACCACCGGCAAGACGGCGGTGCGCGACATCGCCCGCGTCTCCGGCAAACGCCTGTGGATGTCGGAGGTCGACCTGTCGCCGCCCAATGTGCGCCAGGACTTTGACGACATGCGGCCGGCCATCGCGCTTTCGGAGCAGATCGTCAGCGATATCAACCGCCTGGAGCCCCAGGCCTGGGTATTGTGGCAGGCGGTCGAGAACGACAAGGGCGAAGGCCCCGACAGCTCGAACTGGGGCCTGATCAAGCTCGACTACGCGGCCGGCGGGACGGCGCATGTCACGGCCAAATACTGGGCGATGGGGGCGTTCACGCGCTTTATCCGGCCGGGCGCCCGCTTCGTGCCGTCCGGCGACGGCGACACGGTCGTCGCGGCGCGGCCGGACGGGAAAGGCTTCGTCGCGGTCCATGTCAATCCGGGGCTTTATCCGCGCCAGCTGACCTTCGATGTGCCCGGGAGCGCCGCGCATATGGCGGTCACGGTCACCGACTCCGCCCGTCACTGGCAGGCCGTCTGCATGGGCCGGGCGGGTGCGGTCGTCGCGCCGCCGATGTCGGTGACGACGGTCGAGTTCAGCCGGTAAACCGTTGTGGCTTGCGTATGGCGCGCGGCTCCCGCATAACGGTTCGAAGACATACTGGCCAGGGTCGATGGACGATAAAGACATTTCGCATGCACGCGACGGCGACTACACCTTCGAGGAGGTCGCATCGCAGGGCCGTCTGCACGGCCAGCTGGCGCGCAAGCTGGCGGTCGATATCCTGAACGGCGTCTATCAGCCGGGCGATATCCTGCCGCACCAGCTCGATTCCAGCGAGGCGCTCAACATCTCGCGCACACCCTACCGCGAGGCGCTGAAGATCCTTGCGGCCAAGGGCTTCGTCGAAAGCCGGCCCAAGCGCGGCACGCAGATCTGCGACCGTACGCGCTGGAACCTGCTCGACCCCGAAGTCATGGGCTGGATGTTCGAAACGACGC
>CAKZJB010000240.1 GCA_936940865.1 uncultured Asticcacaulis sp. | reverse complement strand
TCGCGCACCGCGCCCAGCCATACCGGCTTGACGCCGAACAGCACCAGACCGGCGCGCTGGCTGTCGGCCATATGCGAAAGATCGAGCCGCACCGTGACGGTGGATGACGGTCCCTGCAGGATCTGGGTAAGCGTATTGCGGGCCTGGACCAGCTGATCGGCCGGACCGGCGGTCAGGCGCAGATAACCCCTGCGCGCCTTGAGGCTCCAGCGCGTGTCATCGGGATTGTGGTTCCATTCCCATTGCGGGCCGAGTTTCGCAGAGCTGAACTCATCCGACGCCTGCAGGCGGTCGTTCGTCCACGCGCCGGTATCGGGCGCGGCGTGGGTCGTCACCGGCTGGCCGTTGTCGCCCATGACCGGCCAGTCGTCCTGCCAGCGCACGGGTTCGAGATAGTCGATGCGGCCGAAGGCGCCGGTCGAGTTGAAGTGGATGAACCAGCCCTGGCCGGCCGGCGTCTCGACATAGCCGCCCTGATGCGGGCCCTGGACGCTGGTCGAGCCCTTTTCCAGCACGGTCTTCCATTCGTAGGGGCCGTGGATGTCGCGCGAGCGTCCTACGGCCTGGCCGCCCCTGTCGACCCCGCCGACCGGCGCGAAGATGTAGTACCAGCCGTTGCGTTTATAGAGCTTGGGCCCTTCCAGCACGGGCAGGTTGACCTTGTCCTCGACGATCAGCTTTCCGCTATCCAGCACCTTCGTGCCGTCGGGACTCATCCGGTGCAGGATCAGCGGGCCCGCTCCGACCTTGGAATGGATCAGCCAGGCCTGGCCGTCGTCGTCCCAGAAGGGGCAGGGGTCTTCGTAGCCCGGCCCGGACAGCACCGGCACCGGCCGCGACCAAGGGCCTTCCGGCGTTCTGGCGGTCGCCATGAAGATGCCTTCGTCGGGCGTCGGCCAGTAGACGTAGAACAGGCCGTTATGGTGGCGGATGGCCGGCGCCCAGACGCCGCCGGCATAGCGCAGGCCCTTGCCTACGGGCTTCGATGCGGCGTCGGTCAGGATGAAGGGCGGCACCATGTCGTAGGACGGCGAAAAGTTCAGGCGCGGCAGGACGTGGCCGGCAATGCGCCAGTGGACGAGGTCGCTCGATTTCAGGACCGGAATGCCCGGCGAGAAATGGAAGCTCGACGCGACGAGGTAATAGTCTCGGCCTGCACGGATGACGTCGGGATCGGAATAGTCGGCGTAAAGGATCGGGTTGGTGTAGGTATGCGTGGCCGCCGTCGCGGGCGCGGCCATTAGCGCGGCGGTAAAAAGGAGCGCCTTCATGCGCCACATAGCCGCGAAACGTCGGTCTTCGCCAGGATGAAGGGGCGGGGATCGGGCGCGTCGGTCCTGACCTTGACGTCGATCAGGCTGAGCCCGTCGACATGCCGCGCCCACAGGCCATAGGCCGGGGCCTCGTTGCCATAGTCCTTGAGCATCTCGGCATCGGGATAGAGGTTGTACATTTCCGGGATCGACGCCTCGTCGGCCGGCGGTTTCGATGACGCCGGCTGCTGCAGGTCGACGTCGCGGATGACCACGTCCTCGATGCGCCGGGCGGGAATGCCGATCAGGAACGAGCCGCGCGGGCCATTGTCCGTGCCGCGGATATGCTCGAACACGACGCGGCGCAGCGTCCCCGGCGCGGGCTTCGGTTGGTCGGGCTGGACGCGACCGCGATCGTCGATGCGCATGAAGAGCGGGCTTCGGGCCTGGTTGATCGTGATGTCGGTCGCCAGGATGTTTTCGGCGTGGCCGCCGTCGACGATCTCCCACGAAATGCCGGAAATGGCGCCCGTGCCCTTGATGCTGCGAACCGCGTCGGTCAGGCCGCCAAGGGTCAAGCGTCGCGCCAGTACGTTGCGGAACAGGCTCTGCGAATCCGTGCCGAGCTTGAGCGCATTGCACGAGCTTAAGACCGTGCAGTCCTCGACCAGGATGTTTTCCGCGGGCGCCTGCGATGCGCCCTTGAAACAGACGCCGTCGTCGCCCGAAAGGATATGGCATTTGCGCACGATGACGTTGCGGCAGCCGTCGATATCCATGCCGTCATTATTCCAGTTGACCCGGCTGTCCACGGTCAGGCCTTCGATCAGCAGGTCGTCGCAATTGAGGTAGTTCTGCATCCAGCACGGCGAGTCCTTCAGCGTCAGGCCGCTGACGTGGATCGATTTGCAGTCGATGATGCGCAGGAGGAAGGGGCGGCCGGGCGTGCCGTGGATCGTCTCGTCGCCCTTGAACCGGCCGCCGCGCCCGTCGATCGTGCCCCCGCCCGACAGGGCGATGTTATGCAGCCCTTCGGCGAAGATCAGCGACTGGTTCATGCCCATGTTGGTGTCCTGGACCGTCCGGCGCTTCGCCACGTGTTCGGGCCAGTCCTTCAGGTCGAGGCTGCCCAGCAGCCGGGCACCCCTGGCGATATCGAGGCGGATATTGTCCCGCAGGACGATCGTGCCGCTGACGTAGTCGCCGTGGGCGAGCCTGACCGTGCCGCCGCCTTTCGCCGCGCAGGCGTCGATCGCCTTCTGGATGGCGATGGTCGCCAGCGTTCCGGGCTTGTAACCAAAGGCTTCGGGCGTCATCACGCGCTTCGGGCCGCTCCATGGCTTGAGGCGCGCGGTAAGACGCCGCGCCATGGCTTCGAGGTCCCGGCGCAGGGGCGCGACCCAGCCGGGGGTGGCGCAGCTCTGCGCGCGTGCTGCCGATGCCAGGGCCAGTGCGGCCAGCGAAATGCCGAGGGTGCGGCGGGACAGATTGGGCATGAGCGCTTCCGATTTTTGGCCGATGGTAACCCGTGGCCGAAAAGAAAAAAAGCCCGGCCGCCAGGGAGCAACGGCCGGGCAGTATGGCTGAACCGGCTGGGCAGGTTCAGGAGGAAGGCAACCTTAAAACTTAAGGTTCGCGCCAACGAAGACGACGCGGCCCTGCACGTCATAGGTGGCCGGAATGGTGTTGTCGGCCGGCAGTTGCGACGACCCCAGGATCGGCGGATTCTTGTCGAAGGCGTTGCGGATGCCGGCGGTCAGTTGCACCGCCGTGTTGACGTCCCAGGTCGCCGTCAGGTCGAGATAGGTCTGGGCGTCGATCACGGGGTTGGTCAGGCTGTCGAGCGCCGGCACCGTCTTGCCCTGGCGCTGCGCCAGGACGACCGTGTCGACCGTCACCTTGCCGATGTAGCGGGCGCGCGCCGACAGGGTCAGCGGGCCGGTCTTCCACGTCACGCGCGTCGTCCCCTTCCAGTGCGGGATGGGCTGGCCGCAGGTGGCGCCGAACGCACCGACGCAGGCATTGACGATCGACGGCAGGGTCTGGTCGGGCGTCGTGACGAATGCCTTTACGTAGGTCCAGTTCTCACCGATGTCCCAACGGCTGTGGCCCAGGAGGCCCCAGTCGGTGGCAAAGCCGTAGTGGCCTTCGATGTCGATGCCCGACGTCTTGATGCCGCCGATATTGGCATTGGTCGTGGTGACGTAGTCGGGCGCGGTGATCTGACCCGTGATGGGATCGCGGTGGATGGCCTTGCAGTAGACGCTGTTGGCGTCCTGCAGCACATTATAGCACATGTTCAGCACGCTTTGCAGGCCGCCGCCGCCAAGCGGCGCGATCGCGTCCTTCAGCGTGATGTCGTAGTAGTCGACGGAAAGCTGAAGGCCGCGGATGGCGGACGGCGTAAAGACCAGGCCCACCGTGGTGGTGTTCGACGTTTCGGGCTTGAGGTTCGGGTTGCCGCCCAGAACCTGGGTGATGAAATTGGTCGGCTGGACCGACGGATCGAAGACCAGGCTGGTTGGCACGCCGGTCGCCACGCAGACGGTTTTCACGGCCGCGGTCTGTTGCGCGGTGGGTTGGCGGCTCGAACAGGGGTCGGTGGCCGACGGGCCGTTGGTGCCCTGCCCGCCGTAGAGTTCGCCGACATTGGGCGCGCGGATGGCATGCTGGTACTGGGCGCGCAGGGCCACGTCGCTGTTGAAGGCCCATTCGGTGCCCAGCGAATAGGTCCAGACGCCGCCGACGCCGTTGGTGTCGTAGTCGGAATAGCGGAAGGCGCCGTTGACGCTCAGACGCTTGGCCATCGGCAGGTTGGCCAGGATCGGCGCGCGGATTTCGCCGTAGACTTCCTTGACGGTGGTCGAGCCGCTGGTGGCGCGGGCCGCATTCCAGCCCGACACGTCGCCGGACGCCAGGAAGACGTCGGGGATATACTTGCCGTAGTCGTAGCGCCATTCGAAGCCGGTCGAGAAGTCGACCGGGCCGGCCGGCAGGTCGAACGCCTCACCGGTCAGGTTGCCGGCGAACGCCTGCTGCTCGGCGCGCAGGCCGGCGTTCGAAGTGATGCTGATGGCGCTGGCGCAGGCGGCGGTCATGTTCTGGCCGAACGGGTTGCAGACCGGCGCCGCGCCGCCCTGCGACAGGATGGCGTTCTGGAACCGGCTGAGCGAGATCGAGCCCGACTGGGTGTCCGCCTCCGACGTCCGCGCAAAGGTGTAGTAGACGTCGTATTTCAGGTCGCGCAGGAAGTTTGGCGACACATCGCCAAGATCGCCGCGCACGCCCAGCGCAAAGCGCACGACCGAGTGGTCCGACGTGGAGAAGCGCGTGCCGATATCGGGCAGGCGGCGGTTGAGGTTCAGCACCGCCAGCCCGTCATTCTGCGTCGTCGTCAGGCTCTGGCTGCCGGTCGTGACCCTGGTCGTGCCCGTTTCTTTCGCGTCCAGCTGGTGCAGGACTTCCTGCATCTGCGGCGACAGGTAGGGGTTGTTGATATTGACCAGGAAGTTGCCGCCGGCCGAGGTCGGGGCGATCTGCACGTTGGCGACGTTGTCGCTGTAGTGCATTTCCATATAGCCGGTGGCATGGGCGTTGAAGTCGTAATGGGCGAAGATATTGCCCATCCAGCGCGTCTGCGGCGTCACGATGTAGGACAGCGGACCCAGGTCATAGGCGTCGCCCGGCGCCACATAGGGGCGCACCGTCTTGCCGGTGGTGTCGAAGATCGCGCCCAGGGTCGTCATGTTCTGCAGTCCGGCGGCGATCAGGGCGGCGTCGAGCGACGGATTGGAGCCGGACGACCCGACGACCGGCAGGTTGCCGATACGGCCGTTGGGTACGGTCGACGAACCCGAAAAGATCAGGCCCGGCTTGCCGCCGGCCTGGGCGCAGGTCTGGCCCGACGGGACGCTGAGCGGCGTGCCGGCCTGGGTGGCGGACCACGACGCCGCCGTGACGCAGCCGTCGCCCAGAGACGTGCCGGCCCAGCCGCCGCGATCGGCGCGCGTATAGCCGCCCCGGTTGAGATAGTCGAGCGAGGCGACGATATTGCCGCGGCCATCGGCGAAATTGCCGCCGGCGGTGACGGAGGCCGAATAGGTCGGCGTGCCCGTGTGCTCGTCCCAGCTGCGCTGGACGTTCATCTCGACGCCTTCGAAGTCGTCGCGCATGACGAAGTTGACGACGCCTGTAATGGCGTCGGATCCGTAGACGGCCGAAGACCCGCCGGTCACCGTCTCGATCCGCTTAACCAGCGCCGCCGGGATGGTGTTGATGTCGGTGGTGAAGTCCGGACCGGTGATGGCGAAGCGGCGGCCGTTGACCAGCACCAGGTTGCGCGTGGGGCCGAAGTTGCGCAGGTTCAGCGTGGCGGTGCCGATCGGCTGGCCGGCCTGGACGGTGTTGGCCGTCGGGCTGTTGAGCTGCGAGCCGGTGAATTGCGGCGTGTCGGTCAGCAGCACGTCGAGGTTCTGCGTGCCGGTCAGTTTCAGTTCCTGCTGGTCCAGCACGGTGACCGGCGTCGGGGCTTTGAAGCCGCGATTGGCCAGGCGCGAACCGGTGACGATGACGGTCTGGGATTCCGCCGGTTGCACGGCCTCTGCGGCGGCGGGCGCGGCGGCGGCCTCGGCCGGACTGGCGGCGCTGCGGACGCGTAAGGAGATGACCGAACCGGTGTCGGCGGCGACTTCGAGATCGGTGCCGTCGATCAGTTGCGACAAGGCGGCGTGCACGTCCATCTGGCCGCGCACGGCGCGGGTGGTGACGCCCTTGAGGCCCGAGGCGGGGGCGACGATCTGGATCCCCGCCTGGCTGGCGAATTCGGGAATGGCCTTGACGGCCGGTTCCGCCGGCAGGTCGAAGGTGCGGGTCTGCGCGAAGGCATTGGCGGCAAACAGCATCCCGGCTGCGGCCACGCTGAAGAGAAGATGGGACTTCCGTACGGTTGGCATGCGTTTCTCCTGTCCCGTCCGCGTTTTTATGAATGATGCGGTGTGCGGACGTTCGATGGCTAGACGCGTGGGGCGGAGCGTTTCCACTATGCCGGCCGGCGAAATTTTACGAATTTTTTACGTTGGCGGCTTCGCGCGGTGCAGCCTTACCTCGCCGTCGCCGACGTCGGCTTTGAGGCCGAACGAGGCGGCGACCGCCTGCGAGAAGCCGACGGGATCGTTGGCCTGGAACAGGCCCGTGATCGGCTCACGCGCGATCGCGGGGTCGTCGATGACGATGCGGGTGTCGCTGTAGCGGCGGAACTCGCTGGCCGCGTCGCCCAGGGTCTCGCCTTCGAAGGCGATGCGCTGTTCGCGCCACGCCAGGCCGCGGTCTATCTCGGCCGGGGTGACGCTGGCGACGGCGATGCGTTCGGGCGTGGTCTCGACGGCGCGCATATTGGCCAGCAGGCGGACGGGGGCCTTGTCGCCGGCCGTAACCGATACGGCGCCGCGCTTGACGGCGACCTGCACAGGCTGGTCGTCGAGATGTCTGACGGTGAACGCCGTGGCGTCGGCCAAAACCTTCGTTTCGCCGGCGCGCACGACGAAGGGGCGGGCATCGCGGGCGACATCGAACAGGGCCTCGCCGTCCTCCAGATGGATTTCGCGTTTATCGTGGGAATAGAGGACGCGGATGCGCGACTGCGTATTGAGGCTGACGACCGAGCCGTCGGACAGGGGCACGACCTTGAGCTCGCCGATGTGGGTGGCATAGGCCTCGCCGCGCGTGGCGTACATCAGGCCGCCGGTGGTCGCGACGGCCAGGGATGCGGCCATGCCGGCGCCGCCCGCCAGGAAACCGCGGCGCGAGGGCCTGGGCGCGGACGGACGAAAGCCGGAACCGAGCGCGGCGGCACGTTCGGAATGGATGGCGACGGCGCGGGCGCGGCCATACGCCCCGAGATGGCGCATGTCCTCGGCCAGCCAGGCATCGAGCGCGGCCTGTTCGGTTTCGGTCAGCGGGGCGCGGTCGATCCGCGCGGCCCAATCCGCCGCCTGGGCATCAATCTCGCTGGCTGTCTTTCCTGGCATTCGTCGTACGCAATTTGGTGCCCCACGCCCTTGACGTACGGCTGTCGTCATTTCCGCCATGCGAAAATGCGCCCATCAATAAAAAAAAGCCACGGCTCATATGCTTTTCGACCGTGCTTTCGGAGAGATTCAGGCTCTTGGCGACTTCACGCTGCGACAGGCCCTTGACCCTGCGCAGCACGAAGACGTCGCGGATCTTGCCGGGCAGGGCCGAAATGGCCTGCTGCAGGCGGTAAAGCTCGTCGCGGCCGATCAGCGTATCCTCCGGCGTCGCCTCGTCGGCCATGACGCCCAACTGATCGATATCGTGCATGGTCTGGAAGGACACGACGCGCGAGCGCCGGACGTGGTTGATCAGGATCGAATAGGCGGTCTGGAAGACATAGGCGCGCGGATTTATGATAGCGCTAACATTTTCGAGCACGATAAGCCTGGCATAGGTTTCCTGCACCAGGTCGTCGACTTCCAGACCGGGAATGCGGCGTTTGGACAGCCAGGCGCGAAGGGCGGGCTCATGCGGCAGGACGTGGCGGGACAGCCATAAGGCGCGCTCGTCCGACAGTCTGGTCATGGCTTTGGCCCCTATGCCGCCCGGATCGGCGGTTTAGGCCGCCTGTTTTCATTTCGTGGAATTCAATACTAACTCATGGGAATGCGGTTGACAATGCGGTGTTGATTGTGGGTGTCATGCCGGCGTGATACACCTTTCTTGCCCCTCCCCATTTTCTGCGAAAACGGGGAGGGGCAAGAAAGGGCGGCGCGCATGAAATTGCCAAGCTTCACCTGGCCGGACGGCGCCTATGCGGTGCGCCTGATCCTGGCGGCGATGCTGGCCTATGGCGCGGCGCAGGCCCTTGGGCTCGAACACGGCTACAGCGCCGTCTTCAGCGCCATCATTGTCACGCGGCCCTATGCCCAGGGCGCGATCAAGGCCGGGCTGCTGCGCCTGCTGGCCACGGCTGCCGGGATCGCCATGGCCTTCGTCGCCGTCTGGCTGAAGCATGCGGGACTGAACGACTACGGGCTTTTGCTGGCGGCGCTTGTTCCGCTCAGCTTCCTTGCCGCCTGGGACCAGAGCTATCGCACCGCGCTGATTTCGGCGCTGATCCTGCTGTCGGCCTCGACCGGCGCGCCGGACCTGAAGGCGGCGGCCTGGCGCGCCGCCGTGGTGACGCTGGGCGCGGTGGTCGGAATCCTGGTCTCGATGGTCGTTTTGCCGCAGCGCCACGACCACGTGGTCGTCCGCAAGGCGCGGCGCCTGGTGAAGGACATGCTGGCGCAATTGAAGACGGCGCTCAGCCCGCATCCCGATTTCCGCCGTGACGACGCCATCGATCGCCGGGTGCGCAAGGGGCTGCTCGAGATCGGCCAGGCGGCCAGGGATCACAGGCCCGGCAAGGACAAGGAGCACGACTCGGCGAAGATCGTCGGTGTCACGCGCCGCATCCAGTCGCTGTGCATCCTGATCCGCAGCCACTGGCGCAACGACATGACGCCCGAAGACCGCTCGGCGCGCCATGCCATATGCGACCAGTTGATCGCCGGCGCCGAACCGAAGGCGCTGATTGGCGCCATCCGCCGGTTGCCGCCGCTGGGGGACGCGGCGGCGCCGGAACCGTGGCTGCTGGAATCGCTGGCCCGCGACCTGATCGCGCTCGAGGTGATGACGGCGCCGGCGCGGGCCGGCGGCACGGATGGCGCTGTGCGGAACTGAATCCCGCCGCGCCAATCCGGTCGGTCTCAGCCTGGAGACCGACCATGGGATTCGACCTTATACCAACGGCCATAAAGAATGACCGTCGGTATTCGTTTTTTTCAGCTCAAACGCCGCATGGCTCGCCGCATTGGCGGCGGCGGGCGGTCGCCCTTGCCAACGGCGATCGAGTCAAAGCCATTCGCCGTTGGTATTATCCGCCGCGCCTACGCGCTTCGCACACACGGACATACCGACAAGGCGGTGCTGGCCGCGTTGGCCTTTCATGCCGACAAGGACGGCTATACCTTCGTCGGCCAGGATACCCTGGCCTTCGAATGCCAGTTGGCGCGGGAAACCGTCCTGCGGGCCATGCGCCGGCTGGAAAAGGCTGGACTGGTCCGGCGCACGCGCCGCAACGACCGCAAGGGGCACGGGACGTCCGACGGCATCGTGCTCAGCCTGCCGGAGGTCGTCCAGGGTGAACGCGAGTCACGTGCGTCTCGATCACAGGCTTCAAACGCACATGACGCCGGGCCGTGCCTGGGTGACGGCCAGGCCGCGTCCAAGGTGACGGAGGATCACCGTAACAGCCAGATCAACAACCAGAATAACAGCCAGAACCCGCCTGCGGCTTTCGGCCTTGAGAATGAGGGATTCGAAAGACTCTGGCGCGCCTATCCCCATTACGGTCACCGTTCGGACAGGCGGCAAGCCCAGGCTGCCTTCGAAAGGCTTTCCGGGGAAGAACGGCACGATCTGGGCAAGGCCGTCGGCGTCCTGCGCGCCCAGCCGTGGATTACGAACGAGGGCGGCCGGTATGTCCGCGCTCTTGAGCGCTGGATAGCGGACGATTTCTGGCGGGATTTCGTGCCGTGACCCTGAAAATGCCTGCGACGCGCCATTCATTAACGCGCCTGTAACGGCGTCCGGCTAATATGTCCGCATTCCAACTATATTCCGTGATGGTGTTGTCATGTCTCAGGCTTCGCAAGCCCAGGATGTCCAATCCCCTTCGCCGGTACCCGCCGATCCGGCGATCTTGAGCGTGCGTTTCATGCTGGTCCAGGACCAGCTTCGCATGGCGGCCGAAAAGGTCAATCTGCTGGCGGGCATGGGCCTGTCGCATACCCAGGGCTACAGGACCGCGTTCGAAGACTACGAGTCCAAACTGGCCGACTTCAATGCCTTGAGGCAGATGCTGGGGACGTAGCCCGAACTCGGACGTCAACTGCAGGGCACGATGTGACCATACCAGCCTTACGGACTGTAGCGATCGCTTTTGGGGAGGGGATTGGAGCGGGCGAAGAGGATCGAACTCTCGACATCCACCTTGGCAAGGTGGCGCTCTACCGCTGAGCTACGCCCGCTCATTTCAATCATCTGCAGAAGATGTCTGCCGGAGAGGGGCGCCTTATAGATCGAAGCTCGAAAGCTTTGCAAGGGCCTTTTCCGCAAAACCTGTGAAAAACTTTTACAACATAGCCGGGATGACGCGATCGGGCGGGCGGTGGCCGTCCTGGAAGGTCTTCACGTTCAAAATGACGCGGTCGCCCATGTCGGTCCGCGCCTCGACGGTGGACGACGCCATGTGCGGCAGGAGCACCGCGTTCGGCAGGCCGATCAGTTCCGGATTGATCGCCGGTTCGCGTTCATAGACGTCGAGGCCGACGCCGGCGATGCGCTTTTCGCGCAGCATGGCGGCGAGCGCCTGTTCGTCGACGATCTGGCCGCGCGCCGTATTGACCAGGATGGCGTGCGGCTGCAGCTTGGCCAGGCGCTCGGCGTTCAACAGGTGATGCGTGCCCGGGCCGCCCGGCGCATTGATCGACACCACGTCCATGCGCGACAGCATCTGGTCGAGATCGTCCCAGTAGGTGGCCTGCAGGTCGTCGCTGATGCGCGCCGACACCGGCTTGCGGTTATGATAGTGGACGCTCATGCCGAAGGCCCGGGCGCGGCGGGCCAGGGCCTGGCCGATGCGGCCCATGCCGACGATGCCCAGACGCTTGCCGAAGATGCGGCGGCCCAGGAGGAAGGTCGGCGACCAGGCGGAGAACTCGCCCCTTTGCACGATCTCGGCGCCTTCGACGAAGCGGCGCGACACGGCCATGATCAGGCCCATGGTCATTTCCGCGGTGTCTTCGGTCAGGACGCCGGGCGTATTGGTGATGATGATGCCCTTTTCGGTCCCGGTGACGACGTCGATGTGGTCGTAGCCGACGCCGAAATTGGCGATCATCTTCAGCTGCTCGCCGCACTCGGAAAAGAACTCGGCATCCAGCCGGTCGTTGATGGAGGTGACCAGCACGTCGGCGGTCCTGGCGGCGGCGAACAGCTGGTCGCGCGGCATCTGCGACAGGGTGTACCACAGAGTCGTGTTGAACAGCTCGCGCATCCGCGTTTCCACGGAGTCGGGCAGCTTGACGGTGAGGACGACCTTGAGTTTAGCGCTCATCAAATGCCTTTTACGCCCGGCGGGGTGCGGGTGCCGACAAAAATTAGGGTCTTGTTAACCAAATCTGAACCCTTTGGGGCAGAATCATCAGGCTTCCTCCCGATACCGCGTACCGTTCAGCATGCCGACACCTGCAACCAGAGTTCAAGCGCTTGCCTTTTCCATGGCCCCGGCAGTGCGGTCAAGGGCTTTTGCATGCCTTGGCGCTTTGACAGCGCTGGCCTTGCTGGCCGTGGCGCATTCTTCGCGCGCCGAAACGCCGGAATACGACACGCCGTCCAAGCTGCCCGTGCCGCGCTGGGCCATGCTGCGCAAGAACGAGGTCTATGCCCGCAACGGCCCGTCGAAGGACAATCCCGTCAAGTGGACCTACAAGGTGGCCGGCCTGCCGGTGCAGATCATTTCGGAAACGCGCGACTGGCGGCTGATCTGCGATCCCTCGGGCGGCGTCGCCTGGGTCAGCAAGACCATGCTGCAGTCGCAGAAGACGGTGATCAACGGCAATGACGGCCAGCGCCTGGAAATGCGCCTGTCGCCGGCCGACAATGCCCCTGTGACGGCCTACCTGAAGCCCCGCGCCCTGGCGCAGCTCGGCAAATGCAAAAAGGACTGGTGCAAGGTTTCGGCCGGCGGCGCGTCGGGTTGGGTACCTGTGCGGGCGCTTTGGGGCATGCAGATGACGCCGGTGTGCCAGCGGCCCAGCTTGTTTGCGAGGAACTGATTTCGAGAAAGGGGCCTTGTCTGGTCCGGCCCTCCCTGCGGAGCGGCTATCGGATTCACACATCTGTTTCTCTGCCTGGGACAGATGGTGTCTGGGCGCGGTTCGCGGTCGAAAGCAAGAAACCCCACCACTGCATCTCGCTCCCCATTCGTTCCGAACGGGGAGGTGCAAGACAGGTCGATCGTCTTACATCTCCCCGTTTTTCGTAGAAAAATGGGGAGGGGGACCGCACGACTGAGCGTTGCGCAAGCAACGGCGAAGGAGATGTGGTGGTGGGGTTTCTTGTGGTTCCGCAAAATGTGTGAATCCGATAGCTGCGGTGGAGGAGGGCGGACCACGCGAAGCGTGGTGCGCGGGCTGCGACTGCAGAAGCCACGGGCGCCGATCATGAAAATTCCTGGCGCCCGCTGCGCCTGAATTTTGCTTGTCATCCTGGCAAGAGCCCCGCCCGCCGCCTTTCGGCGGTCCCCCCTGCCCGTAAATGGGGAGGGCCGAAGTCGAGGTGCGCCCATTTTCCCACATGTCAAAAAAACATTGAGCGCTTGCGCGCGCTCGTGTAACGCATCTCGTCTTTTCTTGAAGACACGCATTTTTGTGCTGCGGAGCCCCGATACGTCCATGACCGAGCGTCCCTCGTCCCTCGATTACGAAGCCCTTCTGGCCTGCGGGCGCGGTGAAATGTTCGGTCCCGGCAATGCGCAGCTGCCGGCGCCGCCGATGCTGATGTTCGACCGCATCGTCGAGATAAACGAGACGGGCGGCGCCCACCAGAAGGGCTATATCGAGGCCGAACTCGACATCAATCCCGATCTCTGGTTCTTCGCCTGCCATTTCATCGGCGACCCGGTCATGCCGGGTTGCCTGGGGCTCGATGCCATGTGGCAACTGGTCGGCTTCTATCTCGGCTGGCGCGGCAATCCCGGCCGTGGCCGCGCGCTCGGCGTCGGCGAAGTCAAGTTCACGGGCCAGGTCACGCCGGCCATCCAGAAAGTCGTGTACAAGATCGACATGAAGCGCGTCATGTCGGGCAAACTGATCATGGGCATCGCCGACGGGGTTGTCGAAGCCGACGGCAAGCCTATCTATCAGGCATCGGGCCTGCGGGTCGGCCTGTTCGACGCCAAGGACCTGGGGTAAGCCCCGAGCCCCCAAAGGACAAAAGTGGGGGGACAGTCAACCGGGCCGCAGGGGGACGGCCGCGTTTCCGGAACCGGAGCCAGATTAGGATAAAGCATGCGTAGAGTGGTGGTGACAGGTCTTGGGATTGTGTCGTCGATCGGCACGGGCGCGGAAGAGGTTACGGATTCCCTGCGCCAGGCCCGCTCCGGCGTGGTCTTCGCCGAGGACTATCAGGCCCACGGTTTCAAGTGCCAGGTCCATGCCCCGCCGAAGATCGGCGACTGGACGCAGATGGTCGACCGCCGCGCGGCGCGCTTCCTGGCGCCGGGCACGGCTTACGGCCACATTGCCATGGAGCAGGCCATCGCGTCGGCCGGTCTCGAAAAGTCCGATATCTCCAACGAGATGAGCGGCATTCTCTTCGGCTCGGGCGGGCCGTCGACCCGCGCCATCGTCGAAGCCGCCGACATCACGCGCGAAAAGGGCTCGCCCAAGCGCATCGGGCCGTTCGCGGTGCCCAAGGCCATGTCGTCGGGGCCGTCGGCCACGCTGGCCACCTGGTTCGAGATCAAGGGCCTCAACTATTCGATCAGCTCCGCCTGCGCGACCTCGGTGCACTGCATCGGCGCGGCCGCCGAACAGATCATGATGGGCAAGCAGGACCTGATGTTCGCCGGCGGCACCGAAGAGCTCGACTGGACGCTGTCGGACCTGTTCGACGCCATGGGCGCCATGTCATCCAACTTCAACGAGACGCCGTCGGTGGCCTCGCGCGCCTATGACCGCGACCGCGACGGCTTCGTCATCGCCGGCGGCGCCGGCATGGTCGTGCTGGAAGAATACGAACGCGCCCGTGCGCGCGGCGCGAATATCCTGGCGGAAATCGTGGGTTACGCCGCCAATTCCGACGGTTACGACATGGTCGCGCCGTCGGGCGAGGGGGCAGAACGCTGCATGAAGCTGGCCATGCGCACGGCCGGCAACCGCCGCATCGCTTACCTCAATCCGCACGGCACTTCGACCCCCGTCGGCGACGCCAAGGAAATGCAGGCCGTGAAGAATGTCTTCGGCCATGACATGCCGCTGATTTCGTCGACCAAGTCGCTGACCGGCCACAGCCTGGGCGCGGCCGGCGCGCAGGAAGCCATCTACTGCCTGCTGATGATGCAGAACGGCTTTGCCGCCGAAAGCGCCCATATCGAGAACCTCGATCCGGCCTTCGAAGGCATGCCGATCCTGCGCAAGCGCCACGACGGCCCGCTGGAAACCGTGATGTCGAACTCGTTCGGTTTCGGCGGCACCAACGGCACGCTGATCCTGTCGCAGGCGGATCTGTAAGACACGGTGGGCGGTGGTGGCGCCCAAAAGCAAGAAGCCCCACCACCACATCTCACCGCTTCGCGGCTCGTGCGGTCCCCCTCCCCATTCGT
>CAKZJB010000239.1 GCA_936940865.1 uncultured Asticcacaulis sp. | reverse complement strand
CCGTTGCGGCATCGTAGGGCTTCTGACCCTTGGCGATTGCGCCCAGCGCGCCCATGGATCCGCCGATCTTCTTCATCAGTTCCTGACGGACCACCTGCGGCTCACCGGCTGCAAACACGGCGCCCGCGCCAAGACAGAGCGCCACCACGCCTGCCGTCAGCATCTTGAATTTCATGAAACAACTCCCCTGATCGTCGCTGAATTGTTGCCCGTGCCGGATCTTCCCGGTACACGGCTCGACGCGTCATGATTGCATGCTAGAGCGCGGAAAAACATGCGCTTTCCCGGCCACACACACAGATGTGATTGTGCCGGGACGAGACGGGTGCGCACTCAGGCGAACGGCAGAAGGCGGCTTTCTTCACGGCCAAAACCCCGGATTTCCAGACGGTCGGCGTGAAGATCGACCAGCGCGAAGGCATTGTCGGCCGGCGTATCGACCATGCCCTTGAAGTTGACGAACCAGCAGGAGCCGGCACGGCCAAGCCCGCCGCGGTGATCATGGCCGCAAAGATAGGCGACGACCTGCGGCGAGGAGGTCAGAAGACCGGCCAGCGCGTCGGCATCCCAGAGGCAGTGGTCGGTTGCCGGATAGAGCGGGTAATGCCCCATGACGATGACCTTCTGGCCGAGCGTGCGCGCCCTCTCCAACTGGCCGGCGATCCAGGCGAACTGCGTGTTCGAGACGCCGGCATTCCAGTCCATGGCATTTTCCGCGCCGTTCGCCTTCAGCCCGTCGAGCCGCGCGCGGGCCTGGGCCTGGCGCTGGTGCGCGAGATCGCCGAGAAGAAGATGAAGGATTTGAGCGCCATTGATATCGAAGCCGCCGCCAAGATCATCGAAGGCTCGGCGCGCTCGATGGGCCTGAGGATTGTCGACTAATGACCAAGATCGCAAAACGTATCAAGGCGTGGAACGCCGACACCACCAAGATCTATCCGCTGACGGAAGCTCTGAACGTCGTCAAGGCGAACGCCAAGGCCAAGTTCGATGAAAGCGTCGAAATCGCCGTGAACCTCGGCGTCGACCCGCGTCACGCCGACCAGCAGGTCCGTGGCGTCGTCAACCTGCCGTCGGGCACGGGTAAGGACGTCCGCGTCGCCGTGTTCGCCAAGGACAAGAAGGCCGAAGAAGCGCTGGCCGCCGGCGCCGAAGTCGTCGGTGCCGAAGACCTGGTCGAAAAGATCCAGGGCGGCTTCATGGACTTCGACCGCGTCATCGCGTCTCCGGACATGATGGCCCTGGTCGGCCGTCTCGGTAAGGTGCTGGGTCCGCGCGGCCTGATGCCGAACCCGAAGGTCGGCACCGTGACCCCGAACGTCGCCCAGGCCGTCAAGGACGCCAAGGGCGGTGCGGTCGAGTTCCGCGTCGAAAAGGCCGGTATCGTCCACGTCGGCGTCGGCAAGGCCTCGTTCACGACCGAACAACTCGAAGCCAACGTCAAGGCGCTGGTCGACGCCCTGGTCAAGGCCCGCCCGTCGGGCGCCAAGGGCCTGTACGTCAAGAAGATCTCGCTGTCTTCGACGATGGGCCCGGGCGTGAAGGTCGACACGACCACCACGAACCTTTAAGCTCCGGTTCACTTTCGAACCAAAAGCGAAAAGCCGCTCCTCACGGGGCGGCTTTTTTTGCGTTCACGTCTACCTAGTGCGCCGCTTACTTTCTCCTCCCCAGGCTTCGCATGGGGAGGGGGACCACGAAGTGGTGGAGGGGGCGCAGCCACCCGAAGCCTTAGCGAAGGGTGGCGAAGCTAAAGGAAGAGGCCAAAATTTATAACGCCTCAGCGAGCTAGGCAGACGGTTGCTGAAAAGTAAGATACCCCTCCACCCCTTCGGGGTCCCCCTCCCCACCTTCGGTAGGGAGGAGAGGGGTATCAAAACCCCCTGACTTTGTTTAAAGCCTCCCTCATGTCCATCACCTATTCCCAATCCTTCGAATCCTACGTCGTCGCGGCCCTGTTCGATGCGCTCGACGATCCTGTCGTGGCGCTCGGCGATGGCCGCGTGGTCTTTCCCGACGGCGACAAGACCTACGACGCCCACCCGAACGCCGGCATCCTGTCTGCGGTGATCCATCCCACAGGGCTTGGCATCATCACCGGCGGCGACGACGGCCGCGTCGTCTGGACCAGCAAGGACGCCGGCCCGATCGAACTCGCGGCCCATAAGGGCGCGTGGATCGATGCCATCGCCGTGGCGGGCGATAGCCAGGTCATCGCTTATGCCGCCGCCAAGACCGTCTTCGTCCGCGATCTCCTCAAAAAGACCGAAAACATCTTCTCGCACGACCATTCGGTGTCGGACCTCGCCTTTTCGCCGGACGGCCGCAAGCTCTATTGCGCCACCTATAACGGCGTTACCGTGTGGTTCACGCGTATCGCGCAGCAGAAGCCCAACAAGCTCTACTGGGCGGGCTCGCACACCAGGATCGCGGTCGCGCCGTCGGGCGACTACGTCATCACAGCCATGCAGGAAAATGCGCTGCACGGCTGGCGCACCAAGGACAGCAAGGACATGCGCATGGGCGGCTATCCCGCCAAGATCAAGTCGCTGCAGTTCTTCGCCAAGGGCAAGCTTCTGGCCACGTCGGGCGCCGGCGGCGCGGTCGTCTGGCCCTTCCTCAAGCCCACCGGGCCGATGGGCGAGGAAGCCTCAGAGATCAACCAAGAGGAATCGACCGTCGTCTCGGTGGTCGCGGGTGGGGTTGAAGATCCGTTGCTGGCCGCCGGCACCGAAGACGGCCGCGTCTGGCTGGCTGAGCTGCAGTCCACGCACATTGCCTGGCTGAAGCAGGAAAAGGGGGCGCCGATCACGGCCCTGGCCATATCGGCGGCGTCGACGCGCGTCATATTTGGCGATGAGGACGGTTTCGTCTATATATTCGATGGAATAGAGGACGAATAGCGCCGGGGGGCGTGTATGAGTGACAGTGACGATGCGTTCGACGATGCCAACGGTCTCGATGCAGGGACCATGTACGATATGAAGCCGGCCGTCGTCGCAGCCCCGGCGCCCGATCCGGTCCCGGCGTCCGGCGCCCGGTCGAAGAAACGCTTCCGGCCGCTGCGCTGGCTCGGCATCATCGTCGGCGGATTTTTCGTCTTTTCGATCCTGTCGGTCGCGGTGCACCGTTTCGTGCCGGTGCCGATCACCATCCTGATGGTCGAGCGCGCCTTCCAGGGCAACGGCATCGATCACCGCTGGGTCGGCGCCGACAAGATCAGCGACAATCTCAAGGCCGCGGTCATCGCCGCCGAAGACGCCAAGTTCTGCACACATGACGGCTTCGACATCGACGCGATCAAAAAGGCCGAAAAATACAATGCCACGCACAAGAAAAAGCGCGGCGCCTCGACCATTTCTCAGCAGACGGCCAAGAACGTCTTCCTGTGGCCGGACCGGTCGTGGGTGCGCAAAGGTCTCGAGGTCTGGTACACCTTCCTGATCGAGCACATGTGGCCCAAGGACCGGATCATGACGGTCTATCTCAACAGCGTCGAATGGGGACCGGGCATCTATGGCGCGGAAGCCGCGTCGCAGCACTGGTTCGGTCATTCCGCGGCGACCCTGTCGCCTGCGGAGGCTGCGAAACTCGCCGCCATCCTGCCGAGCCCGTTGAAGTGGAAGGCGACGCATTCCGGCAAGTACGTCGCCAAGCGTTCGGGCAGTATCCAGGCCCGCGCCGGCGTCGTCGACCGCGAGGGCTATGACGAGTGCGCGGTGGATTAGAGATTTAAGCTGTTACTTGGGGGGAGACAAACAATGCTGTCACAGGGGTTCGGGCCGTTTCTACTGATCGCGGCTCTGTTCGTGATCGTCGGCGTTGGCATGGCGATCAGCACCGTCTGGGGCCTTGTGACTGGAGGGCCGAGGGCCAAGGATCGGCCCGGCGCGCCCTTCCTTTACGATCGGCTATATTATTTGAATTTGTTGGTAGTGCTTGCCGGCTGGTGGATTGCCATGCTTTCGTTTTTCGGTGCGACGGCGAATGCGGCGCCGGACGGTTTCCTGATCGGCTGGGGCATTATGGCGGTCGCCACGAGCCCGATGCTGCTGTTCCGAGAAAAGATGATGATGGACGGATCCCAGTATCTGGCGGCTCACGGGTTTCCGTTGTTTCGCTTCTTACATGCCATGCGTGTCCAGCAGTTCGAGCGGCAACCGGTCTTCCTGCGTAAACTGGTCGCGGTCATATTTCTGATTGTGGGGATTGGCGTTCTGGCTTTCAACCTGCCGCAGATCGCCCGCGTCCCCGAAGAGGTCCGTTCTGGTGCGGAAGGGATCGTCTTGTCTTTCGCGCATCTGGCTGGTTTGACAGACCGGTCTTGACGCCTGAAACCAAATAGCATTCCCTGCCGGTATTAACCACCTGGGAGGGTTGTTCATGAAGCGCGTCTTGATCATGTCCGTCGCGTGCGCCGCATTGCTTGGCGGTTGCGCCAGTACGTCCGGAACCGTGACTCCGCCGCCTGTGGCGGACAATACGCCGCCTCCGTCACAACCCGCACCTCCGCCGCCTCCGGCCGAGACCAAGCCGACGCCCGAGGAGGCCAAGACCTATGCCGACAACGCCGAAAAGACCCTGGCCGAACTGTCGGAATACGACAACCGCGTGCAGTGGGTGCGGTCGACCTTCATCAATTACGATACCGAGTGGCTGCAGACCAAGGCCGACGCGGCGCTGAACGAGGCGACGGTCAAGCTGGCGGTCGGGGCGGCGAAGTTCAACGATGTCGATGTCGATCCGGTGACGCGGCGGAAGCTGAACTTGCTGCGCCTGTCGCAGACCCTGCCGGCCGAGGACAAGCCGGGCGCGGCCGAGGAGTTGGCGGCGGTGTCGAACCGACTGGACTCGGCCTATTCGACCGGCAAGTTCCAGTACAAGGGCAAGACCTATAATCTGGATGATGCTTCGAACGTGCTGGCGTCGTCGCGCGATCCGGTGACGTTGCGCGCCATGTGGGAAGGCTGGCGTACCGTGTCCGGCCCGATGAAGGACGACTACGAAAAGCTGGCGCAATTGTCGAACGCCGGCGCGCAGGGGTTGGGCTACAAGGATACGGGGGCGCTTTGGCGCTCGGGTTACGACATGGATCCGGATGCCTTTGCGGCCGAGACCGACAAGCTGTGGAGCCAGGTCGCGCCCTTCTACAAGAACCTGCACTGCTATGTGCGGCGCAAGCTCAACGAAAAGTACGGGGACGCTGTCCAGCCCAAGTTCGGGCCGATCCGCGCCGACCTGCTGGGCAATATGTGGGCGCAGGACTGGTCGAATATCTACGACGTCGTGGCGCCGAAGAACGTCCATTCTTCTTATAGCCTCGACAAGCTGCTGACGGCCAAGAAGTACGACGCGACAAAGATGATCAAGACGGGCGAGGGCTTCTATACCTCGCTGGGCTTCGCGCCCCTGCCGGACACCTTCTGGCAGCGGTCGCTGATCACGCGGCCGAAGGATCGTGAGGTGGTGTGCCATGCCTCCGCCTGGGACGTCGACAACAGGTCGGACGTGCGGGTGAAGATGTGCACCCAGGTCAATGGCGAGGACTTCTATACGGTCCACCACGAGCTGGGGCATAACTTCTACCAGCGCGCCTATGCCGATCAGCCGTATCTGTTCAAGAACGGCGCCAATGACGGCTTCCACGAGGCGATCGGGGATTTCATCGGTTTGTCTTCGGTGACGCCGACCTATCTCAACCAGATCGGTTTGCTGGACAAGGTGCCGGACTCGCGGGAAGACATCCCGTATCTCTTGAAGATGGCCTTGCAGAAGATCGCGTTTTTGCCGTTCGGGGTCGAGGTCGACCGGTGGCGCTGGGAGGTGTTTTCGGGCAAGATTTCGAAGGCCGAATATAACCGCCGCTGGTGGGCTCTGGTGAACCAGTATCAGGGCCTGGTGCCGCCGGGCGAGCGTCCGGCCTCGGCCTTCGATCCGGGGGCGAAATATCACGTGGCGGCGTCTGTGCCCTACACGCGCTACTTCCTGGCGGAGATCCTGCAGTTCCAGTTCCAGCGCGCGGCGTGTCAGCAGATGGGCTGGAAGGGGCCGCTGCATCGCTGCTCGATCTATAACGAGAAGGCGGTGGGCGAGCGCCTGAACGCGATGCTGGCCATGGGGCAGTCGAAGCCCTGGCCGGAGGCTCTGGAAGCCTTCACCGGTCAGCGCGAGATGGATGCGACGGCGATCAGCGATTACTTCGCGCCGCTGAACGCATGGCTGGAGGAGGAAAACAAGGGGCAGACGTGCGGATGGGAAAGCGCGATCTAACGAATGGGGTTTGGGGGCTGTGCCCCCAAGCCTTCCCTTTTCAAGAAAAAAGCCGGCCCTGAAGGGGGCAGGCTTTTTCTTGAAAAAGATAAGGTCGTGGGGTCCCCCTCCCCCGCCCTTCGCATGGCTCCGGGCGTTCGGCCCGGAAATCGATACATTTAGTATCGATTTCATCCGGTTTGCCTTCGACAAACCGGCGAGCCTCACCCCACACCCCGTTACTAGGCGAGCTTTATCTCCTTCAACCGCTCCTGCAGGAAATCTTCCGCCATGATCGGCTCCGGGAACTGGTTCGGACGATCCTGCGAAATGCAGTTCGGTAAAGTCTTGATCATATAGTCCGGATTGAAATGCAGGAAAAACGGCGTCGAATAGCGCGAGAAGTCCTTGCGCCCCTCGGCCGGATTGACAACCCGGTGCACGGTCGACGGCAACACCCCGTTGGTCAGGCGTGACAGCATGTCCCCGACATTGATGACGATGCAGTCCTCGGGCGGCGTGATCGGCAGCCAGCGGCCGTCGCGGTCGAGCAGTTGCAGGCCCGGCTCCTCGGCGCCCAGCAACAACGTAATGACGTTGATGTCGCCGTGCGCGCCCGCCCGCACAGACTCTCCCGGCGTCGTCACCGGCGGATAATGCAGCAGACGCAGGACCGAATTGCCCAGCTGAACCTTGTCGGCGAAAAAGTCCGCATCCAGGCCGATATAGACGGCGATTGCCCGCAACACCTTCTGGCCCAGGGCATCGAGCGCCGCATACAGGCCCGCCACGCTGTCATGGAAATCCGCCACCTCGGCCGGCCAGATATTGTCGCGCATGTAGTGGCGATAGGGATGCTCCGGCGGCAGGTTGCGGCCCGTGTGCCAGAACTCCTTCAGGTCGTGGTGCGTATAGCCCTTGGCGGTTTCCACGCCGAACGGCGTATAGCCGCGCGCGCCGCCGCCGCCCCTGATATGATAGCTGCGCTTGACCTCTTCCGGCAGGGCGAAAAAGGCCTTGGTCGCGTGCAGCGCGCGCTCGAGCAACACAGGGTCGATGCCATGCCCGCCCAGGACCGCGAAACCGTAGCGCTGGAACGATCCGCCCAGCGCCTTCGAAAAGGCCTCGAAATCCTGGTCGTAGAGGGTTAGCGGAACGGGCGGAATGGCGGATTCGGACATCTCGGGAAGCCTCGGTGCAAATGAAACCATGGCTTAGCCCCGGTCTCCAGCCCGATCAAGTCCGGGATTGGTCCCGCGCCAAATTACAACAGTGATCCGAAAGCTTCAGGCAGGGGATGATTTTCCGTCGAAACTTCGGTATTAACCCTTCTGCAACACGCGAACAGTCAAAGCGTGAGCGGCCGGGCGGCGGGCCGGAACTTCAGATGGGATTTCTGCACAGTGGCGTCTAAGGCGGGCGAGGGTCTGCAACTCCTTAAACATGCGCGGCTTTTTGCCGCCGCGGCGGTCGTGTGCCTGGGCCTTGTGGCAGCCGCGACGCTGCCCCACCACGTGCGCGCGGCCGAAGGCGACGCGAATCAGTCGCTGAGCCAGATGGTCGATCCCGACCTCCAGCCCGTCAACTCCACAAAGGCGCTGAAAACGGCCGAACAGTCAGTGGTTCGTGTTCTGGTCGTCTATCGGGGCTTCGGCGGTGTGCCGCTCGACACGGTGGGCATGGGCTCGGGCTTCGTCGTCGCGCCCAATACCATCGTCACCAACTATCACGTCGTCCAGGTGCCGCCGGAGGCGGCCTCGGCCGACGTCTATATCGTCCCGCACAAGGACTCCGGGGCCGGCTACCAGCACGTCCAGTTGGTAAAGTCGTGGACCGAAGGCGACCTGGCGCTGCTGCACGCCGACAACCTCAAGATCGCGCCCCTCAAACTGTTCCTTAGCCCCTACAAGAACGAACGCGTCGTTTCGATGGGCTATCCCGACGTCACCGACCACCTGCTGAACCGCTCAGGCACGGCGCTGCTGGAACCGGCGGACGCCTACGTCACGCAGGGATCGATTGCCCTGTTCGCCGGCTCGAACCCCGACGGCTCCAAGGTCGATACTGTCTTCCACACCGCACCGATCAATCACGGCAATTCCGGCGGCCCGCTGCTCAACGAATGCGGCGAAGTGGTGGGTGTCAACACCTGGACGGCGCCATCGACCGTGTCAGCCGGCGGCGACATCGATGTTTCGGCCGGCCAGTTCGTCGCCACGCATGTCTCGGCGCTCAACACCTTCCTGGCTTCGGCCGGTGTCGCCCCGACGGTTGTTTCGACTCCGTGCTATGCCAAGACCGAGGACGAAATCAGCAAGGACGATGCCCTGACCAAGGCGCTCAATGCTGCCGCCCAGGCCCAGGCCGCGCGCCTGGACGAACAGAAGAAGGCGGAAGCCGACCGCGTCGCGCTCGAGCGCTGGCAACTGGCGGCCATGGTGCTGCTGTCGTTGCTGGTCCTGGTGCTGATCGGCCTGATCGTTCGCCGCGAAATCCGTCACCGTCACGAAATCCACGCCAAGGAGGAAAGCGCGCCCACCGCCTTCTCGGCCGAACCGCCGCAAAAGCCCAGGCCGGCCGCCAAGCCCGCCAAGGTCAAGGCCGACAAGCCGGCACGCAACGGGCCGAAGCATCCCATTCCCTGGGGTTGGATTCTGCTGGGCCTGATTACCGTAGTGGTGGTCATCGTCATCCTGCTGAAATACCACGACATCGACATGCGCCTGACCGAACCCAAGGCGCCGGCGCCGGTCGTCAGCATGGCCAAGGTCCACATGGTGTGCGAGGTCGACAAGGCGGCATCGGGTAACCCGGTCCAGGCGGCGGGTCCGATCGAATTCGACTTCGATGCCAGCCACGCCTGCGTCAACGGCCGCACGCCCTATGAACATCAGGCCAACGGTTCGCTGGTCCGCTTTACGGTCAACAAGACCGAACCCGTGGCGGCGCGCATGGAACTGTCGGCCGACGGCGCGACTTTCAAGCGCGCCTCCTATCGCCTGGACGATGCCCGCTACAAGGACTACCTGGGACAGTACGAGGCCCTGGGGTCCTTACGCTGTTCGGCCCACGACGATGCCGGCACGACGGCGGCGCTCAATGACAACCTGGCCAAGGTCCGGTCGCTGTCGCAGTCGTATCTGACCGGCACGCCGGAAAGCGAAACGGTGTGGCGTTGCCATCATAATGACGGTTAGGCAGGGGCCGGCCCCTTCATGTTGCGTTCATAATCAAGACTTTAGGCTCGGGGTTGCGTCCGGGCCATACCGCCGTGCGATGGAATCGCACTGATTTTTTACAATGCCCTGGGGCTGAAATTATAGGGACCTGTACCGCAGAAGCGGTACTTCCGTCCGAAAGTGAGAGGACATCTATGCGTAAAATCATTCTGCTGACGACGGCGTCGGCGTTTCTGCTGGCCGGATGTACGACGGTCGATGAATCGAACGGCCTGCGCACCCATTCCAACACCAAGACAGGCGCCCTGATCGGTGCCGGCATCGGCGCGGTGGCCGGTGCGGTATCCAACAAGAAAGGCGACCAGGCCCGCAAGAACGCGATGATCGGCGCGGGTATCGGCGCGCTGGCCGGCGCGGCTGTCGGTCACTACATGGACGAGCAGCAGGCCGACCTTCGCCGTCAACTGGCCGGCAGCGGCGTGTCGGTGACGCGCTCTGGCGAAAACATCGTGCTCAACATGCCGAGCGACGTGACCTTCTCGACCGGCTCGGCCGATATCGATCAGCGCTTCTTCCCGGTGCTCGACGAAGTCGCCCAGATTCTCAACCAGTATCCGGCGACCTATATCGACATTGTCGGCCATGCCGACAGCCAGGGTTCGGATGCCTACAATCTCGACCTGTCGGAACGCCGCGCCAATGCCACGGCGGCCTATCTCGCCGGCCACAAGGTCAAGTCGGAGCGCATCTATATCGCCGGCATGGGCGAGCGCCAGCCGATTGCATCCAACGCTACGGCGGAAGGCCGCGCCAAGAACCGCCGCGTGGAAATCACTCTTCGCCCCATGACGGACTGAACACGGTAAATCCCTGTTTACCCTAAGCTTTCAGTCTATCTAAAACACAATTGCTTACGTTGGCGGGTATGGATATTCCAGCCCGCCTTTCGCTTCTCGGCGCTGAGGTCGACGTCATCACGCCGGCCTACGTCATGGATTTCATCAGCCAGCGCATCGCCGCGGGCCGCCGGGCGATCGTCGCCAACCATAACCTTCACAGCCTCTACCTGTTCCAGAAGTCGGCTGAGATGCGTGCCTTTTATGCGCAGGCCGACCTGATCGAGATCGATTCCATGCCGATGATCGCCTGGGGCCGGTTGCTGGGCTTCGACGTGTCGCGGGCCAACCGCTGCACCTATCTCGATTTCCGTGAAGACTTCTGGAGCCTGGCCGAGGCGAAGGGCTGGCGTGTCTATCATGTCGGCGGCGTAGCCGACCATAACGAAGCCTCACGCGCCGCTATTCTTACGCGCTACCCCAAGGTCCATCTCGACGTTCGCGACGGTTATTTCGATATCGACGGGCCGGGAAACGACCTGATCCTGAAGGACATCGCCGACAAGCGCCCCGACGTGCTGCTGGTCGGAATGGGCATGCCGCGCCAGGAGCATTGGATTCTCAAGAACTACGAGCGCCTGCCGGATTGCGTCGTTCTGCCGGTCGGCGCGGCCTTCGATTACGAGGCGGGTGTCGCCTACACGCCGCCGCGCTGGACGGGCCGGCTTGGCCTCGAATGGCTGGTGCGCTTCGTCCATGAACCGAGGCGCCTGTTCGAGCGTTACTTTGTCGAGCCGTGGACCTTGATTCCGCAGGCTTTCCGGGACGTCCTGAAACGCCCGCAAACCCAGCACGCGGCGGAATAGCGTTAACGTTATTTTGGGGCGACTGTTCCATCATGCGGCAAGCCGGGCGACGCCCGCAGATCGTTCAGGAACACCATGAGTACGCCACCGTATCGCGACTTCGCGCCTCAGATGGACCCGGTGAAGGGCAAGACCGTACTGATCACCGGCGGCACCGGCAGCTTCGGCCGCCGTCTGGTGCAAAGCCTGCTGCGCGACTTCGAGCCGAAGAAGGTCATCATCCTGTCGCGCGACGAACTCAAGCAGTACGAGATGAAGAACGAACTGGAGGAGATGTTCGCCGCCGACAAGATGTCGAAGCTGCGCTTTTTCCTGGGTGATGTCCGCGACCGCAACCGGCTGCTGCTGGCCTTCCGCGGGGTCGATGTCGTTGTCCATGCCGCCGCGCTGAAACAGGTTCCGGCGGCCGAATATAACCCCTCGGAATGCATCGCCACCAATATCAACGGCGCTGAAAACGTCGTGGCGGCCTGCCTGTCGAACCGCGTCCAGCGCGTCGTAGCGCTGTCGACCGACAAGGCGTGCTCGCCGATCAACCTCTACGGCGCCACCAAGCTGGCCTCGGACAAGATCTTCGTCGCCGCCAACAACCTGTCGGGCGATATCGGCACGCGCTTCTGCGTCGTGCGCTACGGCAATGTCGTGGGTTCGCGGGGGTCGGTCGTGCCCTTTTTCAAGCGCCTGCTGAGCCAGGGCGCCAGGGAACTGCCGATCACCGATCCACGCATGACGCGTTTCTGGATCTCATTGGATCAGGGCGTCGCCTTCGTGCTGTCGTGCATGGAGCTGACCCAGGGTGGCGAAATCTTCGTGCCCAAGATCCCCGCGACCCTGGTCACCGACCTGGCGACCGCCATGGCGCCCAAGGTCAGGCAGACCGTTGTGGGCATCCGCCCCGGCGAAAAGTTGCACGAGATGATGATCTCGGCCGACGACTCGCGCTCGACCTACGAACTCGATGACCGTTACGTCATCGAACCCGAATTCGTCGAATACACCCGCAAGTCCTTCGCCAAGGTGCGCGGCGCGAAGAAGGTGGCCGAAGGCTTTTCCTACGCCAGCGACAACAATCCGGAACAGCTCGACGCCGACGGCATCCGCGGCATGATGAAGGCCTATCTTGAGTAGGTTTATCAAGCCGACACATTTGAGACCTTCGCCTCCCCCATTTATGGGGGAGGTGGCACGAGCGGAGCGAGTGACGGAAGGGGCTTTGCGTGGTTGACCCGGGCGCAGCCCCGCCCACCATTGCCTCCGGCAATGGTCCCCCCTCCCCGCTACGCAGGGAGGGCGAAGATCGACCAAGTTTCGCTAACAAAGGTATGCACATGACTGCCTTTCTCCCCTATGGCCGCCAGTCGATCGACCAGTCCGACATAGACGCGGTGGTCGAAACCCTGCGCTCCGACTACCTGACGACGGGCCCGGCGGTCGATCGCTTCGAGCGTGACCTGGCCGCAGTTGTCGGCGCGAAGCACGCCGTCGTCGTCGCCAACGGCACGGCGGCCCTGCATATCGCCGCCCTGACGCGAAACCTGAAACCGAACGACGCCGTCATTGTCCCGTCCATCACCTTCGCGGCGTCGGCCAACTGCATAGCCTACTGCGGGGCGCAGGTCGTGTTTGCCGATGTCGATCCCGATACAGGCCTGATCACCGACGACGCCTTCGACGAAGCGCTTTCCGCTATCGGCCCGGATCATCGTTTTGCCGGTGCTGTTCCCGTCCACTATGCCGGCCGCGCCGTCGACCTGTCGCATATCTCGGCCGTGTGCCGCGAACGCGGCGCCTTCCTGATCGAGGACGGCTGTCACGCCATCGGCACGACGGGGCCGCAAGGGCCGATCGGCGCCTGCGAAGCGTCGGACATGGCGGTCTTTTCCTTCCACCCGGTCAAGACGCTGACGACGGGCGAGGGCGGGGCGGTCACGACCGACGATCAGGACCTGGCGCGCCGTTTACGCACCTTACGCAGCCACGGCATCGAACGCGATCCCGGTCATTTCAAAGGCCTGGGTTATGACGGTGACGCCGATACCGGTCCCTGGGTCTATGAAATGCAGGCGCTGGGTTTCAACTACCGCCTGCCCGACCTCAATTGTGCGCTGGGCACGGCGCAACTGAAACGCCTGCCGCAGTTCATGGCGCGCCGCGCTACACTCGTCGAACGCTATCATCAGGCGCTGTCGGGCGCGAACCTGCCGGTGCGCTGGACGCCGCCGCAGGGCCAGCACCCGACCTTCCACCTGTTCGCCGTATCGATCGATTTCGAAGCGCTGGGCACGACGCGCACGGCCGTCATGCAGGGCTTGCGCGAGCGCGGCATCGGCAGCCAGGTCCATTACATTCCGGTCCACCGCCAGCCTTACTGGCAGACGCGCGCCCTGTCGCAACGCGAATTGCCGGGCGCCGACCGCTATTACAAGACGACCCTGTCGCTGCCGCTCTATGCCGATATGGACGATGGCGATCCGGCGCGCGTCGTGACGGCGCTCAGCGAGGTGCTCGATGTCTAAGCCCTATGAAATAACGATCGCCGGCCGTAAAATCGGCGCGGCGCACGAGCCCTACGTCATCTGTGAACTGTCAGGCAACCACAATGGCAGCCTCGACCGCGCCCTGGCCCTGGTCGATGCCGCCGCCGATACGGGCTGCGACGCCATCAAGCTGCAGACCTATACGGCCGACACCATCACCATGAAGTCCGACCGCCCTGAGTTCCAGCTCAAGGGCGGATTGTGGGACGGCTATTCGCTATACGACCTCTACGACGAGGCGCACACGCCGTGGGACTGGCACGCGCCCCTGTTCGAGCGCGCCAGACAGCGCGGCGTCACTATGTTTTCGTCGCCTTTCGACGACACGGCCGTCGACCTGCTCAACGACCTTGGCGCGCCGGCCTTCAAGATCGCGTCGTTCGAGCTGATCGACCTGCCGCTGGTCGCCTATGCGGCGTCCAAGGGCAAGCCGCTGATCATGTCGACCGGCATGGCCAATGCCGAAGAGATCGAGGCCGCCGTGCGCACGGCGCGCCAGTACGGCACCGGCGAATTCGTCCTGCTCCACTGCGTCAGCCAGTATCCGGCCGCCATCGACGACGCCAATGTCCGCACCGTCCCGGACCTGGGGGAACGCTTCCAGTGCCCGTCGGGCCTGTCGGACCATACGTTTGGTTCGGCGGCGTCGGTGGCGTCTATCGCGCTCGGCGGCTCGGTCATCGAAAAGCATTTCACCCTGGCCCGCGCCGATGGCGGGCCCGACTCGGGCTTTTCGCTGGAACCGGCGGAGTTCGCGGCCCTGGTCCGCGACTGCAAGGATGCGTGGAAGGCCTTGGGACACGTGCATTACGACACCCTGGGGTCGGAACGGACGTCCAAGACCTTCCGACGCTCGCTTTATGTCGTCAAGGACGTCAAGAAGGGCGAACGCCTGACCAAGGAAAACGTCCGTTCGATCAGGCCTGGCCTCGGGCTGCCGCCGGTGCGTTTGTGGGACGTGCTCGGCC
>CAKZJB010000238.1 GCA_936940865.1 uncultured Asticcacaulis sp. | reverse complement strand
GAAATGGCAGCCTAACTTAAACCAACGAGCCTCCGGCAAACCCGGGGCGGTTCAATCATGCGGAAATTGACAGCAACGTCTATAACCCTCGGCTTCAACAGAGTGTCGAATTGCTCGATAAAGTCGTCATATATCGGCGTAGGTCTTCTATCTTCCGGATGGACGCGACCTATGTTTTCGTTCGCGTGAACCAAAGTGAATAGATCCAAGCACTTTTGCTTTACCGCCGCCATTCCGACCGCCATGCTTTGATGCTCTGGCCAATATTGAGTCATGAATATCCGCGCGGCTAAGCCGCTCTCCGTTTAAAGCCTGTCCACCACATCTTGACCAAGTTTGTCTTGCTCTATTGGCAGCGGAACATCCAGCTCATGCCGCTGACGCACGATGGAAAGCCTGCCTGCGATCACGATACATGGCGCGTAGTGAGCACCAACGACAGAACGCGGCAACAATTAATGCTGGTACTCATTCGCCTTTTGGGCCAAATCTAAATGACTGTACCTATCAGAGCTAGTTATAGGATAAGTGGAATATACCAACTTTATAAAAGAGTCCCAACTCATAGATTTTGTTTGCTCAATAACGTGGTCTAAGGACGCTTTTTCTTGATCGCTCAAATTAGGTTCGACGTCGTGCTTATGGAGGGCTAGGAGTATCTTTGGCGATCCAAAAATATTTCGCGTCTCATGGACGGTAAATATGTCCGGGTTACCTTCGGCTGCTACCCGAACATCATTTACATAAGGGCCGTAATTGTCAAAATACCAGTCGATTTCGGTGACTTGCCGCCGGTGATTTAGGATCTGATGCCAGTCAGCTAGATATAGCATTTTTGTAACCCTGGCGTTTGAAAGCTCGTGCCGCGCATTGTGCGGATAGTGCTTTAGAACGTAGGCGAGTGCGTCTCGAACCGTAGCCATCAAAACCCTCTCCTCTTTGCATCTGCCGGGTCTGGGATATGGTCTCTAAGCGATCCAATTATCTCGGCGAAATATGTCTCTTCATTGTCAAGCAACTGCTTGATAGCCGCTTCAGGGAAGCGGTTTGGAATCTTGGACTCTACAACTACCACCGCAAGCGGCTGGTTTTTGTCACCATTGATCCGTTTCACTGCGAAATTGCGAGCCCGCATTCTTTGGGCGTCGTGGGTGGCTTTTTGTACGTTATACCGCCTACGCGATTCGATAAATCGCAGATCGCCTTCATAGCACCAGTCGGCATGCCATGCTGTCGAGATGCAACCTTGATCGTCGGGCAGCAGGTTGCGGCCTTTCTTCGCGAAAAGCGGGTCCGGCGAGTAGCGCCCAAACGAAATGAAGTAGTTATCACCGTTGTGCACGTAGATGGTGATCCTTGACGGTTCCCCTCGGTCGAACGCTAACTTTTCCGCGAGCTTCAATAGGAGACCATTTACGACAGTCTCAATGTTGTTCGCGATGATGTTTATTTTGTCCCGTTCATCCGCGAGGGCGGCTTCCAACTCGCCGATGCTCTTCTGGGTGAAGATTCTCAGTGACGAGCACGCGACTGACGCCAGAAAAAATCCGATGGCTGACCACGGGATAAACGACGCCAAAAACGTGTGAAGACCAGTGTGAGTAGGATCTAGCTTGAATATGAAATCCGCAAAATCCTTGTCCCACATAATGCCAAGGACGCCGGCCAAGGCACCAAAAGCTGGCGCTAACCATTTGTTAGCCCAGTCCACAAAGCGCAGCCACCACGGTTTCAATCAGCGCCCCCTGGCCAAAGCTCCCGCAATTCGGAATCGCAGGCAAGCGGCCAACTTATTTCGATATTCTCGCGCGGGCAAACTATTTACGCGGCGCAGTTGTCCTACGTCACGAGTAGCTGGGATTTGTGGGATAGGTCGCTAAATCTCCTTTGCCCATTGCCGTCACAACGCGCTACACATCCTCCAACATCTCCCTCGGCACCTGACACCCTTCCCTCCCCGGCTTTTCGCCCCAGGCGGCCAGCCATGTGCCTTGTCTTCTGAAGATGGCCATCCGGAAGGCCCAGTCTATGGCTTCGGGCTGAGCGGGAACGGCCGCCTTGGGCACGAAATCCCGCCATTGCTCACCGGCGATCCAGCGCTCGAACGCCTTGACGTACTGGCCGCCATCCTTCGTGGCCGCAGGCGTGGCGCGAAAGGCGCCGATGCCCCCCGACAGTAAAGCCTGCTCCTCCCCGCCAAGCCTTGCCCAGGCGGCCAGTGACTTCGCCTTGTCCGATCGCCCCCGGAAGTGGGGATAGGCCTTCCACACCGCTTCGAAGCTTTCCGGATAAGCCTTCGCCGTCTTTGTAGAGGTAATAGATTGGGGGTTAATCTTAGGGGTTATGCTGTCGCTCTGAGTTACATTGGGTTTGCACTCTGAGTTACGTTGCTCAGAGTTACATAGGCTGAGACGGATCAGGTTCGACGACCGCGAGCCGTCGCTGCGGTGGCGGCGCGAGGTCTCGATGAGACCCCGCACCTGAAGCCGCTTCATGGCGCGATTGACCGTGGCGCGGCAGGCATTCAACCGCTTCGCCACCGTCTCCTGCGCGACGAAGGTCACGCCGTGTTCGTTGGCGGCCTCCGCCAGCACCAGAAGGACCGCCTTCGCCATGGCATCGCCGGCGTCGGCGCGCCCGGCCCAGTTCAGTACACGTCCGCTCATGATCAATCCGCGATGTGGTCGTATTCGGCGTGGTAGGTCTGCAGGTCGCTGCCGACGGCGGCCCGGCGCGCCTTCAATGTGATGACCTCCATGCGGCGGTCGACCAGGGCGGTGCGCAGGTCATAGTCGGCCGAGGCATCGGCGGGACGGCCGCGCTCGCGGTAATAGGCCTCGCGGAAGGCCATCAGCACGAAGTCGGCGTCCTGTTCGATATGGCCGGAATCGCGCAGGTCCTCCAGTTGCGGCCGCTTGTCGGCGCGTTCCTCCACTTTCCGCGACAGCTGCGACAGCAGGAGCACCGTGCATTCGGCCTGCCGCGCCAGTTGCTTGAGCCCCCGGGTGATCTCGCCGATCAGGCTGGCTTCGTTCAGCCCCCTGATGTTCGGCTTGCGCATCAGTTGCAGGTAGTCGATGACGATCAGCCCCACCGGCCCCTTTCGTTTCAGTCCCCACACCCGGCGGCGCAGGTCGTCGAGGCCAAGCCCCGGGCTGTCGACCAGGATCAGGTTCACCGGCACATGCGCCTGTGCGCGATCGACCATCGCCATGTCGTCCGGATGCAGGGGCCCTTCGATCATCTGGCGGTATTCGACGCCGTGGCCCAGGTCGCGGGTAATGGCCGACAGCGCGCGATAGCTCATCTCCTCCGGTCCCATTTCCAGCCCGAAGAACGCCGCCTGCATGTCCGGGTTCCGGACGGCAAAGCCGTGCGCAATCGCCCGCGCCAGCCCCGTCTTGCCCATGCCCGGGCGTCCGGCCAGCACCACCAGTTCCCCCGGAAGCAGCCCGCTCATGCGCTTGTCGATGCAGCGCAGGCCGCAGGGCCGGCCCCGCGACCGGCCCGTGCGCAGCTGTTCGGCCAGGTCGGCAATGACCGAGGCCACGACGTCCGGCGCCGGGCGGGCGCCGCCGTCGCCGACGGCCGCCTGCTGCGACAGGGCTTCGACGCCGTCGCGCAGGTGCGACAGGATTTCGAAGGCGGAGCACGGCGCTTCACCCTCGGCCAGGGCGACGGCCTGGCGGGCAAGACCGGCGGCTTCGCGGCGCGTCCAGTCCTCGACCAGCAGCAGCGCCATTTCATGGGCGTATTCGGGGCTGCGCCCGCTGTCCCACAGGCTCCTGAGATAATCGCCCCCGCAGGCCCGGTCCATGCGGGCCAGCAGCGGGTCGTTAAGCAGGGCGGCCCTGAGCGTGCCCAGCGTTACCGGCTCTCCGTGAGCGGCTTTGGCCATTGCGGTTTCGAAGATGCGCCGGTGCGCCGGCTCGCCGAAATGGTGGGGTTTCAGGAAACTCAAGCCGGCAAAGCGCCCGCCGCTGCCGATGATTTCGCCAAGTACGTCCTGGGCGGCTTCCAAAAGGTGTGTCGTCATTCACGGGCGCCTCCAACCACGCCCGCCTGTCCGGCTATGCGGAC
>CAKZJB010000237.1 GCA_936940865.1 uncultured Asticcacaulis sp. | reverse complement strand
CCGTATCGCAGCGCATGGTCGCGGACTGGTCATGGCTGGACTCGCGTGCGTCTCGCCCCCTGCCCGCTCCGGCCAAGCACAAGGCCGTTTGATTTTACGGATATCTAGGATTTCAATGCCGCGGCCAGGGCCTGATCGCGGCTTCGTCATTTATGGGCGAGCCTGCTGCGTCTCCTGGACGATCGACTTTGAGATTTCCTGCACGGCCTCGCTGAAGGCGTCGCCCCGCGCTTCGAAGTCGCTGAACTGGTCGAAGCTGGCGCAGGCCGGCGAGAACAGCACGATTTCTTCCCGGCCCGACTTTTCTGCCTCGGCATAGGCCTGGGCGACGGCGGTAAACAGGTGGCGGGACTGCGTGCATTTGGCTGATTTGCCGATGGTCTTTTCGAACAGCTCCGCCGCCTCGCCGATCAGGTAGGCGTGCTTCACCCGCCCGAACAGGTCTGAAAGGTCCTCGATGCCGCCGGCCTTGGCGCGGCCGCCGGCAATCCAGTAGAAGCTGTCGAAGCTCGACATGGCCTGGCGCGCGGCATCGGCATTGGTCGCCTTGGAATCGTTGATGAAGCGGACCTTGCCGATGCGGCCGATCTCCTGCATGCGGTGCGCCAGCCCCGGGAACGAGCGCATGCCGGCCACGATGGCGTCGGGCGAAAGGCCCAGCGCCTTGCATGCCGAATAGGCGGCGGCCGCGTTCTGCCAGTTGTGGCGCCCGGTCAGCGTCCGGATGGACTTCAGGTCGACGATCTGGCGCGTCCGCGCCTCGGTGCCGTCATAGAGCACCCCATTGATGGCATAGACGCCGTCGCCGACATTGCGCCGCGACGAGATCGGGATCAGCTTGACCGGGTGATTGACGCGCATGTCGGAAATGACCGCGATGGAATAGTCGTCGTCGGCGCCGATGACAGCCGTCTGGTTGGCGGTCTGGTTCATGAAGATGCGGCGCTTGGCGGCGATATAGCCGTCCATGCCGCCATGGCGGTCGAGGTGGTCCGGCGAAAAGTTCATCAGCACGGCGACGTCCGGCCGGAAGGTCTCTATCAGGTCGAGTTGATACGAAGACGTCTCGATGACGTAGATCGAGCCTGCGTGGAAGGCCTGGGGCAGGTCCAGGATGCCGATGCCGATATTGCCGCCGACGTGGACGTCCTTGCCCGCGCTTTTAAGGATATGACCGATCAGGGCGGTCGTCGTCGACTTGCCGTTGGTGCCGGTAATCGCCACCGTCTTCGGGCGCTTGCGCTCCGGCAGGGCGGCGATAGTGCGGGCGAACAGCTCGATATCGCCGATGATGGGCACGCCCGCCGCCTTGGCCATATCGACCGTCCAGTGCGGCTTCGGGTGGGTCAGCGGCACGCCCGGCGACAGCATCAGCGCGTCGATTTCGGACCAGTCGGCGTTCTTCAGGTTTTCGACCGTGAATTTTTCCTTGGTCGCGGCCATGACGGACGCCGGCTTGTCGTCCCACAGCAGGGGTTCGGCGCCGCCGGCCTTGAGCGCGCGTGCGGCCGAAAGGCCGGACCGCCCGAGGCCGAAGATGGCGACGCGCTTGCCTTCGAAGCCCTTGACCGGGATCATGACCTTCCCCTTACCGCAGCTTGAGGGTGGCCAGGCCGACCATGGCCAGCATGGCGGCGACGATCCAGAAGCGGACGACGACGGTCGATTCCGCCCAGCCCAGCTTTTCGAAATGGTGGTGGATCGGCGCCATCAGGAAGATGCGCTTTTTCGTCAGCTTGAAATAGCCGACCTGGATCATGACCGACAGGGCTTCCATGACGAACAGGCCGCCGATGATGGCCAGCACGATCTCGTGCTTGACCGCGACCGCGACCGCGCCGAGGCCGCCGCCCAGGGCCAGAGAGCCCGTATCGCCCATGAAGATCTTGGCGGGCGGGGCGTTGTACCACAGGAAGCCCATTCCGCCGCCGATGATGGCGGCGCAGATGACCGCGACCTCGCCGGCGCCCGGCACGTATTCGACGATCAGGTACTTGGCGAAGACGAGGTTGCCGACCAGATAGCCGATCAGCGCGAAAGCGCCCGCGGCGATCATCACCGGCACGATCGCCAGGCCGTCGAGACCGTCGGTGAGGTTGACGGCGTTCGACGCGCCCACGATCACCACGGCGCCGAAGATGATGTAGAAATAGCCCAGATTGATCATCAGGTCCTTGAAGACCGGGATGACCAGCGAGGTCGACAGGTGCGGCGCGTCGGCCGGCTGGGGCGAATAGTACATGACGATCAGCACGGCGGCGATCGCCACCGCGAACTGCGCGATCAGCTTCTGGATCGAGGTCAGGCCGGCCGAGGTCTGCTTGGTGACCTTGGCGTAGTCGTCGATAAAGCCCAGCACGCCATAGGCCATGGTGACGCCGAACACGATCCAGGCCGCCGCCGAATGCGGATTGGCCCAAAGGATGGTGGCGACGGCGATGCCGGCCAGGATCATCAGCCCGCCCATGGTCGGCGTGCCCTTCTTGGTCAACAGGTGCGACGCCGGACCGTCCTCGCGGATCGGCTGGCCCTTGCCCTGCTTGGCCCGCATCCAGCGGATGAAGCGCGACCCCATGGCGACCGCGACGATCATGGCCGTGATCATGGCCAGGAAGATGCGCACCGTCTGGTAGCGCATCAGGTTGATCAGCGGCCAGTGCTGGTGAAGGCTGGTGACGTGCTCGTACAGCAGGTAGAACATGGAGAGGCCTTGGTCCTTCGCGGAACTTTATTTTTATGCCGACAACAGCGCTTTTGCGATCAGCCCGGCTTTCGAGCCGTTCGACCCCTTTATCATGACAAGGTCGCCGGCGCGCAAGTCTTCTGTCACGGTGTTCGTCAAATCCGCGGCATTGGCGGCATAGCCCCCGCGCAAGGACTCGGGCAGTGCATCCCACAGGTGCTTCATCAGCGGCCCCGCCAGATAGACGCGGTCGATGTCGAGCGCCCCGATGGTCGCCGCCAGGCCCGCATGCAATGCCGCCTCGTCGGGCCCCAGTTCCAGCATGTCGCTTAAGACCACGACCTTGCGGCCATTGCCCTTGTCGCGGTCGCCGAAGGATTTCAGCGTCGCCGTCATCGACACCGGATTGGCGTTGTAGCTTTCGTCGACGACGGTCAGCTCACCGCCCTTGAACGGCTTCGTCACCACCTTGCCCCGGCCCTCCAGCGTGGCGAAGCTTTCGAGCGCCAGAAGCGAGGTGTCGAGGTCGACATCGAGCGCTTCGAGCATCAGCAGGGTCGCCAGCGCATTGACCGCCTGGTGCCGGCCGGTGTGCGACAGGGAGAAGACGATATCACGGCCATGGAAGCGCGCGGCGATGCCGGCGCGGTCGCCATTGACGCGGTGCTCGACAAGCTGCGCATCGCAACTGCCATGTTCGCCGAAGGTTGCGATAAGCGCACCGGCGGCGCGCGCCTGCCCCGACAGGAAATCGAACCAGCTGTTGTCGGCATTGAGCACCGCCAGGCCGCCGGGCAGGAGGCCGTCGAAGATTTCGGCCTTGGCGCGCGCCACCCCGGCTTCGCCGTCGGGAAAGTTTTCGGTATGCACGGCGCCGACCGTGGTGATGACGACGGCGTGCGGCGCCACGAATTCCGACAGGGGCGTGATTTCATTGGCATGGTTCATGCCGATTTCGAAGACGGCGCGTTCGGTGTCGCGCGGCATTCTCGCCAGGGTCAGCGGCACGCCGATATGGTTGTTGAAGCTCTTGACCGCCGAATGGGCGCGGCCGGCGCGCGACAGCCCCTGCATGACCATCTGCGTCACCGAGGTCTTGCCGACGGACCCCGTCACCGCGCCGCGCCTGGCGTTCGGCGCGCGGTCGCGGGCGAACACGGCCAGGTCTTCCAAAGCCTTTTGCACATCCGGCACCAGCAGGCACGGCCCGCCTTCGACCGGCCGGCGCGTAATCGCCACCGCCGCGCCCGACTGGAACGCCATCGGCACGAAGTCGTGGCCGTCGCGCACGCCCTTCAGCGCCAGGAAGATATCGCCCCTGGCGACCTGGCGGCTGTCGAAGGTGATGCCGGTCGCCTCGCCCCCCTGCCCGGCCAGCCCCGTAAAGGTGCCTCCGGTCGCTTGCGCCAGTTCGTCGAAGGTCCACAGGGCTGAAGTCATGTCGGCTGGTCCGGAGAATATGGAAGGCGCTATTGAAACGAAGTCGCGCCTGCGTGCAAGGCCTACTGCACCTTGCTCAGCACGATGTTCAGCGTTCCGCGGTAATATCCGCATTCGGCGGCGCCGTCGCGATGGGGGAAGCTGCCGGAAATCAGCACATCCTGGCGGCTGTCGAGGTCGGTCAGCGCCGTGTGTAGCGGGTCGGTCGTCTGCACGACCTGCTCAAGCCGCAAATGGCCGATGTCGAACGTGACGTCGATCGAATCGTTGACGGTCGAGACCTGGCTGTCGGCAATGGTGGCGTGCCAGCCGTCGAAGGTCTTCTGCGCCTCGAACATGTCACAGAAGCGCTTGTAAGCAGCCTGCTCGTCGGGCGCCGCGCGCACGGCGGCGACAGCGTCGATAAGCGCCTTCTGGTCGGCCGGAAGCGTGACAGCGGGCGCAGCCTTGGCCGGCACGGCCTCAGGCGCCTTTTGCGGCGCCTTAGAGCAGGCCGCGCACAGGAGCAGCAGGGGCAGGAAACGCTTCACCGCTCCAGCGCCTGTTTGACGACCGACACGTCGTCAAACGGCAGGACCTTGGTGCCGACGATCTGCCCCTGTTCGTGGCCCTTGCCGGCCACCACCAGCACGTCACCGGTTTTCAGCCCCGCCACAGCCTCGAAAATGGCCTGCCTGCGATCGCCGATCTCGATCGCGCCCTTGCCCATGCCTGCGAGCACTTCCTTGCGGATTCCGGCGGCGTCCTCGGTGCGCGGGTTGTCGTCGGTCACGATGGCGCGGTCGGCCAGCCTGTCGGCGATGGCGCCCATCAGCGGACGCTTGCCCCGGTCGCGGTCGCCGCCGCAGCCGAAGACGCAGACCAGCCTGCCCTGGGTGTGCGGCCGCAGCGCCTTCAGCACCGTTTCCAACCCATCGGGCGTGTGGGCATAGTCGACATAGACCTCGGCGCCGTTGTTGCGCGAGCCGACGCGTTCAAGCCGGCCACGGGCGCCCTTCAATTTCGACAGGGCATGGATGACGGCATCGACGTCCTCGCCGGCGGCGATGGCAAGGCCAGCGGCGACCAGGGCGTTCGACGCCTGGAACAGGCCGGCCAGGGGCAGCTTGGTCTCGTACGCCTTGCCCTTGTATTCCAGATAGAGAATCTGGCCGTCCACGGTCAGGTCGCGGCCGGTCATGCACAGGTGGCGCGAGCGTTCGCCGACGCTCATGACGTTGAGCCCCGACAGAATCGACATGGCGGCGAACGCGTTATAACTGTCGGAATCCGCGTTCAGGACAGCCGTCTTACCCCGTGGCAACAACTGTTCGAACAGGCGCAGCTTCGCCGTCCTGTAGGCGTCCATGGTGGCGTGATAGTCGAGATGGTCCTGCGTCAGGTTGGTGAAGCCAGCCGCCGCCAGCGACACGCCGTCGAGGCGGCGCTGGTCGATGCCGTGCGAAGAGGCTTCGAGCGCCAGGTGCGTCACGCCGTTTTGCGCCAGGTCGGCCAGGTGCCGCGCCAGGTCGGCGGCGTCGGGCGTGGTCAGGCCGGGACCGGTGATCGCCGTTTCCGTACCATCGGGAGCCTGAGTGACGACGCCCAGCGTCCCCATGCTGGCCGAGGTGTGGCCGAGCGTGCTGAATATCTGGCGGCAGAAGGTCGCCACGCTGGTCTTGCCGTTGGTGCCGGTGACGGCGACGCAGGTTTTCGGCTGTGCACCGTAAAACGCCTTGGCCGCCAGGGCATAGGCGCGGCGGACATCGCCGACCATGACCAGTTTTGCGGCATCGAAGCCATCGACCAGCGTGTCCTCGGGCGCCAGCACCGCAGCCGCGCCCTTGGCAAGGGCCTGCGGAATGAAGTCGCGGCCATCGCTGACGCTGCCCGGCAAGGCGCAGAACAGCGTGCCGGCGTCGACCTTGCGGCTGTCGGCGGTAACACCGGAAATGATCGGATCGCTGTCCAGATCGCGGCGCAGGATATCGGAAAGACGGGGGCCCCTTTGCATCAGTGGTCCTCCCCCGTCACGTCCTCGGCGGCCTGGATCGGCGCCTTGTCCCATTGCGCCGTGGTGAACTTGTCTTCCTTGCGCGCCACGCCCAGGAAGGGGGCGATACGGTCGATGACACGACCGGCGACGGGGGCGGCAACCGAGCCGCCCAGGCGTCCGCCGTTACTCATCGGCGAACCATGGGGAGAATCGAACATAATCTGCACCAGGTAACGATCCCCATCGACCGGCCCGTCAGTCGGGAAAACGGCTGCAAACGAGGAAATCAGATTCGTCGGATCATATCCACCCCTGGCGGGTTTTTGTGCCGAACCCGTCTTGCCCCCGACCCGCAGGCCGGGCGCGTTGGCGCGGCCGCCCGTCCCCTTCAACACGTTCTCGCGCATCAGTTCCAGCATGGTCTCCGACGTCTGCGGTTTGAAGACGCGATTGCAGGTCAGCGGCTTGCCGTCGTACTTCCTGATGGTCAGCGGCCTGAGGCAGCCGCCGTTCAGCACCGCGCCCGCCGCTTCGGCGTAAGAGAGCGGCGTGATCGCCATGCCCTGGCCGAAGGCCGATTGCGCCAGCGTCAGCTGCGACCACTGCTTGGGGTCGCGCGGATAGACGATGGGACCGGCGGGCTCGGAAAGCTCGATATCGGCGTGGTGGAACAGGCCGAGCGCGTCGTAGTAGCGCGTCACGGCCTCAAGGCCGGCATTGAGCGCCACGCGCGACGTGCCGATATTCGACGACTGGATGAAGACGTCCTCAAGGCTGTAGAGCGGCGCCTTTGAGTGCATGTCGTGGATCTTGCGCGTGCCGATTACCAGGGGTTGGCTGACGTCGTAGACCGAGCTGAGCGACGCGGTGCCGGTATCGAGACCGATCGCCAGCGAGATGACCTTGAAGATCGAGCCGACTTCGTAGCGGTCGACAGCGGCGTGGTTGCGCTTGAAGGTTTCGGCGTAGTTGCCGGGCTTGTTGAGGTCGAACTCAGGCCAGCTGGCCATGGCCAGGACCTCGCCCGTGCGCACATTGGTGACGATGCCGGTGGCCCCGGCCGACTGGGTGTCGATCGCCATGGCGCGCAGCTCGTTTTCCAGCGCGCCCTGGACCCGCAGGTCCATGGCCACCTGAACCGGCTGGTCGGTGGCGGCGCCGTTGACGATCTCGGTCTGGAACGCCTTTTCGACGCCCGACATGCCTTCGCCCGCCTTCTTGGTCATGCCGATATAGAAGGCGCCGGTCGTGCCCAGCGGATAGGCGCGCACGCGCTGGGCCTCGAAGGTGACGCCCGGCAGGCCGTAGTTCAGGATCCGGTCGCGATCGGCCGCCGCCATCATGTTGACCAGCAGGGTGCGGCCGCGGAACTTGAAGGCCTTGTCGAGCACTTCCGGCGCAAGCTGCGGGAAAATCTGCTGCAACGCGCCTCGGACGTAGTCACGGTCGGCCGCCGTCATATCGGTCGGATCGACGAAGAGGTCGTAATCGTTGACGTCGGTGGCCAGCAGCTCGCCGTTGCGGTCGACGATCTGGGCCCGCGCCCCGGCCTGGCCGGTCATGGCGGCGATCTGGCTGGGAGAGTTGAACAGCGACGCCTTGCCGGCGAAAACCATCAGCGCCGCATAGGCCGCCGACATGCCGAGCAGGATGGCGAAGATGCGGGTGCGCGCGCTCTTGGCCTTGACGCCCGTGGCATTGGCGCGTTCGAACGCATGTTCGACCTTCCAGACGCGGTCGGCGACCCACTGGAAACCCGACGATGTCGATCCGAAAAAGGATGAGCCGACCTTCATCGCGCGGCTCCCGGCTTGAGCGGCGCGGCGCTGACCGCGGGGGCGACGGGGGCCGGTTTGTTGCCGGCGGAGATCAGCGGGTCGGCGGGCGCCGGCGCCACGACCGGCGCGGCCATCGCGGCCACCGGACGCGAGGTGGTATGCGAGATTTCGCTCAAGGAATCGATCTGCGCCTCATGGGCGGCCTCGACCGGCTTCATGTTGAGATAGGACTTGGCCAGGGCCTCGAGACGCGACGGACGCTCGAGCTGGGCGACGCGGATCTTGAGCGCATCGACGGCGGCGCTCTCTTCGGCGATCTGCTGGTCCAGCTGGTTCATATGCTTGATGTCTTCGCCTTCGCGCGCCTTGGACAGGCACACCCAGAAGATCATGGCCAAGGCCAGCCCCAGGCCGATCAGCTCGATCAGGCGGAACCCGCGAACGCGTTGTTCGAACAGGGCGGTTATGGCTCTCATGAAAAACTCCTGGACCGGGAGGTACGCTTTACCGAGGAGGCAACGGCCGCGTCGGTGCGGCGGACCGCGCGCAGCTTGGCGGACCGCGCGCGGGGATTGGCATCGAGTTCGGCCTGCGAAGGCGCGACGGCCTTGGGCGTGAGCAGGGTATAGACGGGCCTGGCCGCTGTCGCCGCCTGCGGGGCGTGGCGCGAGCCGCCGGGCACCTTGCCCGAGCGCTCATTGAAAAAGGTCTTGACGATGCGGTCTTCCAGCGAATGGAAAGTCACCACCGCCAGCACGCCGTCGGGCTTCAACAGGGTTTCGGCCACATCGAGCGCGCGTTCCAGTTCGCCCAGTTCGTCATTGACCGCGATGCGCAGGCCCTGGAAGGTCCGGGTCGCCGGATGGACAGGCGCGCCGCGGCGGCCGCCGAGGGCCTTTTCCACGACCTCGGCCAGGTCCAGCGTCCGTTCGAACGGACGTTCCTCGCGGCGGCGGACGATGGCCGAGGCGATGGCGCGCGACTTGTGTTCCTCACCGTACAGCCACAGCACATGGGCGATGTCGTCGCGGTCGTCTTCGTTGACGATGTCGGCGGCGCTGCGGCCGTCGATCGCCATGCGCATGTCCAACGGCCCGTCGCGCATGAAGGAAAAGCCGCGATCGGCCTCATCGAGTTGCATCGACGACACGCCGATATCGAGCACGATGGCGTCGCAACGGTCGTGGCCCAGCTCTTCCAGGCCTTCGCGCATCTCCGAGAAACAGCGGTTGACCCACTGGAAGCGGTCGGGGAATTCGGACTTCAGCGCGTCGACATAGGGTTTGACGCGGATGTCGCGGTCGAAGGCGACCACGCGTGCCCCGCCTTCCAGGAAGGCGCGGGAATAGCCGCCGGCGCCGAAGGTGCCGTCAACCACCAGCCGGTCCCTGATATCGCCGAGGACCGACAGGACTTCAGGCAGCAGTACCGAAATGTGCGGGGTTTGCATGGGCGTCATTGCAGCCCCCCGTTCGCCATGGCTTCGTCGACCAGACGGGCCTGTTCGTCGGCATAGGCCGCATAGACGCGCGGCTCCCAGATCTGGAACGAGGTGCCGAGGCCGGTCAACAGGACCTCGCCCGTCAGGCCGAAACGCGCGCACAGGGCTTCCGGCAGCGTAATCCGCCCGGCCGTGTCGAAGGCAAGCCTGTGCATCGACGCATAGAAGCGGTGCTCAAGGGCCTTGCGGGTCGGTGACAGGGGCGGATGTTGATTGATCACGTCGCGATAGGTGGCAAAAAACGCCGCCCCTCCGCATTCGAGACACGACGCGTTGATGGCGGCAAAACAATAGAGGCCTTCGAAAGGTTCGACATCGGGATGCGGCTGCATGGCGCAGGCACGGAAATCCTGCGGGACCAGAAGCCGCCGTTTGGAATCCAGCTGTTTCTCGTGGGTTGAGAGAAACACCCCGACCTCAGGTCGTACTGACCCGCTCCCTGCCGATACTTCGGCGCCGGTCGGGTCCTTCGGATCGTCCCTGGCGCGTCTGTCGATAGGGTTAACATGGGATTAAATGGGATGCAATGACTCTGGATGACACCCAATCCCGATTCTCGCCATCTATACCCGGAAAAGGGACGATATACACAGAACATACACAGAACAACTTGAACGCCATTACCGCGTTATTTCAACAAATCATGCTGAATGAAACGTAAACGGGAGCGCTGTCCGTTAACCGATGGCCGGGAATCACGAGGATGGCGGGAGCCGGCGCGATGTGAAGCGCCATGGGATTGAATGGAAAAAGGACCAGACGGCCTGTAAGCCGGGTTCTGTCCGGCCCGAAGGCCGTGGCGATCATTCCTCTTGGCCGCCCGTTACCGGACGGCTCACGCAACCTACCCGAACGGTCCGGGGCGGCAATGCCCTGCAGCCCGAAGGCCGCGCGCCGTTCCTATTTGGTCTTGCTCCTGGCGGGGCTTGCCGTGCCGTTTACGTTACCGCAGACGCGGTGCGCTCTTACCGCACCCTTTCACCCTTACCCTGCACGCAGGGCGGTTTGCTTTCTGTGGCGCTGTCCCTGGGGTCACCCCCGGCGGGCGTTACCCGCCGCCATATTGCCGTGGAGCCCGGACTTTCCTCGAGGAAGCAAGCTTCTCCCGCGATCGCCCGGCCGTCTGGTCCTGACGCGACATGTGCGCGCAATAAGTCAAAAGATCAAGAGCCCGCGGATTCTTGCACCTCCCCGTGCGAACGGGGAGGCGCAAGTTTTATCAAGCGGGTTCACGGTCGCCATCGCGGATAGAGCCGATGATGACGCACAGCCAGCCGAGCATGGCCAGCCCGCCACCGATCGGCGCCAGCGGGCCGGCAACAACATGGCCGGCGACGACATGCCCGGTAATCTCGGCGGCGAACAAGCCGCTGCCGGCCAGCAGCAGGGCCAGCGCCGCCCGCTTGTATATGCCCGAAAAACGCGATTGCAGCGCCACGGCCATGACAGCGGAGGCGTGGAACAGCAGGAACTGGCCGCCGGTCGTGGCGACGCCCTCCGCCGGCGGATGACCGCCCATGGCCAGCAGGATCACGCCCCACAGGCCCCAGGCGCCCGCGAGGGCGAAGGTCAGGCGGCTTTCCTTTGGTTTGATATCGGCCACTCAAGCCTCCATGAGGGAAATGTGACGCAACAACGCCATCAGGGTCACGCGCAGGCGCGCATCGGCCAGGCCTTCGAGTTCGGTACCGACCTGGTCGGGCAGCCAGTGGCGCTGAAACGCGGTGACGATGGTGCTGGTCTCGGCGTCATACGGACCGCCGGCCAGGATATTGTAGCCGAGTTTGCCCAGCGCCGCCTGCAGCGAAAAAACGCCGAGGCCGGTGTCTTGGGGGCCCAGCGGCGGCCCCATCGTGCCTTCGGGCGGCATATCGGGCGTAACCCAGAGGCCGTGGCCGTGTTCCGCCAAGGTCTTCCAGGGAAAGCGCTCGCCCGGATCTTCCTTGCGCTCGGGCGCGATGTCGGAATGGCCCAGAATGCGATGGTCGGGAATGTCCCAGCGCCCGCGCATGGCGTCGAGCAGGCCGATCACCGCGTCGATCTGCGGGGCCGGAAAGTCGCGATAGCCGAATTCGTGGCCGGGATTGACGATCTCGATGCCGATCGACACGTCGTTGAGGCCCGTTTCACCCTTCCAGAAAGACACGCCGGCGTGCCAGGCGCGGCGCTCTTCCGGCACCAGGCGATAAACGCTGCCGTCCTCGTCGACGCAGTAGTGGGCAGAGACCTGCGCCGCCGGATCGCACATGCGCTCCAGCGCGGCCCTGCCCGACCGCATGCCGGTATAGTGCAGCACCACCATGTCGGGCGGCGCCTTGCGTTCATTGAAATTGGGAGACGGCAGCTCGATAAGGCTCATGAGCCTCTTTAGCCCAGCCCGATCGCCTTAGTAAACCCGCCAGCTTGAACCGTGCTTGCGCGCCTCATAGACGCCCTTCCCCCGATCCTGGACGTTATCGCGCTGCGAGCGGACGAAGATGCGGGCGGGGGTGCGGACAAGGAAGGCGGCGAGCGCCAGAAGACCGCCGGCAATGACGCCGACGACAGCCACCGAAGCGGCGAAGACAAACAACAGCGCCAGGCCGGCCAGGATGCCGAGACCGAGAAGCGACATCGACGCCACGTAGAGAATGCGCGACACCAGATTACGGCGACGCACCTGCCCCCACGGACGATAGCTCAACTTCAATGACGCGAAAGACGGCTTGTTTGTCATACTCATGAACCTTGAACGGAAGGGCCAATACTCGGCCTTCAGTGATCAGATTGGCACGAACCCTGTTTTCGTCAACCTCTCCAACAGGAAACGGGCCAAATTTTAATTTTTTTTAAATCATACCTGCTCGTTTTTTTGCCTGCCTTGCAAATCCGCAACGGAAGTCATCACATTGCCGTGTGTTCGAAGGCCTGCGGGTCTGCGGCGCGGTCCTGGGCGCGTTCGCGCATGATCTGGTCGAAGGCGTGATTGATGCGGGCGGTCTTGGCCGTATAGACGGTCTCGAATTCGGCCGGCAGCCCCCGCGCCCGGATACGGTCGGGGTGGACTTCGGACAGGGCGGCGCGGCGGGCGCGGCGGATATCCTCGTCCGGCGCATCGGGCGCCACGCCCAGGATTTCGTAGGGATCGTCGGCATCCGGCGTAACGTAGCCCGCGCGGATGCGGCGGTAGGCGCCTGAGCCCAGGCCGAACAGACGGGCGACCGTTTCGAGATAGGTTTCTTCTTCGTGGCTGAGATAGCCGTCGGACACGGCGATGTGGAACAGGCCTTCCAGCACGTCCTCGAGAATCTGAGGGCAGCTGCTGTACCGCTTGGCCAGGCGTTTTGCATAGGATTCGAAGCCGAGCGACGTCTGGCGCGCCAGATCGTAGAGACGCAGCACGTCGCGGCGCGCGCCGTCCTCGGGCATGAAGACGTGGAGGAAGGCGCGCTGTTCGACATCGTGGGCGAAACCATCGGCCATGGCCAGCTTGGCGCCCAGCGCCGTCACCGCGGTCGCGAAAGCGGGATCGGCACCCGGCGGCCCCTTGGGGCACTCCATGCATTCGGCGGCATCGAACTGCCGGACCGCCATACGCGCCAGGTTCTTCCAGAAAGACACTCGCACCTCCAAAGCCTGATGAGGCTTATAGCGCAATTGTGTCGCTCTGTGGGCTTAAGTTTTGGTAATTCGCGGATGCAAAAACGGCGCGGACCCCGCCGCGATATAAAAAAGCCGGATTTCCTTGTCTAATGACGGGATCGCAACCTATAGTCCGGAAACTTTCAAGCGGAGCGTCTCTTTGCGTCTTTCGACACCGACCGTCCTTATCCTCGGCGCCTGCGTGGCAGCCTTAAGCTTCGCTGCCGCGGACGCCAGGACCCCGCGGCACAAGACGAAGGCCAAGCCCGCCGCGACGGCGCCCGCCGTACCGTCTAAGGTCGACGAAGAAACCGGCCTGCACATTCCGACGATAGGGGATGCTCCCGCCGACGACTATCAGCGCGTGGCCTGGTGCCACGGCGTGCTTACGGGTGACATGGAACTGGCGGAACAGATCGCGCCGCTGGAGCCGGTCGACGACAGCATCCAGGCCATCGGCCGCTCCTATCTTCGCGCCTACGAAGCCGCCCTTACCCTGTCGGGCAAGGGCAAGACCGAGGCCGGCCATGCCCAGGCCGACAAGGCGCGCCAGGCCGGCTATGACGGCTGGGCCGAAGTACGCAAGGCCGACATGAAGCAGGCGGCCTATGCCTACGACACCTGGCAGTTGCCGGGCGAATGCGAGCATGCGGCGGTGCGTCTGTCGGGCCATCCCAACCTGTTCGCGGAAATGGCGACCGACGACGAGGCCAAGGCGATCGAAGCCGCACTCACCTCGGGCGGCCCGCGCAATTACGACGAACTGCCCAAGCCCAAGCTGACGGCCGACAAGGCGCCGGTCGATTCCGACGGTCCGATTACCACCAACACGCTGGCCAAGCGCGCCCGCCAGGCCCAGCAATTGCCGCAGACTCCGGCGGAGGCGACGTCGAGCTCTTCGTCTTCGTCGGCAAGTTCGCAATAATTGCACCTCCCTGTGCGAAGCATGGGGAGGGGGACCGCACGAGGAGCCTTTAGGCGACGAGATGTGGTGGTGGGGTTTCTTGCTTTCTTTCTAACCTATGGTGTCGGAAGACGTAAGAAACCCCACCACCGCACCTCACTCATCTCGCCTTGCTCGATTTCGTTCGAGCGCCCCCCCATTTTTCTTCGAAAAACGGGGCGGTGCAAAATTTACGGCACGTAATTCAAAATCGGCGACAACCACCGCTCGGCCTCTTCGACCGTCCAACCCTTGCGTCGGGCATAGTCCTCGACCTGGTCCTTCTCGATCTTGCCGACGCCGAAATAGTGCGCCTTGGGGTGCGCGAAATAGAGCCCCGATACGCTGGCCGGTGGCGTCATGGCCAGGGATTCCGTGAGTTCCATCCCCGTCCGCGCGCGGGCGTCCAGCAGGTCGAACAGCGTCCACTTTTCCGTATGGTCGGGCTGGGCGGGATAGCCCGGCGCCGGGCGGATGCCCTTGTACTTTTCGCCGATCAGGCCGTCGAGATCCAGGTCTTCGTCAGCGGCATAACCCCACAACTCGCGCCGCACGCGCTTGTGCAGCGCCTCGGCGAAGGCCTCGGCCAGGCGATCGGCCAGCGCCGTCGCCAGGATGGCGTTATAGTCGTCGCCCCTGGCCTTGAAGTCGCGGGCGATCTCCATCTCGCCGTGGCCGGCCGTGACGGCAAAGCCACCGATCCAGTCGGGCGTGCCTTTCGGCGCGATGAAATCCGAAAGGGCCAGGTTGGCCTGGTCGGCGCGGGCCTTCTTCATCTGCTGGCGCAGGGTGTGGAAGGTCGCAATGGTCTTGGCGCGGCTCTCGTCGGCATAGACCTCGATATCGTCGTCGCCATTGGCATTGGCCGGCCAGAAGCCGACGACACCCCTCGCCTCGAACCACTTTTCGTCGAGGATGCGCTTCAGCATGGCCTGCGCGTCCTTGTAGAGCCCGCGCGCCGCTTCGCCGACGATGTCGTCCTCCAGAATGGCCGGGAAGCGCCCCGCAAGCTCCCAGGTGGCAAAGAACGGCGTCCAGTCGATATGCGCCGCCAGGTCGTCGAGATCATAGGGCGAAAAGGTCTTCAGTCCCAGGAAGGACGGCTTGACCGGCGCCTCCGCTAGGAAATCGATGCGGTAATGGTTTTGCCGCGCCTCGCCAAGCGTGGCACGCGGCTGCGAATTGCCCCTGCCATAGGACGCGCGCACGCGCTCGTAATCGGCCTTGGTCTCGGCGACGAAACTATCGCGCTCGGTCTCGGACAACAGGTTCGACACCACGCCGACGGCGCGGCTGGCGTCGAGCACGTAGACGACCTGGTTGTTGGAATAGCCCGGCTCGATCTTGACCGCCGTATGCGTCTTCGATGTCGTGGCCCCGCCGATCAGCAGCGGAATGTCGAAGCCCTGGCGCTGCATTTCGCGCGCCACGAAGACCATCTCATCCAGCGACGGCGTGATCAGCCCCGACAGGCCGATCATGTCGACCTTGTGCTTTTTCGCCTCTTCGAGGATGCGGTCGGCCGGCACCATGACACCCAGGTCGATGACCTCGTAATTGTTGCACTGGAGCACGACGCCGACGATGTTCTTGCCGATGTCGTGGACGTCGCCCTTGACCGTCGCCATCAATACCTTGCCGGCGGCCTGATGCGTGCCCTCGCCGCCCGCCGCCTTTTCGGCCTCCATGAAGGGCATGAGATAGGCGACGCTTTGCTTCATGACGCGGGCGGATTTGACGACCTGGGGCAGGAACATCTTGCCCGAGCCGAAAAGGTCGCCGACCACGTTCATCCCGGCCATGAGCGGGCCTTCGATGACGTGCAGCGGGCGTTCGGCAGCTTGCCGCGCTTCTTCCGTATCGGTTTCGATGAATTCGGTAATCCCATGGACCAGCGCGTGCTTCAGCCGCTCTTCCACCGAACCTTCGCGCCACGCCAGGTTGGCCACCTGGGCCTGGCCCTTCTCGCCCTTGTACTTCGGGGCAAGCTCGACCAGGTATTCGGTATTCGACACGTTATGACGCTGCGGCCGGTTGAGGATCACGTCCTCGACCGCCTGGCGCAGTTCCGGATCGATGTCGTCGTAGACAGGCAGATCGCCGGCATTGACGATGCCCATGTCCATCCCCGCCTTGATGGCGTGGTACAGGAACACCGAGTGGATCGCCCGGCGCACGGGCTCGTTGCCGCGGAAGCTGAACGAGACGTTCGACACGCCACCCGATATGCGGGCGAACGGCAGGGTCTGCTTGATCGTCTTCGTCGCCTCGATGAAGTCGACGGCGTAGTTGTCGTGCTCCTCGATGCCCGTCGCCACGGCGAAGATGTTCGGATCGAAGATGATGTCTTCCGGCGGGAAGCCGACCTCGTCGACCAGGATACGATAGGCGCGCGTGCAGATCTCGACCTTGCGCGCGGCGGTGTCGGCCTGGCCCAGCTCGTCGAAGGCCATGACGACGACGGCGGCGCCGTATTTCAGGCATTCGCGGGCATGGTGGCGGAAGGTCTCTTCGCCCTCCTTCATCGAGATCGAATTGACGATCGCCTTGCCCTGGACGCACTTCAGACCGGCCTCGATGACCTCCCACTTCGACGAATCGATCATCACCGGCACGCGCGCGATGTCGGGCTCCGCCGCCAGCAGGTTCAGGTAGGTCCGCATCGCCTGGACGCTGTCGAGCAGGCCTTCGTCCATATTGATGTCGATGACCTGGGCGCCCGCCTCGACCTGCTGGCGGGCGACGCTCAGGGCCTCGGGATAGTTGCCCTCGACGATCAGCTTGCGGAACTTCGCCGAGCCGGTGACATTGGTGCGCTCGCCGATATTGATAAAGGTCGGTGTCATGACGGAGCTAATGGCCCCTGCGGCCTTAAAGATCAAGCCTTACAGTTTCCAGTATCCGCTTTCCTTCTTGCAGGTCCGCACCAGCGCCTCAAGCGGTGCAAAGGCCGCATTGGGCAGCCCGGGATCGTAAGGAATGGCCTCCATCTCGCGAATGAAGGCGATGAAGTCCGGGTGGAAGCGCACGTCGATCTCGTGGCTCAGCCGCGTCAGCTCGGCGTATTTTTCCGAGAAATTCAGATAGGCGTCGAGCGATTTTTCCCGGGTCGAGATGTCGAACGACCCGCGCACCTGGCGGTAACCGACAATGATCGCGAACAAGGCCGCCGACGTGTAGATGACGGTGAAGATCAGCGTCAGAAGAAAAATGATATGGTCCGTCATACGGCCCCGGCACGGCTGAAAACCGTCTTATGAAGCCTTCAATCGCCCGATTCCATGATCTGGCTCAAATTGCCTCAGGCCTTGCCGGCTCTCCTGACACCCAGCTCGATCTGGCCGCGCAGGAAACCCGGGAAATCGAGCCCCTCGGCCTTCAGCGACTTCGGATACAGCGAGGCCTTGGTCAGGCCCGGCAGGGTGTTGGTTTCCAGATATACCGGCCCCTTGTCCGAGATGATGAAGTCCGAACGCGAATAGCCACGGCACGACAACGCCCTGTGCGCCGTGACGGCCAGCCGCTGCAGCCCGGCATTGATCTCGGGCGCAAACCGCGCCGGGCAGATTTCCTGCGTGGCGGCGGCCAGGTACTTGCTCTTGTAGTCGAAGGTGCCGGCGGCGGGGATGATCTCGACCGGCGGCAGGGCGATAAGCGTACCGTCGGCCTGTTCCAGGACGCCGCAGGTCGCTTCGGGGCCGGTGATGAAAGGCTCGATGACATAGGGCGTGGTCGCCGACTCGCGGCGCACGGCGGCGATGTCCTGCGACGAATTGACGAAGATCAGCCCGAAGCTCGACCCGTCCTGCGAAGGCTTGGCGACCAGCTTGCCGTGGTCGGCGAAGGCCTGCTCGATCTCGTCGATGACGACGGTCGCGGGCGACGGCACCCCGGCGATGCGCGCGAACAGCTTGGCCGCCGTCTTGTCGAAGGCGAGGTGTGACGCGGCCGAGCCCGAGCCGGTGAAGGGCACGCCGCGCATTTCGGCCAGGACCTGGAATTCGCCGTTTTCCGCCGAGCCGCCGTGCAGAGCCAGGACCAGCACACGGTCTTCGGCGGCGGCCTTGTCCATCGCCTTATCGATTGTGCCGAGACGCGCGCCATCGGCCATGAACTCGACCTCGAACGGCTTGTCGTGGGCCGCCAGCCGCTCACGCGTCGCCTCCGACACCGTGCCGTCGGCCGCCCAGAACCACAGGTCGGCTTCGGGCAGGGCATCGGCCACGGCCTGGGCCGAGGCGACGGAAACGAGGCGTTCGCGGCTCAGGCCGCCGAAAAGGATGGTCGTGCGCATATAGACTCCGGCCACGCATTCAGGTGCATCACCGGTCTTTAGAACATGCAGCAAAAAAGTGGAAAGCGGTTTTTTGCCTAACTCAGCTCGAACGGCTCCAGCCCGGCCAGGCGGAGGGCCCTCGGACGCTCGGGAATGGCGCGCGGCTTGACGCCCCTCACCTCGTCGGCCACATGTCTGATATGGTCGGGCGTCGTCCCGCAGCAACCGCCGAGGATATTGACGATGCCGTCCTTCGCCCACTCATGGAGTTCGTGCGCCGTCTCGTGCGGCTGTTCGTCGTACTGGCCCATGGCGTTGGGCAGGCCGGCATTGGGATAGGCTGCGACCAGGCAGTCGGCGATGCGCGCCATTTCGGCGATATGCGGCCGCATCAGGTCGGCGCCCAGCGCGCAATTGAAACCGACAGCGAACGGACGGGCATGCTTGACCGAGTTCCAGAAGGCTTCCGCCGTCTGGCCCGACAAGGTGCGCCCCGAACGGTCGGTGATGGTGCCCGAGATCCAGATGGGCAACTTTTCCAGGCCTTCGTCCGCCAGGTCGAGGATCGCCTTGATCGCCGCCTTGCAGTTCAGCGTGTCGGTGATGGTCTCGATCAGATAGAGGTCGACCCCGCCTTCGTTGAGCGCGCGGATCTGCTGGCGATAGGCCTCATAGACCTCGTCGAAGGTGACCGAGCGCGCGCCGGGATCGTTCACGTCCGACGACATGGACAGCATCTTGTTGAGCGGGCCGATCGAGCCGGCGGCAAAGCGCGGCTTTTGGGGTTCCTTCGCCGTCCAGCGGTCGGCGGCGGCGCGCGCCAGTTTCGCGCCTTCCAGGTTGATGTCCCATACGGCCTGGGCATCGAGCTGGTAGTCATCCTGGGCGATCGTCGTCGCCGAGAAGGTATTGGTCTCGGAGATATCGGCGCCGGCGCCGAAGTACTGGTCGTGCAGGTCCGAAATAATGTCGGGGCGCGTCAGGCACAGGATATCGTTATTGCCCTTGAGCTGGACATTGTGGTGGGCGAAGCGCTTGCCCCGGAAATCGTCCTCATCAAGGCCACGGCGCTGGATCATCACGCCCCACGACCCGTCGAGGATCAGGATGCGCTCTTTCGCGGCGGCTTTCAGTGCGGCGATGCGGTCGGCACGGGTCATCGGCTTTGCTCCTTCACGCCCAGAATGCGGCAGATAGCATAGACCAGGTCGGCGCGGTTCAGGGTATAGAAATGAAAATCCTTGACGCCTTCGCGTTCCAGCTCCAGGCACAGTTCGACCGCGACGGCCGAGGCCAGCAGCTTGCGCGTATCGGCATCGTCGTCGAGGCCGGCGAACAGCTCTTCCAGCCACTCCGGAATGGCCGCCTCGCAGGCGGCGGCCATGCGGCGCAAGCCCTTGAAGTTGGTCACGGGCATGATGCCGGGCGTCAGCTCGATCTTGATGCCGGCGTCGGCGACGGCATCGCGATAGCGCAGGAAGGTATCGGCTTCGAAGAAGAACTGGCTGATGCCGCGCGTGGCGCCGGCATCGACCTTCTGGCGCAGAACGTCCAGGTCGAAATCGAGCGACGGCGACTGCGGATGCTTTTCCGGATAGACGCCGACGCTGACCTCGAAATCGCCGATACGCCTGATGGCCTGGGTCAGTTCGGTGGCGTTATGGTAGCCGTCGTTGCGCGGCGTATAGTCGCCAAAGCCTGACGGCGGATCCCCGCGCAGGGCCACGATATGGCGCACGCCGGCATCCCAATAGGCCTGGATGACCTCGTCGACCTCGTCGCGCGAGGCCTCCACGCAGGTCAGGTGGGCGGCGGGCTTCAGCCCGGTCTCGTCCAGGATGCGTTTGACCGTGCGGTGCGTGCGCTCGCGCGTCGACCCGCCCGCGCCATAGGTCACCGACACGAAGCTGGGACAAAGCGGCGCCAGGCGCTTGATCGACGTCCAAAGCGTCGCTTCCATCTCCTCCGTCTTGGGCGGGAAGAATTCGAAGGAGATGCGCACATCGCGGCCGCCTTCGGCCAGCGAACGGGCGATCGGGGCCAGGTGATGAATCGGGGTCTTGTTGAGTACGGGCGTCATGATCGGAAATCTTAGATTTTGGCGGCGAGCCAGATGCGGACGGTCAGGCCGTTTTGCGTATGGGGCGGCAGGCTGAGCGAGGACATGGGTTTAAGCCCCGCGGCGTCGAGCCAGGCCGACATGTCTTCGTCGAGCATGCCGAGGCGGCGGTGCTGATACTGCTCACGCATGATTTCGAGGTCGTGATGGGCGAAATCGATGATCAGCAGGCGGCCGCCCGGCATCAGCAGGCGCCCGGCTTCGGCCACCGCCCGGCCTGGATCGCTGAGGAAGTGCAGGACCTGGTGGACGATGACGAGGTCCGCCGAAGCCTGAGGCAGGCGCGTGTCGTAGATGTCGCCGTGACGCAGGTCGGCATCTTTCAGCCCGGCATCGAACACCTTGGCCCGGGCGATATTGAGCATGTGCTGCGACAGGTCCAGCCCGATCGCCGTCTCGGCGCGGCCGGCCAGCAATTCCAGCATGCGTCCCGAACCGGTGCCGAGATCGACCAGATGGCGATAGGGCGCGTCGCCGAGGACCTTTTGAATGGCCGTCTCGACATCCTGTTCGGCGACATAGTGGCTGCGGATCTCGTCCCACTTGGGCGCGATGGTCTCGAAATAGCCTTCGGCCGAACGGCGGCGCGACTGGCGCACCGCGTCGAGCGCGGCGAGATCGGTCGGCAGCGCGTCGCCCAGCAGCCTGAGGATGGCGTCGACCAGCGGCCGCACCGACGGATCGCCTGACAGACGATAGAAAACCCACGCGCCGTCCGGGAAGCGCTCGATCAGCCCGGCCTCGGTCATCAGCTTGAGGTGGCGCGAAATGCGCGGCTGGCTCTGGTCGAGGATCGAGACCAGCTCCATCACCGACAGTTCCTCGCGCGCCAGAAGACGCAGCAGACGCAGGCGCGTGGGTTCACCCGCCGCGCGCAGGGCATCCAGAAGGGTATCGAAGTCGGCGGGAGAAGCGTCCATATAATCATATAAAGATATCTTTATATGATTGGCAAGCACTTTTATGGCGCACTTGCGCCTGCGGCATGCCGCCGCATGGTGACAGATTTGTCCGCACCTATATAGTGGCTATAATTTCAGGCAAGGACGGTCTCATGGCCCGCGCAGGCGTCAGCCTCGTTAAAGCTTTCACGCGCGGCGTCCGCCGCAAGTGCCCATGTTGCGGCCAGGCGTCCGCCTTCCGCGGCTACCTCAAGGTCGTCGATACCTGTCCGTCGTGCGAGACGCCGCTCAGCCTCTACCCCTGTGACGACGGCCCCGCCTACGTCACCATGCTGCTGGTCGGTCACCTTGTCATTGCCCCGGCCTTCCTGCTGCACCTCTTCTATACCTATCCGCTGGAAGTGGTGTTGCCGACCATGGTGGTGTCGATGGCGGTGCTGACCCTGGTGCTGCTGCCGTTCGTCAAGGGCGCCTTCCTGAGTCTGCTCTGGTACCTGGGCCTGCGCACGGTACGGTGACAGTCCGCCGCCCATGGGGCGCTTGACTTATCGCATAACAGGCGCATTCTCGGATTTCTTTTCACCACCCGGGAGAGGTAGTCATGGCGCACAAGTTCGAAATTCGCAAGAACAAGGCCGGCGAGTTCGTCGCCTACTTCGTCTATAACGGCGAAAGCATCTTCTGGACCGAAGGCTACAGTTCGAAGGCCTCGGCCAAAAACGCCATCGAGTCGATCAAGAAGAACGGCCCCGCGGCCGAAATCGAGGACACGACGGTGGCCGAGGCCTGATATTCCCGTTCGGGCAATAAAAAAGGCGGCCCTCTCTCCAGGGAGGGCCGCCTTTTCAGTTCCGGAGATGGATCAACCCATCTGAACCGCATCGCGGATCAGGGCGATGGAGCCCACCGACTCTTCGGTGCATTCCATCGACAGGCGGTCGATCTCTTCCTGGGCGAAGGCGCGCATCAACTGGGCGGCCTGAGGCGACAAGGCCATCAGGGTCCGCGTGGAAGCGCGCGCCAGCGCGAGGGCAGCATCGGCATCAACAAGATTGGCAGTATCCCGGGCAACCGCCAAAGCATATAGACGCGAGGCTACATTCGAGGAGGAATCAGCCATCATTTTCTTCTTGGACATGGAAAGGTGAATACGGGTTAACGACACAATCCGGCACGACAAACACACAGACGCAACCGGAGCACTCAACGCACGGAGGACTTTATCAGGCGCCTATATATGCAAATGATTGCAAAAATACCAGCCAATACAGTTTTACCGCCCCGTCAAACCACCGCTGTCATGCTATTGTATTACATCGGTTTATTTGTTTGCAGTGCAAAATAAAATCAAGACCCCATAAAAATTGCATAATTTTTGCGTGATATCGCTATCAAGGCAAAAAATATATCACAATATAGGAAATTATTGCGCGACAAGCGCAAAATATGGAACCGCTGCCAAATGTGCCGGCTTTTGCAGAACTATGAAAAGCCGGGGCGTATCCGGAATGCAAAACACCCATCCGGCGGACCGGACGGGTGCTGAATTCGCGACAGGAAGAAGAGGTCAGCCGACCTTCTGGGCCAGGCGCTCCTGGCCTTCGCGGATGATCTGGGCGGCCGCCTCGGGCTCGACCCAGCCGATGACCCGCGTGTCCTTACCCTTTTCCAGATCCTTGTAGTGGGCGAAGAAGTGCGTCACCTGCTCGATGAAGATCTGCGGCATCTGACGGTAGCTGGCGACATTGGTGTAGAAGGGGTGCAGTTTGTCGACCGGCACAGCCAGGATCTTTTCGTCGCGGCCGGCTTCGTCTTCCATGACCAGCGCGCCGATCGGCCGGCAGCGGATGACCACGCCCGGATAGACCGGGGTCGGACCAACCACCATGACATCGCACGGATCGCCATCGTCGGCCAGGGTATGCGGGATGAAGCCGTAATTGCCGGGATAGAACATCGAGGTGTACAGGAAGCGGTCGACGAACAGGGCGCCGGAATCCTTGTCCATCTCGTACTTCACGGGCATGCCGCCCTGCGGAATCTCGATGACGGCGTGAACATCCCACGGGGCGTTCGGACCAACGGAAATCTTGTCGATATTCATATGTTTCTGGGATCGATAATAGGCGTTTCAGTGCAAAGATGCCGCCTTCATAAGCGCCCGCGGTCTTTCGCACAAGCGAAGAAAAATACAAATTGCAAATTCACTCTACACATTCAGCCCTGACACGATAAAAAGGGCGCAGCGCACGCCATCGGGTTGTTTCGACTGCCCGGAAGCCATGGTTGCCGCAGGTACATATTGCTCATGACCTTCCTGACCGCTCTCGTCCACGCCGCCGAACACAATCCGGTCGACACGGCGGGCCTGGCCGTCTTCACCTTTTGCTGGCTGGGCTACGAACCTTTCCTGCAGAAGATTTCCAAGAAGTCCGGCCTGATCACCAAGGATCTCAGCATCGTCCGCCAGGCCTGGATGCGGGAAATGACGGTGCGCGAACTCAAGCTGTTCGATTCGAACCTGATGGCCCACGCCGTCAATTCCGCCACGCACTTTTCCTCCGCCAACCTGATCCTGATCGCCGCGGTCGCCGGCGTCCTGTTCTCCAGCCATCTGCCGCTCAAGTCGGTCGAGGCGCTCGGCTTCGACGTGTCGTCCCCCCTGCTCTTCCAGATCAAGCTGGCCTTGGTGGTGATCTGCCTGACGCGCGGTCTCCTCAACTTCATCTGGGCCATACGCCAGATGAACTACTGCGCCGCCGCCATGGGCTCCCTGCCGGAATACATGGACGCCGCCACCGCCAGGAAATTCAGCGATGCCCTGTCGAACATCATCGAGCCGGCCATGTCGAACTTTTCGCAGGGCGTGCGCGGCTACTACTTTTCGATCGCGGCCGCGGCCTGGCTGTTCGGCCCGCTCTACCTCATCATGGCCAGTCTCGGCGCCATCGCGCTCCTCGGCTGGCGGCAGTCGCGATCGAAAGCCGCGCGCGGACTTCGCCAGTTGCGCGAACTTCTGGAAGAACATCCCTATCCGACACCGACGCGCCCCCTGCACGAAGTGCATGGCCCGTTCACGAAAAATACCGCGACGCAAAATAACAATGACGCTACGTAAACCTGCGTCTTGCGGAAAAATGCCCGCCGGACATGGGCTTGTAACGATACGTGATCACACGAATTACAATTTCATCTTGCTTTATTCTGCACCGCAAACTATCTTTAGGACGTTCGGTGCCTGGCACCGATGCCCTTCCTGGGCGTTTCCTCCCTGTAGACTTAGCCGCGCTGGATCAGCGCGGCTTTTTTTTGCGTGTTAGCGGTCCCATGGGCGCGGTCAGCCGGTCAGCGCGTCGGTCAGGGCCCTGAAGACCGCCTTCAGGTCTTTCAGCCCGCTGTGCGGCTCCAGCGCCGCCTCATCCATATAGATGGCGCGGTTGATCTCGATCTGCAGGGCCTCGACGCGCACCACCGTCCCGTCGACGTTCAAACCCGCCGGGCAGCCATAGTGCTCGATGATATAGCCGCCGGCAAAGGGCCGGTTGAGCCCGACGCGCAGGCCTTCCTTTTCCAGAAGCCGCCTGGCCTTCCGCGTCAGCGTTTCGGAACAGCTTTCGCCGTGCAGATTGCCGAGGATGATATCGGGCTTCGGCCCGGAAATCTGCCCGAGCGAGGACGACGGCATCGAATGCCAGTCGATCAGCCGTACCGGCTGACCATATGCCGCCGCCTCGGCGATCAGCTTTCCCAGCGCCCGGTGATAGGGCTGGTGCACCAGGTCGATGCGGCGCTGCACCTCCTCCATGTCGAGCGGCTGGCGGTAGATGTCCTGATCGGCCGCGATGCGGCGCGCCACCACCCCGAAACCGGCCTTGACGCGCGCGCTGAGCGAAAGCGCCGCCCTGGGCAGTTCGCCCCGGATAAGGCGGGCGTCGAGCTCCAGCGGATTGCGGTTGACGTCGCAAAATGCGCGGGCATAGCGGCAGGCGACCCCGAACACGCCGAGGTCCGGCGACAACCCCACCATGTCGTCGACGAAGGCATCCTCGCTGGCGCGTAGAGCGCGCCCCGACTGGCGCGCCTCGGCGATAAAGCTGTCGGGATAGTACCGCCCCGAATGCGGCAGGCTGTACACCACCGGCGCAGCCGTCCCCCGCGGACGCACGATATCCAGCCCCTTTTCCGGGGTGTGCACAAGATGCCAGGGGATGGGGACGGCAGAAGTCATCTTATACCAGCGGCGATTGACATTGACTCGATCTCCGTTGGCAAGGGCGACTGCCCGTCGCCGCCGATGCGGCGAGCCATGCGGCGTTTGAGCTGAAAAAGAACGAATGCCAACGGTCATTCTTTATGACCGTTGGTATTAGCCATTTAGTAGGACATTGCTGCCACGTATTCATCCCAAATTTACGCTGTTTGACCAAGATGGCTTTACAGCCCGTCCGCTCTGGATAAACATTCAGGAAAACCCTTGATGAGTGACATGAAAAAGATCCTGCTTGCCGAAGACGAAGACAGCGTCCGCAGCTTCCTGTCGCGCGCCCTGCAGCGCGCCGGCTACGAAGTCGTCAGCTGCCCCGACGGCGATACGGCGATCATGGCGCTGGACAAGGGCCCGTACGACCTGCTGCTGACCGACATCGTCATGCCCGGCGCCGATGGTATCGAGGTGGCCAAGCGCGCCGCCGAAATCCAGCCGGAACTGAAGATCATGTTCATCACCGGCTTCGCCGCCGTGGCGCTCAATGCCCAGAAGGCCTCGCCCAACGCCAAGGTCCTGGAAAAGCCCGTCCATCTCCGCGAGATCGTTACGGAAGTCGAACGCCTGATCGCGGCTTAGGCCGATCCTTCCGGATCCGAAAAAGCCCCGCGCGGAAACGCCGGGGCTTTTTTCATGTCTCGAAACACCCAATAAAAAAGCGCCCGCGAAAGGGGCGCTTCTTAGGATGGAGATGGTGGGCGCAACAGGGATTGAACCTGTGACCCCTACCATGTCAAGGTAGTGCTCTCCCGCTGAGCTATGCGCCCATCTCCAAGGAGGCCCGGTGTATAGCCAAGCGCTTCCGCCCTTGCAAGCGCCCGGATGCGCTTTTTTCGGGGAAAAGCCAAAAAACTGGGATGCTACTCCGGCTGCGACAGCGTGTCGGCCAGGTCGGAGGCCTGCTTCAGCTGGCCATCGTCGAGTTCGTGCCCCGTCTCCATCTTCTGCAACAGGTCGCGCGCGTCGGGATCGCCGCCGTCCGCCGCCAGCAGCGCCCAGGCATAGGCCTTGACCTTGTCGACCGCCTCGCCGACGCCGTTATAGGCGAGTTCGGCCATGTTGAGCTGGGCCAGGGCCAAGCCGGCGCGGGCGGCCTTTCCGATCAGGGCGCGGCCGCGCACAGGGTCGGCGGGCACGCCTTCGCCATGAAGATAGAGGCGGCCGAGATTGAATTCCGCCGGCGGATAGCCCTGGTCGGCCGCCTTCTGATACCAGAAGACAGCCTGGCCAAGATCCTTGTCGACGCCTTCGCCGACCTCGTACATGTTGCCGACATTGAACTGGGCGCCTTCATAGCCGCCCTCGGCCGACTTCTTGTACCATTGAAACGCCATTTTCAGGTCGCGCTCCACCGAGATGCCATTGTCGTAGGCCGCCCCGATATTGTACATGGCCTCGACGCCGCCGGCATCCGCCGCCTTGCGCGTCCACTCCATGGCCTTCGCATAATCCTTCTGTACGCCAAGCCCCTTGGCGTACATCACGCCCAGAAGGGTCTCGGCCGTGACGTTGCCCTGCGCGGCGGACTTCGAATACCACTGGAACGCCGCACCGAAGTCCTGGGCGACGCCGTTGCCGTAATAGTAGTCGTCGCCAAGCCTGAGTTGCGCCGCGGCGTCGCCGGCATCGGCCGCCCTGGTCAGCGCCGCCATGTCGCCCGTTTCAGCCGGAATATTCTGATCGCTGGCGGCAGGCCGTTCGCGCGGCGCCGTGTCGCCGGCCACTGCCGTCCCCGCAGCCAATGCCAGCGCCAGGATAGCGCCCGCAATTCCCGTCAGCCCTGCCCGTCCCATTCGCCGTCTCCGCAATCCCTCGCGACGCAGACCTAATCATGCGTGCAGCCTTTTAAAGAGGTGTCAAAGAATAATCGACGGTGCGGCAACCGTTTTTTGTCAGCTGTGGCCCCGCCGTCCCCATCGCCCTTCAAGCCGTGACCATATCCGGCCGGATATAGTCGTATACGGCAAGCCCGGTTTCCGGATCACCGAGCGTGCGCCAGCTTTCGGCCTGCATGGCCACGGCGGCATCCTTCATGCCGTCCTGCCAGTGCTGCAGAATCGAGACGCGCCAGAAGTCGAAGTCCTTGGACTGGATCTCGCGGCGGTTGGCGCGGTTGATCAGATGCACCAGGCTGACACGGCCCTTGAAGGTGTCGTCGGCATAGGCGTCGCCCAGGATACGCCTGCGCACGTCCTCGGGCACGTTTTCGGCCAGGTTGCGGATCATGTGGCGCAGGCGGTATTTTTCCAGGAAAGCGTCCGTATTCATGCGGGTACGCGACGAATAGGTGATGTCCTTGCGGCGCTCCTCGACCTCATCCATGGTCTGCGGCTCGGGCCCCACGGCGCTGAACAGGTCGATCTGAAAAACCAGGGTGTCGCGCGCCACGCCCTGGTCAAGGACGTAGCTCAGCGGCGTGTTGGACACCAAGCCGCCGTCCCAGTAGGGCTCGCCGTCGATGACCACGGCCGGAAAGCCCGGCGGCAGGGCGCCGCTGGCCATCACGTGCTCGGGTCCGATCGTGCGTTCGGTATTGTCGAAATAGACGAAGTTGCCGCTGCGGATATTGACCGCGCCAAGGCTGAGCCGCGTCGCGCCCGAATTGATGCGGTCGAAATCGATATGGTCGAGCAGGGTCTGGCGCAGCGGCGAGGTGTCGTAAAAGCTGGTGGCCTCGACCTGCCCCGGTCCATAGAACCATGGCGGCAGGAACCAGGGCCTGAAAAAACCGGGCACGCCGGCGGACGCCGCGACGCCTGAACCGAGCGAGCGATAGGTAATTTCGCTGAAACTGCTGCGGCCGGCAAAGTCCTCGCCTGGAATATGCAGCCCTACAGTCTTCCAGAACGAACGCAGCCGCTCGACACGGTCTTCGGGCGCATTGCCGGCCATGATGGCTGAATTGATGGCGCCGATCGAAATACCCGCGATCCAGTCGGGCCGGATGCCCTGAGCGTGCAGGACCTCATAGACACCCGCCTGGTAAGAGCCCAGTGCGCCGCCGCCCTGCAAAACCAGAACGGTCTGGTCGTAGGGCAGGACGAAAGGCTGCCCGGAGGCCTGGTGAGCGCGTTCGAACGACATGGAAATCCTCCGTCGGAATCCCGGCTGCCGTTATATTGCGCCGCACCATGGCGATTGCAAGGCTCAGTTCAAGCCGTAAACCACGCACGCCGTGGCTTCAAGACGCTGCAGCGGCGGTGTCTGGATGAACGGATTGGCCAGTGCCTTGGCTTCCAGAGCGTCTTCAGCGGCAAACCCGGCTTCCGGCGGCGCGGGTGGAGGCGGCGGGGCGGCCATGGCCTTCCGGTTGCCTGTCACCACGACCTCGTTGGCTTCCGGTTCGCTGCCATCATCGGAAGCATTGCGCGCCAGGATATCCGTCTGGCAGGCGCGGCCTGTCGGATCGACGACCTTGATACCGCCGAGATGGCCGCCCGCAGCCTCGGCCGCGTCGGTGGCGCGCTTTCGAGCATCCTTGACCGCTTCGTTGTAGAGCCAGGTATTCGTCTCATTGGTCGGCTGGAGGCTGAAATATATCTGGTTGGTCTGTGCCGGCGACGCCGCCAGCACCAGGGCATAGGCCTTTTCGAGAACGGCCATGTCGCGAATTTCAAGCGAGATGTTCAGCGATACCTGGTACCCTGTGATCTTGTCGCCGCGCTGGTCTTCGATCCTGTTGCCATTCTTGTCGCGATATTGTTCGTAAAGCGCGCGCATGGAAAAGCCGGTCGTGACGCGCACTGAATCCTTGCCCAGTTTTGCCAAGGCTGCCTGCAAGGCCCTGGTCTGGGCGATGGCCTTGGCTTGCGCCTTGTCGACCGTGTCGTCGACCGCCAGGAAGGTCGCCGAAACATTGGCGCGGTTCGCCGGCAGCTCCGTAAAGACGTGGCCCGTTTGCGGGATGACGCTGTCGCGCATCCACCACGGCGCCTTGTCGTACTGCGACGAAGAGTTGGAGGCCGGGGCAGACGCAGGCACGGGCGCCGCCTGGGCGCGAACCGGACGCGCCGCGGCAGCGTCGGAGATCAGGGCCAGTACGGCGAGCGCGCCGGCGGCAAGGCGATGAGATGACATGGGCGTTCCTTAACGTGTGGCTTTTGTCCAAAGTTCTTTGAGGTGCCGGTAGTTGTCGGCGCCGCCGCACACGCCGCCGTCCAGCGCGGCCTGCGGCGGCTCGTCCGCCTCGGTCAGCAGGGTCAGGCAGTTTTCCACGACCTGGACTTCGCCCGGGGTGATCTCGTAGGTGGTCAACGGCATGAAGGCCATGTGCCCCGGCACCTTCTTGGTTCCCGATACCCAGTAGGACGTCATCTGCGTATGCGGCGTGGTCAGGCGCGCCAGGATGGCGTCCGCCAGGGCTTCGTTATGCGGCGCGCCGTTCAATCCGTAGCGCAGGGCGATGGAGGCGGCGAAGCGGTCGCGCGGCGCCGGACTCGTTTCCAGGGCCGGCTCGGGCTGGGTCAGGGCCTTTTCTATGACCTGGCAGATGTTGCGCTGCCCGTCCGGCGTCAGCGTCGCACAGGCCGACAGCAGCAGGGCTGCCGCGGCAAGGCCCGATATCCCGATGGATTTCATTGTCCCCTCCCCGTCTTGCAGCGTTCAGAATACCCTCGGACGACGCCGTTGCCAATTCATAAGAATGCAATGGGCGTTCAGCGGCTTCTGTCCAGTATTCGCGAAATTGCGACGTTTTGCGGACCTGATAGGGTGATGGTCCTGGCTTGCAAGGCCGCGGTTCGCCCATGTTTCACGACCTGACCTCTTCTTCGCTGCTCCTGCCGCTCGGCCTGTTCCTGTTCCTGGCCGTCTCGCTGGTGCTGGCCGTCTGGAGCATCGTCGCCGATATCGCCGGCAGGCGGCGGCGGTCGAAGCCGCTCAACACATACCAGCGCATGCGCCGCAAGGCGAAGAAGGGCGATCCCCGGGCGTGCATGGCCTGCGCCGAAATGCTGGAAAAGCGGACGGGCGGCGCACCGGACAAGCCGCATCTGATCCACCGCTACCTAAACCAGGCCTTCAACATCTGGTACAGCCAGGCGCGGCGGGGCGACGGCTATGCCGCGCTGAAACTCGCCGAAATCTGCAATTTCGGCCAAACCTATCCGGAATTCACGAAATACGCCCACCGCGCCTACCGCACCGCGCTGGCCGTCAACGAGGCCAATGCCGAGGCCGGCGACATCGACGGTTGCGCCTATGCCGGCTATCAGTACCGCTACGGCCTGGGCTGCGCCACGGACTACGACAAGGCCGCGGATTATCTTCAGCGCGCCGCCGACATGGGACATGCCGCCTCTATGAAGCTGCTGGCCGACCTCTATCTCAATGGTCTCAAGCCCAAGCCCGATCCGGTGACGGCGGCGAAACTGGTGCGGCAGGCGGCGCTGACCGGAGACCCGGAGGCCCTGGAACGCGTCGGTGACAATCATCTCGACTGCCTGGGCGAACGCCCCAGCCGTGAACTGGCCTATTTCTGGTACGCCCTGGCGGCGCACAAAGGCAGGCGCCAGGCCATGCGCAAGCTCGAGGCCCTGGAACAGGGCTGGACGCCCCGGCAGTTGCGCGACATCCAGGACCGGCTGGCGAGTTTCATGCCGGCCTGATCAAACCGCCGGACAATGCCGCGCGATATAGTCGGCGTGATCGGGCTGCTGCGCGGCGGCCCTGGCGATCATGTCGCGCATCGTGTCGAGCGCACGCAGCACATCGGGCGTCGACAGGGCGTCCGCCATCGGATCGTAGGCGGCCGGCACAAGCCCCTGCCCGGTCATCACAGCCAGCCAGCTCGCGGTCTTGAACAGCTCATGCTCGTTTATGAAAATCCGCCCCGTGGCAGCGAACAGGTCCATGCGGTCCTGAAGCGCCGGCGACACCGTGTTGTGCCGGTTGTACCGCCAGAATTCCGTGTCCTCGCGCTCGGTCAGCTTGTAGTGCATGACCAGGAAATCGCGCACGTCCTCGTAATCGAAGGCGGTCTGGCGGTTGAACTCTTCGCGCAGCTGCGGCGCAAAGTCCATATCCGGCATGCATTTCAGAAGCTTTGTCACGCCCTTCTGCACCAGGTGGATCGCCGTCGATTCCAGCGGCTCCAGGAAGCCCGCCGATAGCCCGATCGCCACGACGTTCCTGTTCCAGGCCTGCGCCCGGCGGCCCGTGCGGAAACGGATAATGCGCGGCTCGGCCAGGGGCTGCCCGTCGAGATTGGCCAGAAGCGTCGCAATCGCCTGGTCGTCGCTCAGGTGCGCGCTGGAAAAGACGTAACCGTTACCGGTGCGGTGCTGCAGCGGAATGCGCCACTGCCAGCCCGCCGCCTGGGCGGTCG
>CAKZJB010000236.1 GCA_936940865.1 uncultured Asticcacaulis sp. | reverse complement strand
GCGGGCAGTCGCCCTTGCCAACGGCGATCGAGTCAAAGCCAATCGCCGTTGGTATAAGATCAATATGACTTCGACCTTAATTCCTTCCCCGTTTACGGGGAAGGTGGCATCAAGGCCGCGTGCGGCCGCCGATGACGGAAGGGGCATTGCACAGGTTCGCCGTGCAATGGCGCTTCAACCAAATTCAATACATTCCAAACGCACAGGTATAGGTTATTGCGCCGGCACCGGCGGCGGGTTGTCGTACAGCACCAGTGTCTGGTCGCCGCCATTGTAGTTGTGGCCGGAAATGCGCGCCACGGCGCGGGGCGTCAGGTGCTGGGCGGCGGCGGCCTTCTGGAAGGCAGCGTCCATCTTCGCTTCGACGAACACCGGCCGGCCCTCGGCCAGAGCGTCGGCGGCTTCGTCGGCGTCGTCGTTGCACAGCTCGGTTTTGGTGCCCATGGTGAAGACGAACGAGGGCTCGGCGTAGCCAAGCGTCGCCACCGGCCCCGGCGCGACGCCCTGGCGCGGATCGAGATTTGCCGAGACCAGCGCCTGTTCCATCTGGCGCGACAGCCATAAAGGCTTCAGCGACGCCGCCAGGGTGAAGACACCAAGATGGCACAGCGCGCCGGCGGCCAGCAGGAAGCCGAAGCCCGCCCGGCCATGCTGGCGGAACAGCAGCCAGCCGGCGAAGATGCCGAGGCCAAGCGCGCTGATGGCGGTCAGTACGGCCAGGGGCAGTGACATGCCGGAGCCGAATTTCGAATAGGCGCCGAAGGCGATGGCGGTGAAGACCACGCCGCCCAGGATGCCGAAGACCCAGTTCATGATCTGCGCCCAGCGCTTCAGCGGCATGTCGAGCGACACGGCGCACAGCCAGGCCAGGGCCCCGAAGGCCGGCAGCGGATAGTGCGGCAGCTTGGTCGGCATCAGCTCGAAGAAGATGAAGCTGGGCAGGAACCAGGCGATGGCGAAACGGATGGCGGGCTCGGCACGGCGTTGGATCGCCGCCTGCAAGGCGCCGCCGAACAGCCAGCTGGCCGGGAACATGGTCGCGGCCAGCAGTGCCGTATGATAGCCCGGCCACATGAAGTGCCCTTCGGACCCGCTGTCGAGCTTTGACGCGAGGTCCCCGCCGATCGAGCTCATCCAGAACTTGCCGTCGGTGGTGATGGTAATAGCGACGGCCCACGGCCCGCAGATCAGCAGGATCAGGATCAGGCCGGAAAGCCAGCCCAGGCGCCTGGCCCAGCCAATCTTGCGATCGAAGCCCCAAAGCGCCGCCAGCGTCAAGCCCATGACCAGAAGCGGCACCGGCCCCTTGATCAGGATCGCGAAGGCCATGGAAAGCCACAGGATAAGCTTTTCCTTGAGAATCTTCGGATTGGGGGCGTCCTTTTCCAGGTCGCGGGTGCGCAGGTAGATCTGCGACAGGGCGACCATGGCAAGCGTCGTCAGGCCGCACAGCACCGCATCCGTCTTGGCGAAGAAGGCCTCGGTCGACAGCATGAAGGTGACGCCGAACAACAGGCCGGCGCGCGTGCCGATGCGTGTCCCGAAGGCGCGCGACGCGCCCCAGGCGCAGGCAAAGGCGGCCAGCGCCGCCCCCAGCAGGGACGGCCAGCGGTAGGCGGTAATGCTGCGCGCCTCGACCTTGGATGTCAGGGCGACGGACGCCGCCTGCAGCCAGTGGATGCCGACCGGCTTCTTATGGCGCGGCGTGTCCTGGTAGTTGATGTTGATGAAGTCGTGCGTCTCCAGCATCTGCGACGTCGCCTGGGCGAAGCGCGATTCGTCGCGGTCGAGCGGCGGCATGACGAAGAGCAGGGGCAAGGCGGCGATTATGGTCAGCAGGGCGGCCAGCATTGGCCCGCGCATGCCGCCGGAGGCAAAACGGACCAGCTGCTGCGGAAGGAAACGACTCATTGATTGTTATTCTGTTCTCGAGACTGCGCCCCGTGGGGGTGCGCTGTTTACGCGCGCGGGCAAAGACGATATGACGCGGATCGCGGCCGAATTGCCCGATCCTCGCCAGAGTCCCGAACATGCCCCTCACTGTCTCCGTCGTCGTCCCCGTCTATAATGAAGAAGGGGCGGCGGTACAAGTCGCTACGGAGATTGCGGAAGCGTTCACCGGGGTGTTCGGCGCCGACGGTTTCGAGATCATCATGGTCGATGACCGCTCGACCGACAACTCCTATGCCCGATTGGTCGAAACCAGGGCCGCCGTCCCGCAACTGCGCGTGCTGCAGCATGAAAAGAACGCCGGCAAGAGCGCGGCGATCCGCAGCGGCGTCTTTGCGGCACGCTCAGGCATCATCGTCACGGTCGACGGCGACGGCCAGAACCCCCCGGCCGACGCCGCCCGCATGGCGTCGATCCTTGCCCAGGCCGGGCCGGAGGTCGGGCTGGTCGCCGGCCAGCGCCAGAACCGCCAGGATACGGCGTCGAAAAAGTGGGCCTCGCGCTGGGCCAACGGCATCCGCAAGAGCCTGCTCAACGACAATTGCGACGATACGGCGTGCGGTCTGAAGGCCATCCGCCGCGACGTCTTTTTGCGGTTGCCCTTCTTCGACCAGTTGCACCGCTACATGCCGGCCCTGGTCAATCGCGAAGGCTACGTCACCCTGATCGAGCCCGTCGGGGATCGCCTTCGTACAACAGGTCAATCGAAATATACCAATATCGGGCGTTTGGCAGTGGCGCTGTCCGACCTTCCGGGTGTAATGTGGTTAAACAGCCGTTTACGCAAACCCGGCAAGGTGAGCGAAGCGGGCTGAAACCGTATTGCCTGTGCATCCGGGGCTAGGAAAGGGGAGGACAGAGCATGGCACAAGACCCTCGCAAGACCCTGGGTGTTGAAAGCGCGATCGGCCTGTTCGATCCTGAGGCGCGCAACGTCAACAAAAGGAATGTCAGCGTGGTTACAGCCTTTCCGCTCCTGGTCCTGCCCTGGCTGGTCTACAACGTCCTGGCCCTGTTCTCATTGTTCGGCGGCGCCGACGTCAACGCGGCCTACAACGCCACGACCCAGGTCCTGTTCAACATGCCGATGCCGTCGCCCGGCACGCACTGGGCGGTCTCGACCGGCGACATCATCCTGTTCGGCGCGCTGATCTGCCTGTTCTTCGAACTGCTGAAATCGACGCAGTCGGACAAGGTGGCGATCATCAACCACTCGCTGTCGATGGTCCTGTTCATCGTCTGCCTGGTCGAATTCCTGCTGTTCCGGCCCTTCGCCACCTCGACCTTCTTCCTCTTGACCTCGATGACGCTGATGGACGTGCTGGCGGGCTTTATCGTCACCGCCATCTCGGCGCGGAAGGATATCGACTTCGGCGGGTGATCGGCGGAGCGGGTTACGAATTACGCGGATTGCGCCGGGCCGAGTGGTCCGGCGTTTTTCGTCCATCACCAAAGGCCTGCGTGAAGTTTTACGGACCAATCACATGCGCACCGTATTCATTCATTTGAAGACTGCCACAGCGGGAGAAGTCCGGGCATTTCTTGAAGAGAAATTTCCGTCGCAATATGAGCCCTGGGTATATTGGGCGGGCGATGATCCGTGCCTTTATATCGATTTTTATAACGAGGCTGCGGAAGAGTTCTCGGATAGCGCGTTGGCGGATATCAAGAAAAAATTCGGCGCGATTCCGTCGACCAGCCTGATGGTTGATGTATCAGGCCGGCATCACGGTCATTCTGAAGTTAGAGATTTTATTTCGCTAATGCTCGGCGAATTTGACGGCTTGGTCCAGGACGACTGGTCCGAACGCTTCTGGACCTTGGATGAAGTTTTTTCTGAAAGTGTGAAAATAGAAGATGGCACCGAAAGAGCGTTTTTCTATCGACTCGCCTATTGACGGTTCCAGCGGCAAGAGTCTACCCAAACACCGAAAAGATCAGCGTCACCAGCACGACGTCGAAGGCGCGCGTCATCAGGCTGCGCGGCAGGCGGGGCGATTTCGGCTTGGTGGCGAACACGGGCAACTCCGGACAAAGGTCGTCCGGTGGTGTGCAAGTCCCGTGCCGTGGTTAAGACGGCGGGAGCAATGTTTCCGAATATCAGGAAAATCAGACGCTTGAACGCCTGACAGGCTTAAAACCCGTCAGATGTCGGTGCGCGTCACGCGGCCGGGCTGCGGGCGGCGGTCGTTCGGCCCGGAATATTCCGACTTGAGATAGGTCGATTTTGCCCGCTCGAGCGTCTCGGGACCGCCCTTCAGCCCGCGTTTTTCGCCGCCGCTCAAAACCTGCGCGGCAAAGGTCGGATCGGCGTCATTCGGCGCGGATTTGACACGCCGGCGGCGTACGCTCTCGCCGGTGCGGTCGATGACGGGGCCCGAAGGGACGGGCAGGGTCGAATTTCCATCCTTGAAATCGCTCATGCCCGTCACACTACACCAGGAAACCTAAAAGGTCAGTAAGCTGTTACGCCTTCTTCGCAAGCGCGTCGATCTGCGCCTTCATGGCTTCCATCTGCTCGCGCAGTTCGCGCACCGTATCGGTTTCGCGCGCGGCTGGGGCCGCCGGAGCAGCGGGGGCCACATCGCCCTCGGCGGCCGGCGCCGCCGCATTGGCGAAGGAGAAGGGCGAGAACATGCGCATGGCGCGGTCGAACATGGCCAGGTTCTGCGACACCTGCTCGTCGAAGTAACCGAGACCCGGCGTGCCGCCGAAGGCCTGGGCGAACTGCGAGCGGAAACGTTCCTGCTGCTTGGCGAAACCGTCGAGCGACATTTCGAGATAGGTCGGCAGAAGATTCTGCATCGAGTCGCCGTAGAAACTGATCAGCTGGCGCAGGAACTGGATCGGCAGCAGGTTCTGGCCGCGGCTTTCCTCTTCGAAAATGATCTGCGCCAGCACCGAACGCGTGATGTCGTCGCCGGTCTTGGCGTCATAGACGACGAAGTCGACATTTTGCCGCACCATGTCGGACAGGTTGTCGAGCGTCACGTAGGAGCTGGTCGCGGTGTTGTACAGCCGGCGGTTCGCATACTTCTTGATGATGACGCGTTCGCCTTCGCCCTTTTTCGCGCGGGTACGGGTTTCTGTCATGGTCGCAACTCCCTTTTTTCCGGCCGCCGGAAGCCCCCGGGCACGCCTTATGTCATTGAAAGTCTAACCTCTTTTTTGCCATTGCGTAAAGAGGGGCTTTGTTTTGACGCAAATGTCAGTAAAAACAACAGGTTGCGTTGCAAAAAAGCCACCCGGGCCGTCAAAACCCATATTGCGCAACAAATCCGCACAAAAAAGTGTTCGGCTGCCCTTCCGCAATTACCGGACAGCTGCCGCCTTAGGTGATTCGCGCGGCTTGATTTCGCGCCTCAGGTGTCCTAAGTGCCCTGTTATTCTTCAAAAATGCCAGTCGAAGAGGCCCGGCCATGTCCATCCAAGACGTCGTAATCGTTTCCGCCGCCCGTACCCCCGTGGGGTCGTTCCTGGGGTCGCTCGGCACCCTGCCGGGCCATGAACTGGGCGCCGTGGCGATCAAGGCCGCCATCGAGCGCGCCGGCATCGAGGCGGGCGACGTCTCCGAAGTGATTCTCGGCCAGGTCCTCCAGGCGGCGCAAGGCCAGGGTCCGGCCCGCCAGGCGTCGATCAAGGCCGGCGTGCCGGTCTCCAGCCCCGCCTGGAGCCTCAACCAGATCTGCGGCTCGGGCCTGCGCGCCGTGGCGCTCGGCGCCCAGCAGGTCGCCCTGGGGGATGCGGCCATCGTCGTCGCCGGCGGCCAGGAAAGCATGTCGATGGCCTGCCACGCCGCCTATATCCGCGCCGGCCAGAAGATGGGCGACCTGTCGCTGATCGACACCATGATCAAGGACGGCCTGTGGGACGCCTTCAATAACTACCACATGGGCCAGACCGCCGAGAACGTCGCGGCCAAGTACAATATCTCGCGTCAGGAACAGGACGAATTCGCCGTCACCTCGCAGAACCGCGCCGAGGCCGCGCAGAAGGCCGGCAAGTTCGACGCCGAAATCGCGCCCGTCACCATCAAGGGCCGCAAGGGCGATACGGTCGTCGACAAGGACGAATATATCCGCCACGGCGCCACGATCGAAGCCATGGCCGGCCTGCGCCCCGCCTTCACCAAGGACGGCACGGTCACCGCCGGCAACGCCTCGGGCCTCAATGACGGCGCCGCCGCCGTCGTGCTGATGTCGGCCGCCGAGGCCGCCAAACGGGGCCTTAAGCCCCTGGCGCGCATCGTCGCCTCGGGCACGTCGGGCGTCGATCCGGCCATCATGGGCACCGGTCCGATCCAGGCCACGCTCAATGCGCTGAAGAAGGCCAACTGGTCGGTCGGCGACCTCGACCTGATCGAGGCCAACGAAGCCTTTGCCGCCCAGGCCATCAGCGTCAACCGCGAACTCGGCTGGGATACGTCCAAGGTCAATGTCAACGGCGGCGCCATCGCCATCGGCCACCCGATCGGCGCGTCGGGCGCGCGCATCCTGACGACGCTGCTGCACGAAATGCAGCGTTCGGGCGCCAAGAAGGCCTTGGCCACGCTCTGCATTGGCGGTGGGATGGGTGTCGCCCTGGCTGTCGAGGCTGTCTAGGTTTTCTATCGGCCCGGGCGAACCCCGGGCCATTTTTTTCGAGAGAGGGTTTACATCATGGGTCGAGTTGCACTGGTTACCGGGGGCACCCGCGGCATCGGTAAGGCGATCGTCAAGCGCCTTAAGGAAGCGGGCCTGACGGTGGCCGCCGGTTACGCCGGCAATGAAGAAAATGCCAAAAAGGTCGCCGACGAACTGGGCGTGATGATCGTCAAGGGCAGCGTCGACAACTTCTACGACTGCAAGCGCTGCGCCCACGAAGTCGAAGCCCAGCTGGGGCCGATCGACGTCCTGGTCAACAATGCCGGCATCACCCGCGACGGCTTCTTCCACAAGATGTCCCTGGAACAGTGGCAGGAAGTCATCCACACCAATATGGACAGCGTCTTCAACATGACGCGCCAGGTCATCGAAGGCATGCGTGAGCGCGGTTACGGCCGCATCATCAACATCTCGTCGATCAACGGCCAGAAGGGCCAGGCCGGCCAGACCAACTATTCCGCCGCCAAGGCCGGCATGATCGGATTCACCAAGGCGCTGGCCATGGAATCGGCCGCCAAGGGCATCACGGTCAACTGCGTCGCCCCGGGCTATACCTCGACCGAAATGGTCTCGGCGATCGCCCCGGCCGTGCTGGAAAAGATCGTTGCCGGCATCCCCGTGGGCCGTCTCGGCACCCCCGAGGAAGTCGCCGAAATCTGCGCCTTCCTGGCGTCCGACATGGCGTCCTTCATCACGGGCGCCACAATAGCCGTCAACGGCGGCCAACACATGCTTTGAGGCATCCAGGCCGGTTCGGCGGGCTGCAAACCGGCGTCTTTCAAGCTTCCGGTGCTCACGTACTTTAACGTACGCTCCGCTCCGGGTCTTGAAAGCCACCGGTTTTCGCCTCGCCGAACCGGCCTGTATATCCTCAAAGGCCGTCTGGAGCGTGGAATTTTAAGGGGTTCTACGGATAGGGTATTGTTAACCAAAACCCTGGAAAGTGCGGCATAATTGCCGCACTTTTGCATTTGTGGGATCGGTTGCAAGACAAGCCAAATGTGCCCCCATTGCCGTCTTAAATCCGCCCAACTCGACCCGCATACATCCCATCGATGAGCAGCGGTGTCGGACAATTAATGCGACGTGTAACAGGCGCTTTTGTGGTGTTGGCCGCCCTCTGTGCAGTGTCGGGCGCCGAGGCCCAGACCTTCAAGTCCTTCCGCGACAAAATCTTCGGCAAACCCGTTGAAGACGGCCGTTCCAGCCAGGCCGTGCCCAAGGTCGCCCACTTCGTTTCGGAAGACGGCGAAAGCTTCGTCTTCGACTCCAGCCAGTCTATCCCGCTCCTGCGCTTCGACGGCGACGACGAGGTCTTCGCCCTCACCGCGACCGCCGGCACGCGCGGCGACATTATTTACAAGAATGACATGGGACAGCCCGTTCTCAAGGCCACGCGCTGGGGCGGCATGGTGTTGTTCTCCGACGGCCGGCCCATGGGCGACCCCGTCGCCGTCAAGGGCAAGGCCGATACCTTCCAGCCCGCCCGCATGACCCCGGAACAGCTGTGGCTGCACCTCGCCAAATGCGCCTACCGCGCCAGCCGCTCGGTCGAGCACAAGGTGCTGTTCAACGCCGACGCCGATACGCCGGGCGATTCGACCATCGCCCTGTTTGCCGACGCCGCCACAGTGGCCTCCGACGCCCTGATCCAGGCCGCGGAACAGAGCGATTCCCGTCGCGCTCTCGATGGCCTGCATGAAGTTCGCTTCATCGAAGGGCGCCCGCCCGGCGCCCGTTTCGATAATGGCACCCTGGTGCTTAAGCTGGATCCCAGCCGCGGAACCTGGGGCGGCCACGTCTCGTCCAAGCGTATCGTCAAGGTGCTGTCGGCCTCGTTCTCGCTGGCCGTGGGGCACTAAAGCGGACAGGTCTGTGCCTGTTTCAACTTCGCGCCCCCCTTCCGTCACTCGCTCCGCTCGTGCCACCTTCCCCGTAAACGGGGAAGGTGGCGGACTCCGCGTAAGCGGTGGCTGACGGAAGGGGGAACCGTAAGGGATGTCCGCTCGGTCGTACCCCTATTTGAACACGTCCTTTGCCGCGCGCACCTCGGCGAATTTGGCTGCCTGGGCGTCGAACCCCTTTTCCCGCAACGGATAGACCAGGAACGGATTGGTCGCCTTTTCCTCGGCCACGGTCGATGGCACCGTGTACTGCCCGGCATCGCGTAGGGTGTGGATGCGTTCCCCGCGCGCCCTCAGCGCCTCGGTTTCCCCCAGGCTCTCGGCGAACTTCAGATTCGCCAGCGTATATTCGTGCGCGCTCCAGATGACCGTATCGTCCGGCAAGGCGCAGAGCGATGACAGGCTTCTCCAGAACTGTTCGGGCGTACCCTCGAACATGCGACCGCAGCCCAGCGGAAAGAGGCAGTCGGCGACGAAGACATTGTGCCCGGCCGCGTCGAGATAACCGATGATGCCGTGCGTGTGGCCGGAAAGGTCGATCACGTCAAGGCGTGTCTCGCCGTGCTGGAAGGCGTCGCCGGGCTTCAGCACGTGGTCGAGCGGCCAGTGTCCGGCGACTTCCGCCGGGCCGTATATGTCGCAATTGAAATGCGCCTTGACCGCGGCATTGCCGCCGCCATGATCGGGATGCCAGTGCGTGTTCAGAATACAGTCGATGTGCCAGCTTAAGGATTCGGCGCGCGCGATGATCTTCGACGCTTCGGGCGTGTCGATGCAGGCGACCTTGCCCGACGCCTCGTCCCTGACCAGGAAGCCGTAATTGTCGCTCAGGCAGGGAAAGATATCGATTTTTAAGCCCATGTTCGCCTCAGTCCTGATAAAAGCGGGATTCGGGTCTATATAGTTGCTCTGCCGCCCTGCTGCATGACAGCCGTATAGTCCGCAGCTCAAAAACGCGAGAATATCCGATTGCGCCGTTCGGTCGAAGACCTCAACCGGTTCTATGCCACCCCTGAAGGCCAGGTGGTGCAGCGTCTGGTCGGCCTGAGGCTGCGCGACCAGTGGAACGACGTGCGCGGTCTCGACGTCCTGGGCATCGGCTACACCACGCCCTATCTCGACCCGTTCAACGAAGCGCGCCGCGTGCTCCAGGCCATGCCGGCGGGGCAGGGGGCCGAAATCTGGCCGGCCGACCTGAAGGTGCGCGCGGCCCTTGTCGAGGAGGAAGCGCTGCCCTTTCCCAGCGCCCTGTTCGACCGCATCCTGATGGTTCACGCGCTCGAGGAATCGCCCTCGCCGCAGAACCTGCTGCTCGAAGCGGCGCGGCTGCTGTCTCCCAATGGCAAGCTGATCCTGTGCGTCGCGGCGCGCGGCGGCCTGTGGGCCCATGCCGAAAAGACGCCCTTCGGCTACGGCCAGCCCTATTCGCGCGGCCAGCTCGAAAACGCCGTGCGCGAGGCCGACCTTGAGCCCATGGCCTGGTCGCACGCCCTCTATGTGCCGCCGATGCGCTCTCTGCTGCGCTGGGCCAATACGCTGGAACGCGTCGTGCCGCATATCTGGCCATTGAATGGCGGGCTGATCCTGATGGAAGCCGGGCGGCGGCCCTTCGTCGCCACCACGGCCAAGGCGGCGCAGAAATCGCTCCTGCCCGAACTGCGCGGCGTGCTGGCGCCCGTCGCGCCGCCCGTGCCGACGTCGCGCACCTGACCGAACCTCCCCATACAGATTCCAGGGGAGGTTCGGAAGAGAGCGCGGGGACCATCCCTTTTCTCCGCATTTTCCACTTGGCATCCGCCCGGACTCCGCGCCATATCGGCGGCCATGAAACAACTGATCCTGATGCGCCACGCCAAGGCGGAAAAAGATGCCGAAAGCGGCGAAGACTTCGACCGCGTCCTGGCCAGGCGCGGCCGCGAAGAAGCCCGCTCCGTCGCCGAAGCCCTCAAAGCCTATGGTATAAAGCCCGATTACGCCCTGGTCTCGCAGGCGGCGCGCACGCGCGGCACCTTCGCCGAGGTCGAAGCGGTCCTGGGGCCGATCCGCGCCGACATAACCAAGGACGCCTATAACGCCAATGCCGACGTCCTGCGGCGCATGATCGAGGCGCGCGAAGACGAAGGCCAGTGCGTGCTGGTGGTCGCCCATAATCCCGGCATTCAGGTCCTGGCGGCCGAATACCTCTTCGAAGGCGCCGCCGGCCAGGATGCGATCGATGCCGTGCGCTCGGGTTATCCGACGGCGACCGCGACCGTGTTCGAAATCGACGTCGCCGGCCGCCCGACCTATGACGGAATTTATCTGGCCAAGGGACATTGATGTACCGCCTTGCTTCCCGGGCTCTGCACGTCCTGCAGCCCGAAGACGCCCACGTCCTGACGATCAAACTGCTCAAGGCCGGCCTCGGGCCCGTTTCCCATCTCAACACGCCCGAACTGGCGGTCACCGTGCCGTTTGACGGGGGGACTTTGCGTTTCCGCAACTGCATCGGCCTGGCCGCCGGTTTCGACAAGAATGCCGACGCGCCGCTGGCCATGTTGCGCGCGGGCTTCGGTTTCGTCGAATGCGGCACGGTCACGCCGCTGCCGCAGTCGGGCAACCCGAAACCGCGCCTGTTCCGGCTGAGCGAGGATCAGGCCGTCATCAACCGCATGGGCTTCAACAACGAAGGCTTGGATGCCTTTGCCGCGAATATGGAGCGCCACCTGCCCAAGCGCGGCGACGGCGTCATCGGATTGAACATCGGCGCCAACAAGGACGCCGCCGACCGCATGGCCGACTACGTCACGGGGCTGAAGCGCCTGTGGGGGCTCGGCGACTATTTCACCGTCAACATCTCGTCGCCCAATACGCCGGGCCTGCGCGCGCTCCAGGGCAAGTCGTACCTTGACGACCTGCTGGGTCAGATCGCCGAGACGCGCGCCGCGCTGAAAACGGCGACCGGCCGCAACATGCCGGTCTTTCTTAAGATCGCACCCGACCTGACCCCGGCAGAAATTGCCGATACGGTCGAGCCGACGCTGAAACATGGCCTCGACGGGCTGATCGTGTCGAACACGACCCTGTCGCGCGAGGGGCTGACGTCGCGGTTTCGCGACGAAGCCGGCGGTATGTCGGGCAGGCCGTTGTTCGAGCTGTCGACCACGGCTTTGCGCATCGCGCGCGAAGCCAGCGGTGGAAAGCTGCTGCTGATCGGCGCCGGCGGCGTCGATTCCGGCGCGCGCGCCTATGCCAAGATCCGGGCAGGCGCCTCCCTGGTCCAGCTCTATTCGGCCATGGTCTATTACGGGCCGGGGCTGGCCGACGCGATCCGCCGCGACCTGGTGGCGCGCCTTGCGGCCGACGGCTTCCGTTCGATCACCGAGGCGGTAGGCACGGACCGTTAACCGATCCGAAATATTCATGGTTACAATAGGATAGTCGAATCGCTCGGCCATCCTGGCGACGTGCGCGCGCATTGTCCGAATGAAGCGCCGGACTCTTTCCTTTTTAAATACAGGGGCTTACCCGAAACGATTCGCAATCGCGACGAATCGCGTCCCGTGTCAGCCGGCAAAGGTTAAAACGACGCCAGCAAAAGCGCTGAAATCTCCATGATTTCAGCGCTTTTCATGGTTAACCTGATCGTCAGAACGGGCTATACTTGTTCATCATCGCCTGGGCCGCCGGGACCTTGACCATGTCGGTCTGGTCGCCGCGGCCGCCATAGGAGATGCGCGCCTCGGCCAGCTGGGTATGCTTGATGGTGTTTTCCGACGAGATGTCCTCGGGCCGGGCAATGCCCGACACGGTCAGCACGCGGACTTCGCGGTCGGTGCGGACCTCCTGCGAGCCCTGGATGACCAGATTGCCGTTGGGCAGGACGCCGGTGACGACGGCGGCGATGGTAAGGCTGATCTTTTCGGCGCGCTTGATGGTGCCGGAGCCCGAATTGCTGGCCGAGCCCGAGGCGCCCAGCGCCTTGCTGGCGTCGTAGCCCGACGGGAAGATCTTGCCCAGCGACGATTCGAAGCCGAAGACGTTGGGTGTCGCCGCCGAATAGGAATTGCTGCGCGAGCCCGACGTCGTGTTGCTGGTCTGGGCGCTGTCGTCGATCGAAACCTGCACGGTCAGGATGTCGCCGACGCTGCGGGCGCGCTGGTCGTTGAAAAAGGTGCGCGCGCCGACGCGCCACAGCGAATTGGCCGATGCCGGCGTGGTGGCGGGCTCCGGAGCGATGGCCTGCTGTTGCGGCACGATGGCGGCGGGATAGCCCATCGGGCTCATGGACGGACCGTTGACGGCCTCGCGGACCGAGCTGCAGGCGCCCACGGACAGGCAGGCCAGGGACAGGGCGGTAAAGGTCAGGGCGGACTGGATACGCATGTCGGTACCTTAGCGGGCTGAGAGGAACATTCGGGAGCGGAGCTGGTCGGCGGCGGGACCGGCCAGGGCTTCGCCGGGGCCTGTGACCACGGCGTCGATCATCTTTTTCGAAGCCGGGTTTTCGATCTGCACGACGTCGCCGATGGCGGCGTCCTTTTGTGCCGTGCCGGTAACGGAAAGCGACAGGGCGCCCGACGACCAGGTGACCTTCACGGGATCGGCGCGATGGACCACGGTCGGCTGGCCCAGCGCGCTCATACGGATGACAGAGCCTTCACGCACCGGATAGCGGACGGCCTTGCCGATGATCGACGAAGCGTCGCGCGGCATGTCGCCGCCGCCGGCCGGAACCTTGGCGAAGGTCATGTCGTCGGCCTGGACGATGTCGCCGGCATTCATCGAATGGCTGAACACCAGGGCCTCCACGGCCTTGCCGGAAACGGCTGCGGGGGCGGCATCGGCCACGGCCGCATCCGGGCTGCCGGCGGGTGCGGCGCCGTCGCTGCCGGAGGTGACGATGATGCGGCGGATACCCCGCGGATTGTCCCACGTCAGGCCGTTGCGCGCCGTGACCATCTGGACGGTGGCGGCGTCGAGCACGGCATTGCCGGCGTTGCGGTAGCCCAGCACGATGCCGGCCTGGGCCGGATCGGCGCCATCGAACACGTCGCCGACCGTGATGCGGCCGTCGCCGTCGGACGGATTGGCTTTCAGGGTCAACGCGCCCGCGAATGCAGTCGCCGGGATCATCAACACGGCCGCCAGGATCAGCGATTTTCCGGCAAACCCCTTCATTACGCCCTCGCCAGCTGGCTGGTGGTCTGCAGCATGTCGTCGGCCGTGGTGATGACTTTCGAGTTCATCTCGTAGGCGCGCTGGGCGACGATCAGGGCGGTGATTTCCGACACGGCGTCGACGTTCGAGGATTCGACGTAGTTCTGCATCAGGGTGCCGAAGCCGGTATCGCCGGGATTGGCGATATTGGGCGCGCCCGACGAACCGCTTTGCAGGAACAGTTGTCGCCGATCGCCTCAAGGCCCGGCTCGTTATAGAAGGTGGCGATCTGGAGCTGACCGACCACGGTGGGCGTCGAGCTGCCGGCGGTGCTCACCTGGACCTGGCCGGACTTGGAGATGGTGACGCCCGTATTGTTCTGCGGGATGGTGATGGCCGGCTGCACCAGATAGCCGTCCTGAGTCACCAGCCGCCCCTGGTCGTCGAGCGCGAAGTTGCCGGCGCGGGTATAGGCGGTTTCGCCCGACGGCATCAGGACCTGGAAGTAGCCCTTGCCTTCGATGGCGACGTCATAGGGGTTGTCGGTGAGCGTCGGGGAACCTTGCGTCAGGATGCGGTAGACGCTGCCCGTCTTGACGCCGGCGCCGATCTGGATGCCGGTCGGCACGACGGTGCCCGAGTCGGACGATTGCGCGCCCATGCGCTCGACATTGTCGTAAAGCAGGTCCTGGAATTCGGCGCGCTGTTTCTTGAAGCCGACCGTGTTCATGTTGGCGATGTTGTTCGAGATGACCTCGACGTTCATCTGCTGGGCGGCCATGCCCGTGGTGGCGGTTCTCAGTGCACGCATGAACTAGACTCCCAAGAAGTCGTTGGAAATGGACTCCGGATTGCGACGCGATCCGGCAAGGGCGACTGCCCGCCGCGGCGAGTGCCGCGAAACGGCGCGAAAGCGCCCAGCAAAAATGGCGTGATCGCCATAGTGAAGACGGTGGTCAAAAGCTCTCATGGCGATCACGCCACCTTACCCAGCCGCTCCACGGCGGTGCGATTCAAAGTGTTGTTCTGTTCCATGATCGCGGAGATCTGCGAGTAGGCGCGGTTGATCTGGACCAGCTTGGTGATCTCGACCATGGGATTGACGTTGGACGATTCCAGCATGCCCTGGCGGACACGGGCATCCGTCGCGGGCACTGTGGTGGCGCCATTGGCCAGGGTGAAATTGCCGTTGCCCTGCTTTTTCATGTCGGAAAGGTTGCCGACGCGGACGACGGAAATCTTGCCGACACGCAGGGTCTGCCCCTGCTGCGTCTGGCTGACAATGCCGTCCTGGCTGATCACGGGGTCGCCGTTCTTGGGGTCGAGCACGATCGGACCGCCGTCGCCCAGCACGGTATCGCCGTTCTGGGTCACCAGCGTGCCGTCCTGGCTGACCGTAAAGGCGCCGTCGCGGGTATATTGCGTGCCGTTGGCCGTCTGGATGCTGAAGAAGGCGCCTTCGCCGTCCAGCGCCAGGTCGTAGGGCGAGCCCGTCTGGGTCAGCGTGCCCTGCTTGAAATTACGGCCGACGCCGTTGTCATAGGCGAAATTGGCGGGCGTGCGGATCGGATCGTCATAGGCCGGCGCGCCGAACTGCGAATTGACCAGCAGCTGCTCGAACTTGAATCCGGTCGTGTTCATATTTGCCAGGTTGTTGGCCGATATGTCCAGCTCCCGTTGCAGGGTAATCTGGCGCGACAGGGCGACGTAGTTTGCGTTATCCATTGGGCGGGCCTTGGATGGGCGAAAAGGGAAGGGGCGCGGACCGGCGGCATTTTGCGCAAACGGCGGCGTTAACCATGTTTTTCCCTGATGCAATCACCGTGCCACTCTTCTAAGCTGCTGATTTTGTTGAAGACCGCTTTTGCGGGGGATGGCCGGCCCGGCAAAAAGTGCCGCCCGCCCGATGCGGTAACAAGCAATCGTTAACACTTGTAAGGAATTATGGACGCCATGCCCGCCGGCGCTTCGCGGACCGGCGTGTCCTATCCGTTTCAGCAAGGTGTCGTTTTGGCCAAGACCAAGGACAAGAAGAAGGAAGCCGAGGCCCCGCCGGTCGACGCCGCGCCCGAAGGCGAAGAGGGCGCGCCCAAGAAGAAGGGCCTGCCGGTCATGCTGATCGCCATTGCCGCCGGGGCGCTGATCGTGCTGGGCGGCGGCGCGGCGGTCTACTTCCTGGTGCTGGCGCCCAAGCATCCGCCGGCGGCCGAAGGCGCCAAGGACGGCGAGCACGGCAAGAAGGACGAGAAGAAGAAGGAAAAGAAGAAGGAAGGCGAAAAGAAGGAGGGCGGCGCCAAGGTCGATCCCAAGACCCAGCCGGTTGTCGCCGAGGGCCCGAACGGCATCACCTACTTCACCCTTCCCGACGTCGTGGCCAATATAGAGAGCCCCGACGGCCACGCCTCTTACCTCAAGCTCAAGCTGACCTTCGAATGCCCGGACGACGACACGGTCGAGCTGCTGCAGGACAGCATGCCGCGCGTCAACGACATCCTGCAGGGCTTCATGGGTGAACTGCGGCCCGAAGACCTGGCGTCGTCGGCCGGCGACTATCAGCTGCGCCTCGAAATCCTGCGCCGCATCAACCTGATCCTGGCCCCGCACAAGATCAACGCTGTCCTGATCGAAGAAAAGCTTATCACGTAAGATGTTTGCCGCCCCCCATAACCCAAAAGCCGTTGCGCACTTTTGGCTGGCGCCGAACGTCGCTTCGGAGTGCGCCAGGCGATGAGTGAAGTCGATCAGGAAGCCATGATGGCCCAGTGGGAGGCGGAACTTGCCGCCGAAGCTGAGGCCGCGGCCGGAGCCGGAGCCGCCGGCGGCGTCGACGGGGGCGATCTTGCCGCCGAATGGGAAGCCATGGTCGGCGGCGGCTCCATGGGCGAGCGCTTCAACATGCCCGTGGGGGCGGAGCGCATCCTCAACCAGGATGAAATCGACAGCCTGCTCGGCTTCGACCTGTCCGAAGACGACTACAACGAACGTTCGGGCATCCGGGCGATCATCAACTCGGCGATGGTGTCGTACGAACGCCTGCCGATGCTCGAAATCGTCTTCGACCGGCTGGTGCGCCTGATGACGACAAGCTTGCGCAACTTCACCAGCGACAACGTCGAAGTCTCGCTCGACAACATCTCGTCGATCCGTTTCGGCGACTACCTCAACTCGATCCCGCTGCCGGCGATCCTGGCGGTGTTCCGCGCCGAGGAACTCGACAATTACGGCCTGCTGACGGTCGATTCGAACCTGATCTACTCGATCGTCGACGTACTTCTGGGCGGCCGCCGCGGCACCGCCGCGCTGCGCATCGAAGGCCGGCCCTACACCACGATCGAACGCGTGCTGGTGCAGCGGATGGTCGAGGTGGTGCTGAACGACGCCAAGGCGGCGTTCGAGCCCCTGACCCCGGTCAATTTCAACCTCGACCGCCTGGAAACCAATCCGCGCTTTGCCGCCATCGCCCGGCCGGCCAATGCCGCCATCCTGGTCAAGCTGCGCATCGACATGGAAGACCGCGGCGGCCGCGTCGAGCTGCTGCTGCCCTACGCCACGCTCGAACCGATCCGCAAGATGCTGCTGCAGCAGTTCATGGGCGAAAAGTTCGGCCGCGACAACATCTGGGAAAGCCACCTGGCCACCGAGCTGTGGACGACGCAGATGGAGGTGCGCGCCGTACTCGACGAACAGCAGATGCCTCTATCCAAGGTCTTGAATTTCAAGGTCGGAGAGACGATCGTGCTCAACGCCAATGCTGATTCTCCGGTTCAGCTGCGGTGCGGGGCGATTCCTCTGACCACGGGACGGATGGGCCGAAAGGGCCATTCCATCGCCGTGCGGGTCGACAGCCCGCTGGCGTCCTCCGCCAAGCGGCGGTTGCTGCAATCGCGGAAGAAATAACGGCGCCCAGAATTCGCGCCGTCCGCCCGAAGAAATCGGGGCGCAACGAAAACAGAAAGGAAAGCGCCGGGCAGATGTTGTCGGCGAACGCCATAATGGATTTTGTCCTCATGGGGCTGCTGGTCGCAGCCCTGTGGTTCGGCGTGCGCCTCGACAAGAAGCTGAAAGCCCTGCGCGGCGCCCACGAAGGCTTTGCCCGCGCCGTCGCCGATCTCGACCAGGCGGCCATTCGCGCGCACCACAGCCTGAAGGAACTGCGCGCCGACGCCGACGAATCGCAGGATCTGTTGCACGGCCGGATCCTGGCGGCCCGCGACCTGCTGCAAAAGCTGGAAACCCAGGTCGGACGGGCCGAGCGCGCCGCCCGCGAACTCGACGGCCAGGTGGGCCGTGTCTCCCAGGCCCAGGCCCGCGCCGAAGAGGCTGCCCGCCGCCTGGAAAGCGCGCCGAAATACGAAGAGCGCCGCCATGAGACGCCGCGCCCCGAACCAGGATACGAAGAGCATCGTCCCGCGTCGCGCCCCGAGGCTCGCTCCCAGCCGCGCCTTGAGGACGATGCCGACTACAATCCTGCCTGGTCGTCGCCCAAGTCGCCGTCCGTGGCGCGCGGCCGCAATGGCGGCGAAACGCCGGCCCGCGATCCGTTCGAACGCGACCTCATCCGCTTCAACGGCGCGAACGCGGGCGCCGGTCGCCGCAGCGTCCTGCCCGAGGTGCCTCACGAGGACGAAAGCGACCTGATCGACAAGGTGCAGATGTCCGAACTGGTGGTCGCCAACCTCAACGAAATGATCCGGTCGCTGACCCTGCCGTCGCGCCAGCCCGAGCCGCGCATCCGTTCCGTCGAAGACGATCTCTTCGGCGGCGACGATGCGCCGCGTAAACGATAGTAGCAGAGTAGCCGATGGCCAATCTTCCCCGACTGTTGCCGATCATCTCCGTCGCCGTGGGCGGCGTGCTGGCCATGAAGGCGATCACCAGCCTCGATGTGCTGCCCGATGTCTTCCATCAGGCGACGGCGTTCGCCGCCGACGGCAAGACGCCTGCCGACGCGTCCAGGGCGAAGGCGAAGAAGGGCGCCGGAAGCGCCGCCAAAGGGGGAGGGGGCGAGGTCAACAAGGAGGACGATCCGACCGAAAGCTACGCCGTCGATCCGTCGCTGCTGGCCGCGGCCGATGCTTCTTCCTCGGCCAGGCCGGCCGCTGCCGAGGCGCCGGCGGCCGCGCCGGTTTGCGCGACTTCGGTCAAGGATCTGGCGGCCCAGGCCGGCATTTCGCCCAACGAACTCAACATCCTGCAAAGCCTTGGCCAGCGCCGGGCCGAGCTGGACCAGCGCGAGCAGGGGCTCAATTCGCGCGAACAGCTGATCCAGGCCGCCGACGACAAGCTCGACGCCCGCATCACCCAGTTGCAAAGCCTGAAGACCCAGATCCAGGGATTGCTCGACCAGGCTAACAAGACCTCGGCCGACGATACGGTGCGCATGGTCAAGGTCTACGAATCGATGAAGCCCAAGGACGCCGCGGCCGTCCTGACGACGATGAGCGACGAGGTCCGCCTGCCGATCGCGGCCGGCATGAAGGACCGTTCGCTGGCGGCCATCCTGGGCGCGATGACGCCCGATGCGGCGCGCGACCTGACCGAAAAGCTGACCAACCGCATGAAGGCCACGACGGGCCTGCAGCAGCAGCTCGACAAGATGACGGCCAATGGCAGCACGGCGTCGAGCGCGCCCGCCGCTACCCCGGCCCCCGCGAAGGGCGCCAAGCCGGGCAAGGCCTCGGCCGCCGCGGCACCGCCCGCGGGCAAGGCGAAGGCGTAAGGCTGGCCATCCCTCGCGGACGCTATACTTCCGCTTCGCTCGATCCGCCGTAAGCGGGGAAGGAATAAGCGAATACAGTCAGTTAATTCCTTCCCCCGTTCACGGGGAGACGGAAAGGGGCGTTGGTATGCCGAGCGCTACAGGCGTTAAGGCCGGCGGGCTTTAACGGCGCGTGGGACATTTCCCACTTTTACATCCCTTATTAACTCCCGTTAAACGCCCATTAGGCATGTTGGGCGGCATGAGCCGTGTGCGCAAAGCCAGCGTCGATGCCAAGGCCCCCGTGGCCGGGGGTGCGAACCCGCGCGCGTCGCTGGCTGGGGCGCTGACGGCCACGGCCGCCTTCATGGCCGTCGCCAGCTTCGCCATCACCGGCTTTGCCGTCGGCGATCCGCTCAATCTCAACATCGCCTCGCGCGCCGACATCGACATCCGCATCGGCCGCAACGACCAGTCTGGCCGCATCGAAATCTACGGGGCCGTGGGCTCGCGCGCGTCCGTGCGCAAGGAGGACGGCCAGGTCGTCATCCGCCTGCCGGGCCAGCAGCGCCCCGATATCGGCGACCTGCGCTCGCACCCGCCGATCGGCATAAGCAATGCCGACATCCGCAGCGACGCCCGCGCCACCGAACTGGTGTTGACCGTTCAGGACGGCTACGACACCCATTTCGGCCGTTCCGACGGCGCGGTCTTCGTCCAGATCGACCCGCACGATCACCCGGCCAGCACGACGAAGCCGCAGCCCGGCCAGCCCATCACGGTCAATCTCCAGCAACTGCTTCTGGGCCAGAAGGACGCGGCCAAGGGACCGGCCGCGGCAGCGGCGCCCAAGCTGCCGGTCGTCGCCATCGATGTCGAGGACAATGGCGACGGCAAGGACATCTCGTTTCCGTTCGACGGTCCCGTCGCCTCGGCCGTGTTCCGGCGCGGCGATGCGATCTGGATCGTTTTCGATAGCGAGGTCGAACTGCGCCTGCCAGTGGAACTGAAGGACGGCACGGTCGTCCAGGACGTGCAGTGGACGCACAATGACGGCTTCACCGCCATGCGCATCACGGCGCCGTCGACCGGCTCGCTGTCGGTGCAGAACGACGCGCTGGTGTGGCGCGTGCGCCTCGGCGGCCGCCCCCTGACCGACCAGACGACCGACGTCGCCATTACGCGCGACGATTCGTCCGGCGCGCCCAGCCTCAACGTGAACCTGGCCGGCGCCACGCGCATCGCCTGGATTCGTGACCCCGCCGTCGGCGACCGCATGGCCATCGCCTGCGCGCGGGGGCCGATCAAGAACCTGAAGAGCGCGCGCACGACGCTTGAGGCGACGCTGGCCTCGACGGCGCAGGGCGTGGTGGTCGAACACATGACGCCGGACGTGAAGGTGACGCTGGACGGCGACCTTATTTCGGTGACCCGGCCCGACGGCCTGACCCTGTCGCCCCTCGATCCCAACGCCAAGCCGGACGATTCCAAGCTGGAATACAAGAACGCGCTCTATCCCAGCGCGGTCAACCCGGACTGGTCGGCGACACCCGACGAAGGCTTCCTGGCGCGCTATTCGGCCTTGCAGGGCGCCGCCGCCGAAGAGGCGTCCGGCGGCGCCAATGCGCCGACCAGGGCGCGGCTGGCCCTGGCGCGCTTCCTGGTCGGGCAGGGGTTGAATTTCGAAGCGCAGGGCATGCTTGACCTGATCGTCAGGCAAAGCGCGCGCGCCGCCGACGATCCCCAGGTGCGGGGCCTGCGCGTCGTCGCCAAGATGATGACGGGACGGTTCGCCGAAGCCCAGGCGGATCTCGCTTCGCCGGCGCTGGCCACGGATCCGGCGTCGCGGCTGTGGGCCTCTTATGCCGAAAGCAAGGCCGGGCATTATGCCGACGCCGTCAAGGACTTCAAAATCGGTTCACGGGCTCTGGAATCGATGCCGGTGGCGTGGAAGATGCGGTTGTCGGCCGCGGCGGCCTACGCGGCCTTGCAAAGCCAGGACCTGAAGACCGCCGACGGCCTGATTACCTATGCCGTCAACCAGGACGGCCCGCCGCTCGAAAAGCTGGCCGCCTACCTGATCGACGCCCAGATCATCGAGGCGACCGGGGACAAGGTCCGTGCGCTCAATGTCTATGAGGCGGTGTCGCGGGCGTCGGAAGACCGGATCGCGGCGCCGGCCATGATGCATGCCGCCATGCTGCGCTTCCAGCTCGGCCGCGCCAAGGCGCCGGAAACCCTGGCGACGCTCGACAGCCTCAGATACCGCTGGCGCGGCGACGATACCGAACTGAAGATCATCGGCAGCATGGGCCAGATCTATCTTGGCCTCGGCCGCTACCGCGAGGCCCTGGAAGTCCTGCGCACCGCCGGCCAGCAGTTCGGCGACAAGCCGCAGGCCGCCCAGATCCAGGCCTCGCTCAACCAGGCCTTCCGCAACCTGTTCCTCGGCGGCATGGCCGACGGCATGCAGCCGGTCGAGGCGCTCGGCCTGTTCAACGATTTCCGCGACCTGACGCCGCTCGGCGCCGACGGCGACGAGATGGTGCGCCGTATCGTCCGCCGTCTCGTCGACGTCGACCTGCTCGACCAGGCGGCGACGCTGTTGCAATACCAGATCGACAACCGTCTGCAGGGCGTGGCCAAGGCATCGGTCGCCTCCGACCTGGCGGCCATCTACCTGATGGACCGCAATCCGCAGAAGGCGCTGCAGGCCCTGTGGAACACGCGCACGACGCTCTTGCCCAAGACCATCATGCAGGAGCGCCGCGTGCTGGAAGCGCGGGCCCTGGTCGAACTCGGCCAGCCCGACAAGGCGCTGGACGCCCTGGGCAACGACAGTTCGCCCGACGGCAACGACGTGCGCGCCGACATATATTGGGCGCAGAAGGACTGGGCCAAGGCGGCGGCCGTGCTCGAAAAGCAGCTGGGCGACCGCTACAAGACCGACAAGCCGCTCGGTATCGCCGACGAGGGCCGGCTGATCCGCGCCGGCGTCGCCTATTCGCTGGTCAAGGACCAGGCGTCGCTGACGCGGCTCAACGAACGCTGGAGCAGGTTCGCTGCCACCGCCTCGTCACCGGACGCCATGCGGGTGGCGCTGGCGCCCCTCGACGGCGGCACGATCAGCCCGCGCGACTTTGCCGCCGCGGCCGCCCAGACAGACAGTTTCGCCGGCTGGGTCGCCGGCATGAAGAAGCGTTTCCGCGAAAAGGACAATGCCGCCGCCGCCGCCAACAAGGCCGGCGCGGCCGCGCCGGCCAAGACGGCCTGATCTTTCACATCCGCGTGACCCCTGTCCGGATTCGCTTTGGGCGGATCGGGCGTCATTGTATTATCCGGGCGTTCCCGAAGTATGGCGAAGGCCGCACCAGGGTAACGCAAACGAAAGACCATGATCGCAAATTAAACAGGCATATGCTGCAAGTCTTGCAGCCTTCACGTCGAACTCTCGGCCAAAGCCCATATTTGCGCGTTTTTGCGATCAAGCCCCCGAAACCCGTGACGGTTATTTCGCTCTGTTAACAGAGTGCGCATGGTCTTGTGGCAGACTGCCTGTCATCAGCAACGAAAGGGGCTGCTTCACTTCCCGTGAAGCGCTGATACACATATGGCGAATATCAATCCGGGCTTCACCCTGCCGCGCAAGGCGGCCACCATTGCCGCCGTCACGAGCGTCCTGCTTGTGGCGGGCGGCGGACTGGTGTCGTGCGGCCGCACGATCCAGCCCGGCAATGTCGGCGTCAAGATCCGCACGCTCGGCCCCGGCGCCGGCGTCGATCCGGCGCCGCTGCCGTCGGGCTACCATTTCAACCTGATCGGTGAACGCATCGTCGAATTCCCGGTGATCCAGCGCACCTATACCTATACGCGCGAAGCCGACGAACGTGGGCCGGAAAACGAGGAGATCACCTTCTCGGATAATAACGCCCTGCCGATGACGGCGGACGTGCAGCTTGTCATGCGCATCGATCCGTCGAAGGCGCCGGCGCTGTACACGCGCTATCGCCTGACCTTCGACCAGATTTTCGAAGGTCCGTTGCGCAATGACGTGCGCTCCGCGATCGCGGCCGAGACCGAACAGGTGAGCGTCGAGTATCTGTACAAGGGCGGCCGCCAGGTCGTCATCCAGAAGGCCCTGGCCCGCGTCAACCGCAAATGGGCGCCGCAGGGCGTAGAGGTCAGCCAGCTCGACTGGATCGGCACCATCCGCTATCCGCAGGTCATCCTGGACTCTATCCAGGCCAAGACCAAGGCCGACGCGGACGCGGCTGCCGCCCAGGCCCAGGTTGCGGTTGCGAAGGCGCAGGCCGACGCCAAGATCGAACAGGCGCGCGGCGATGCCGAATCGAACCGCCTGCTTGCCCAGTCGATCGCCTCGAATCCCGAGGTCGTGCAGTTGCGCGCCGTCGAGAAATGGGATGGCCATCTGCCCCAGGTTACCGGCGGCTCGGTGCCGTTCATCAACCTGGACCGCAAGTAGGCAGACCGCCCCGTTTTCGCAGAAAATGGGGAGGGGGACCGCACGAACTGCCGACTGCGTAAGCCATTGGCAGTGAGGTGTGGTGGTGGGGTTTCTTGCTCGGGGGCGCAAAGGAAGTCTTCGTTCCCGAGGTGCCCGAAGGCCCTGCCTCTCCCGGAGGCAGGGCCTTTTGCCGCGCGCGATCTTGCCACATTGACGCCTTAATCACATCGGCGTGATCGTTCCGGTTTCGCTTTTCTGCCATTTCGCAGAAGCGTAATATGTCCGTGTCGCCAAGTTAGCGTACAGTTCTCAAGGGCGACGAAGGCGAACGAAGGAAATGATCGTCACATAATTTGTAATAGCCGCTGATGAAGCCGGCGCAAAACAGAAGAAAGCGAACGCCATTGAGTTTAGCGAACTCTGGCGCCAAGCTTAGAAAAGTATATCGGCACAGCCCAAAATCTGGTCACGCCTGATCAGGACTCCACCGGAAACCTTTCGACTTTTGGCAACACCTTGGAAAAGGTGGCGCGCTCACGCGGCTCAAATCCCGTCTTAACGATAATCCTGGGGCCATATGGCGTCCGGACCGCGATCGCGGAACGGTATCATATTGCCTAAATCGTGAAGGCGGGTCGAAACAAGGCCGGATGGCCAGCCACTCAACGGCGCAACTGGGGGCAGTGCGTCAGGCAGCGCTCCGTCTTCGGGGGAAGACGGGCAGGCACAATCCGACCTTGGGGGCGTCTGTCGAGGGAGGATGCGCGGTGATAGCCGGGGGGCTTGAGCGCATCCGGGGACAGACGGGGAAGGGGAGGCCGCAATTTGGCGCGCCTCCCTTTCTTTTTCCATTTTGAGAGAGGTTAACCGCCGCCGAGCGCGGGGTGGAAGCTCTTGACCAGGGAGCCGCAGACCAGGCTCCAGCCGTCGACCAGCACGAAGAAGATCAGCTTGAACGGCAGGGACACGACGACCGGCGGCAGCATCATCATGCCCATGCTCATAAGCACGCTTGCCACGACAAGGTCGATGACCAGGAAGGGCACGAACAGCAGGAAGCCGATCTCGAAGGCCTTCTTCAGTTCCGAAATCATGAAGGCCGGGGTCACCACGCGCACCGGCAGGTCCATCTGGTCCTTGGGCATGGTCATCTTCGACAGGCTGACGAACAGGCCGAGGTCCTTCTGGTCGACCTGGGCCAGCATGAAGCCCTTCAGCGGCGTCGAGGCGGCGTCGAAGGCCTGGGGCAGTTCCATCTCCTGGTCCATCAGCGGACGGATGCCGTCCGTATAGGCGCGCTCCCAGGTCGGCGCCATGACGATGGCCGACAGGAAGAGCGCCAGCGAGATGATGACCGCGTTGGGCGGGCTCTGCTGCAGGCCCAGCGCCGTGCGCAGCAGCGACAGCACGACCACGATGCGGATGAACGAGGTCGACATGATGACGATCGACGGCGCCAGCGACAGCACCGTCATCAGGCCGATCAACTGGATGACGCGGGCCGACAGGCTGCCGCCCTTGCCCAGGTCGACATTGACCGCCTGGGCCAGCACCGGAAACGGCGTGATCATCAGCGCGAAGCCGATGATGAAGGTGACAAGCACGATGACGTTCAGGGCGCGCGGCGACAGCCGTTTGCGCGGGGCTTGCGGGGCGGGAGCGGGCGCAGCGTCAGAACAGGTCGTCATTGGGATCCTGGGGCTGGGGCGCTGGAGTTTGGGACGCCGGAGCCTGGGCAACCGAAGTCCGGGCGGCGGGGGCAAGCGGAGGCTTTGCCGGCGTGGATACGGGCGCGGGCGTGGGGCGGGGCGCGGGTTTGACCGGCGGCGCGACGGCGGCCGGCCGGGGTTCCGCGGGTTTGGTCTCGGCATGTTTCGGGCGCGGTTCGATCAGTTCGCGGCCCTCGCCAAGCAGGATCAGGCGTCCCTCGTCGTCCAGCCTGACCAGCACCAGCCGGCGCGCCGGGTCAAGCACCAGGGTCTCGAGAACCTCCAGGCGCTTGTGCTGTCCGCGCTTGGCCTGGAGCTGCGCCATCAGCTGCGGCGCATAGCGCTTCAGCACATAGGCAAGCGCCAGGATCAGCCCCAGCACGATGGCCAGGGCGAAAACCGCACGCAGGGTCGAGGTGAACGCTTCCATGTCGCTTTCCATCTGCCCGATCTTTGGTTAACGGGCCGTTTACCGAAAGCCTTTGTTAACCAAAAGGTGGGCATTATTTGCCCTGTACCTCCGGGCGTGGGTGTCGAGCCTTAAGCCGAGTCGGGGGTGACGCGAACCGGAAAGGGCCGATCATGACGACGGGCATATCGCTTCTCGACGCGCTGCAGACCCGCATGGGCTGGCTGAGCGGCCGCCAGAAGGTGGTGGCGGAAAACGTCGCCAATGCCTCGACGCCGGGCTTCAAGCCGCACGACCTCCAGGCCCAGGACTTCGGTGCGCTGATGGCCGGGGGCTCGGATGCCGGGGGGCAGATGGGCATGATGGTCACCAACGCCATGCATATCCAGATGCAGACCCCGCTGCCGGCCGGCGCGAAGGAGATCACTTCGCCCGACTCGGAGACCACCATGGACGGCAACAGCGTCGTCCTGGAAGAGCAGATGCTCAAGATGGCCGAAAGCCGCCAGCAGTTCGAAGCGGCCGTCGGCTTCTACGAGAAGTCGATGTCGCTGGTCCGCATGGCGATCAAGGCGCCGGGTAAGTAGGTTCGGGCACGTAAGGAGTTCAGGAAATGGTCAAGTCCATCAATTCCGATCAGACCATGGCGGTCGCCGCCTCGGCCCTGAAGGCGCAGCAGGCGCGCATGCGCATCATCGCCGAAAACATCGCCAACGCCGACTCGACGTCCAAGGTCAAGGGCGGCGATCCCTACCGCCGCCAGCAGCCGGTTTTCACCTCATCGCCGATCGACGGCGCCACGGGCGTCAAGCTGGCCGAGGTCGTGCCGGACGCATCGGCTTTCACCGAGGAGTTCGACCCCGCCCATCCGGCAGCGGATGCCAACGGCTACGTCAAGAAGCCGAACGTCAATCCGCTGATCGAAACCATGGACATGCGTGAGGCGCAGCGCGCCTACGAAGCCAACCTCAATGTCATCGACACCTCGCGCGCCATGGTTTCCAAGACGCTCGACATCCTGCAAAAGTAAGAGTTAGACCATGACTCCATTACAGGCCGCCCGCGCCTATGGCGCCGCGATCAAGCAAAGCGACAGCCTGGCCAGGGACGCGGCCGGCGCCGCCGGCCGTCCCGACTTCGGCAAGATGCTGGAAGGCGCGCTGGAGCAGACCACGAAGGCGACCCAGGGCGCCGAAAACATGATGGTCCAGCAGCAGCAGGGCAAGGCCGAACTGATCGACGCCGTTACCGCCGTCGCATCGGCCGAAACCAACCTGCAGACGGTCATCTCCATCCGCGATCAGGTCATCAGCGCCTATCAGGAAATCATGCGGATGCCGATTTAAGCTTTTGTGCCGGCGCGATGCCCGGCAGGTCCAGGCCTTTTTCGCGGGCGCAGTCGAGCGCGATATCATAACCCGCATCGGCATGGCGCATGACGCCGCTGGCCGGATCGTTCCACAGCACGCGCGCCAGGCGCCTGTCCGCTTCGGTCGAACCGTCGCAGACGATGACCATGCCGGAATGCTGCGAATAGCCCATGCCGACGCCGCCGCCATGGTGCAGGCTGACCCAGGTGGCGCCCGACGCCGTATTGAGCAGGGCATTGAGCAGGGGCCAGTCCGACACCGCGTCCGATCCGTCGCGCATGGCTTCGGTCTCGCGGTTGGGCGAGGCGACGCTGCCCGAATCGAGATGGTCGCGACCGATGACCACGGGCGCCTTGAGCTCGCCGTTACGCACCATCTCGTTGAAGGCCAGGCCGAGGCGATGGCGGTCGCCCAGGCCCACCCAGCAGATGCGCGCCGGCAGGCCCTGGAACTTGATGCGCTCGCGCGCCATGTCGAGCCAGGTGTGCAGGTGCGGGTTGTCGGGGATCAGTTCCTTGACCTTGGCGTCGGTCCTGTAGATGTCTTCCGGATCGCCCGACAGGGCCACCCAGCGGAACGGCCCTATGCCGCGGCAGAACAGCGGGCGGATATAGGCCGGAACGAAGCCCGGGAAGTCGAAGGCGTTCGTCACGCCCTCGTCGAAGGCGACCTGCCGGATATTGTTGCCATAGTCGACGGTCGGCACGCCGGCCTTCTGGAAGTCCAGCATGGCGCGGACGTGCTGGGCCATCGACGCCTTGGCGGCCTTTGCGACGCCCTGCGGATCGCGCTCGCGCCGGTCGAGCCAGTCCTCGACCGTCCAGCCGGACGGCAGGTAGCCGTTGACCGGGTCGTGCGCCGAGGTCTGGTCGGTCAGCAGGTCGGGGCGCACGCCGCGCCGGTAAAGCTCCGGCAGGATGTCGGCGGCATTGCCGAGCAGGCCGACCGAGATCGGCCGGCCGGCATTGCGGATCATCTCCAGCGCTTCGTCGAGATCGCGGGCCTGGTGGTCGAGATAGCCGGTGCGCAGGCGCATTTCGATGCGGGAGGCCTGGCATTCGATGGCCAGGCACGAGGCGCCGGCCATGACCGCGGCCAGCGGCTGGGCGCCGCCCATGCCGCCCAGGCCTGCCGTCAGCAGCCATTTGCCCCTGAGGTTGCCGTCATAGTGCTGGCGGCCCATCTCGACGAAGGTCTCGTATGTGCCCTGAACGATGCCCTGGGTGCCGATATAGATCCACGACCCGGCCGTCATCTGGCCGTACATCATCAGGCCCTTGCGGTCGAGTTCGTGGAAATGCTCCCAGTTGGCCCAGTGCGGCACCAGGTTGGAATTGGCCAGCAGCACGCGCGGCGCGTTCTCGTGCGTCTGGAAGACGCCCACCGGCTTGCCCGACTGGATCAACAGGGTCTGGTCGGCCTCGAGGCGCTTCAGCGTCTCGACGATGCGGTCGAAGCTTTCCCAGTCGCGCGCCGCCCGGCCGATGCCGCCATAGACGACCAGTTCCTCGGGGCGTTCGGCGACGTCGGGATGGAGATTGTTCATCAGCATGCGCAGCGGCGCTTCGGTCAGCCAGGATTTGGCCGACAGGGTGGCGCCGGTGGCGGGCTTGATGATGCGGCTGTTGTCGAGACGGGTCATGAGGTGGGCTCCGGTGAGGACGGTTTCAGCAAGGCGACGGCAGGGCTATGCCGGCCGCGGCAACGATCGCGCCGGAGCGCACCAGACCGATGGCCTTTTGCATGTCGGGATAGAGGTGGCGGTCGTCGTCGAGTGCCGGCACCTGGGTGCGCAATATCCCGCGCACGCTTTCCAGCGCCTGCGAAGAGCGCAGCGGGGCATGGAAGTCGCAGCCCTGGACGGCGGCCAGCAGCTCGATGGCGATGACGGCGGTGGCATTGTCGCACATGGCCAGCAGGCGGCGCGCGCCGTGCGCCGCCATCGACACGTGGTCCTCCTGGTTGGCCGAGGTCGGAATGGAATCGACGACCGCGGGATAGGCGCGCTGCTTGTTTTCGGAAATCAGCGCCGCCGCCGTCACCTGTGGAATCATGAAGCCGGAATTGAGACCCGGCCGCGGCGTCAGGAAGGCCGGCAGGCGCGACAGGGCCGGATCGACCAGCATGGCGATGCGGCGCTCGGCGATCGAGCCGATTTCGCACACCGCCATGGCGATCATGTCGGCGGCGAACGCCACCGGTTCGGCGTGGAAGTTGCCGCCCGACAGGGCCTCGTCGGTTGCGGCGAAGATCAGCGGATTGTCCGACACGCCGTTGGCCTCGGTTTCCAGCATCCGGCCCGCCTGGCGCAGCACGTCGAGCGCCGCGCCCATGACCTGGGGCTGGCAACGCAGGCAGTATGGATCCTGGACGCGGTCGTCGCCCCTGAGGTGCGAGGCGCGGATGGCCGAACCGTCCATCAGGGCGCGCAGGGCATCGGCCGTGTCGATCTGGCCGGCGTGGCGGCGCAGTTCGTGGATGCGGCGGTCGAACGGCGCGTCCGAGCCCTTGGCGGCCTCGGTCGACAGGGCGCCGGTGACCAGGGCCGAGCGGAAGAGGATTTCGGCCTCGAACAGGCCGGCCAGGGCAAAGGCGGTCGAGAACTGGGTCCCGTTGAGCAGGGCCAGGCCCTCCTTGGGGCCGAGCTCGAGCGGCTTCAGTCCCGCCGCTTCCAGGGCTTCGCGCGCCGGCAGACGCCCCGACGGCGTGTCGATCTCGCCTTCGCCGATCAGAGTCGCGGCCATGTGGGCCAGGGGCGCCAGGTCGCCCGAGGCGCCGACCGATCCCTGGGCGGGGACGACCGGGACGAGGCCGCGTTCGGCCATGGCTTCTATGAGCCGCGCCACATCGACGCGCACGCCTGAGGCGCCATGGCCGAAGCTGGCCAGCTTAAGCGCCATCATCAGCCTGACAACGGCGCGCGGCGTGTCGTCGCCCGTCCCGGCGGCATGGCTCAGCACGATATTGCGCTGCAGGCGGGCCAGGTCCGCGTCATCGACGCGCGTCGAGGCCAGTTTGCCGAAGCCGGTATTGATGCCGTAGACCGGCTCACCGCGCGACAGGATCCGCCCGACGGCGGCGGCGCTTTCGGCTATGACCGGTTCACAATCGTCCGGCAGGCGGAAGCCTGAGCCGCGATAGATGTCACGCCATTGGCCCAGGGTAACAGCGCCGGGGGCAAGAACGGCGGGCTCAGGG
>CAKZJB010000235.1 GCA_936940865.1 uncultured Asticcacaulis sp. | reverse complement strand
CCGATCAATCGGAACCAGAGCCTACGCACAGGTCATTACTTAATGCCGTTGGTATTATACCAACGGCCATAAAGAATGACCGTCGGTATAAGGTAAACCGACTTCGGCCCTCTCCGTTTCGCAGGGAGGGCCGAGACGTTTCATTGCGACAAGATGCTTAGCTCGCCTGAGCAGGCGCCGGCGAGTCGGCGCGCTTGATGCCCGCTTTTTCGCCCGGCTTCATGAACTTGACCAGCACGCGCTGGCCGATCAGGAAGGGCGTATTCTCGGCCGACACCACGACTTCGACGACGCGTTCGTCGCTGGCTTCGTTGCCGCCGTCGGACTTCAGCTTGCGCGCGCCGAAGGTGGCGGCGATGCGGATGACGTGGCCGACATAGACGTGCGACGGATCGGCCTCGGGGATGATCTCGGCTTCCTGGCCCGGGTGCACGTCGGGAATCGAGCTTTCGACGATTTCCGAGCGGATGATGTGCGGGATGGCCGGTTCCAGGTCGAACATGGTCGAGACGTTGAGCGTCGAGGCGCCTGAGCCCGGATTGGCGTAGCGGCGGATGATTTTGCCGTCCATCGGCGCGCGGATATAGGTCAGTTCCTCATTGTACTGGGCCTGGGCCAGTTCGGCCTCGGCCGTCTGGACTGCCGCCTTCTGGCTGTCGAGCGTCGCCTTGGCCGAGGCGATGGCGTCGCTGGCCTGATCGAGCTTCTGCTGCGCCACGAAGTTCGACGGCGCCAGCTTTTCCAGGCGGTCGTATTCGCGCTGGGCGGTGGCCAGGCTGACCTGGGTCTGCGCCATCAGGCTGCGCGCCTGGGCGACATTGGCCTGGGCGGTGCGCACGGCCAGCAAGGAATCCTCGTCCTCCTGGCGGGCCAGGACCTGGCCCTTGGTGACGCTGTCGCCTTCCTGGACGTACACCTCCTTGACGACGCCGGCGCGGCGGGCGGCGACTTCGACGACGCCGCCTTCGATATCGACCTTGCCGTTGGCGATGGCGGCATAGGGTGACGGCGGAACCTTGACCGCGTTCTTGTCGGCGGCCTTGGCGGCGCCCGGCGCCTTCATGTTGCAGGCGGACAGCGACAGTCCGGCCAGGGCAAGGGCGATCAGGCTGACGGTGGCGGTACGGGAAAGGGTGCGGGACATGGTGGGTCTCATGACGGACAATATGTTTAGACGGCGGGCGGTTCGGAGATCATGGTATCGCTCAGGATCTTGCCGTCCTCCATGTGGATGACGCGGTCGGCATAGGCTTCGAGGCGCGGGTCGTGGGTCACCACGACAACCGCGGCGCCGCGCTCCTTGGCGGCCTGATGCAGGAGCTTGATGACGACCTGGCCGCTGACCGAATCGAGCGCCGAGGTCGGCTCGTCGGCGAAGATCAGCGACGGCTCCTTCGACAAGGCGCGGGCAATGGCGACGCGCTGCTTTTCGCCGCCCGACAGCTCGGCCGGCTTTTGTGTCAGGCGATGGTCGAGGCCGACCGAGCGCAGGGCCTCATGGGCACGCCTGTACGCCTCGCCCTTGGGCACCTTGCAATATTTCAGAACCTGCTCGACCTGCTCGGTGGCGTTGAGCGACGGAAACAGGTTGAAGCCCTGGAAGATGAAGCCGCAGTGGTCCAGGCGGAACTTGTCGATCCTGCCGCGGCTCTTCTTCCACAGGTTTTCGCCCAGCGCCACGACGGTGCCCTCGTCGGGCTTCATCAGGCCGGAAAGCGCCGCGATCAGGGTCGACTTGCCCGAACCCGACGGCCCCATGACCATGGTGACCTGGCCATGATAGGCGTTGAAATCGACGGCTTTCAGCACCTGCTGGCGCGTCTTGCCGATCTTGTAGCCTTTTGACAGCCCCTTGGCGTCGAGTGCCAGCTTTCCGCTCATCGCAACAAATCCGCAGGTTGGCTTTTCTTGAGGACGCCGAGCGAGAACAGGCCCGACAGGATGGCGATCATCAGCAGCATGATGGCCACCGGGATGTCGACGAACAGCGGGAAGTCCATCGGCACGGCGAAGGTCTTGGCCAGGAGCCATACGCCGGCGACCAGGGCGCCGGTCAGCAGAAGGCCGGCGATGCCGACCCAGAAGCTGAGCTCCATGATGATCAGCCTGAGGCTACCCATCGAAACGCCCAGGGCCCGCAGCGAGGCGAATTCCTTGATATTGGCCATAATGGCGCCCTGCAGCGTCTGCCAGGTGATGACGATGCCGATGAAGATGCCGACCACGACGGCGAAGCCGATCATGATGACGATACCGCCTTCCTTGAGCATCGAACGCTGGCTGACCTTGGACAGGTCCTCGCGCGACCACGCCTTGAACTGGCCGTGGGACATGGCGTTGAGCTCGGCGGCAACCTGCTTCGCCTTCGTCGGATCCTTGATCTTGACCATCAGCGGGCCGACGCGCGGGCCGTCATCGGTAAGATAGAGAAGTTTGGCCGTCTGGCGCGATACGAAGACCATGGCGTTGAACATCGACGGATAACCGTCGGTCGTGGCGCGGACCCAGACCGTGTGCCCGTTCATCTTGGCCTTGTCGCCGAGTTGAACCCCCAGCTTGGCCAGGCTGGAGCGGTCGACGACCACGGCATACGGCTCCTGGAGCGCCTGGATGATGCGTTCGTCGAAGTCGTTCGGCATGGTCACGGCGCCCTTGACGGGGTCGACGACGATGACCTGGACGCCATCGCCCTTGGCCGGCTGACCGTCCTTGGGAAAGTTCGACCAGAAGGCAAAATTGCCGTTGAGCGGCTGGACTTCCAGCACGTCCGGGTGGCCGTAGATCAACGGGATCAGCCGGCGCGGCTGGCCGGAATTGTTGCCGAACAGACTGTCGGCCTGGGGCGGCAGGATCATGACCTCGGCCGGGGAGCGATCGACGGTCGCGGTGAACGACTTGCCCATGCCCATGAACATGCCGGTCATGGCCAGGACCAGCAGGCCCGCCACGGCAAGGGCGATAACGGCAGCAAGATACCGCCGCCATTCATAGATCAGGGTCGAGAGGGCCAGGGACATGTTACCAGATGCGGCACGTGGAAAGGACGCCCGTAACATCTGCGACTTTGTTATGAAGGTCTAATTAAATCGGCGTAACAAACGCATAGATTTCTTACGGTATCCAAAAGCCCAGCCGCGCCAATGTGTTACAGGTCTTTGCGCGCCGCCACGAAGTAGGCGAAGCCCGTCCACACCGAAATTCCCGCGGCAATCCAGATCAGGATAAAACCGACGCTGAAAACGAGGTCGCTGTTTTCCGGCGGCAGATTGAAGGCCGCCCAGCTTTCCGCAAACAGCAGCACGCCCAACGCCACCAGTTGCACCGTCGTCTTGATCTTGCCCAGGAAGCTCACCGGTACCTTTACGTGGCGGGCCGCGGCCGCTTCGCGCAGGGCGCTGACGGCGAATTCACGGAACAGGATGAAGGCGGCCGGCAAGGCAAAAAGGGGATTGCCGGTATTGATGCAGAAGAGACCGAGGATGGTGCCGCACACCAGGATCTTGTCGGCGATCGGGTCGAGGATAGCGCCCCAGTGGCTTTCGGCGTGCAGCTTGCGCGCCAGCACGCCGTCGAACAGGTCGGTCAGGGCCGCTATGATGAAGATATACACGCCCCAGCGCTGCAAGGCGTAAAGCATCTCCGAGGTCACGTTGAGGAAGGGAATGCCCCCCACGGCGCCGGCCAGCAGGACGAACATGACGATGCCCGCGATCAGGCGGACCAGGGTCAGGATATTGGGGATCGGATTGACGTGTTCGCCGGTCATTAAGGGCACCTCTCTGCGGTTCTCCCATTCTAGCCGGGCAAGCCGCTGCAATGAAAGGGTTTTATAGGCCGCCGTGGAAGAAGTCGTAAATCTTCTGCGCCAGAGCGTCATTGATGCCTTCGACCTTGCACAGATCCTCGAGCCGCGCCGCCGCCACGTCCTTGCCCGAGCCGAAGGCGGCCAGCAGCGCCTTCTTCTTGCGCGGCCCGATGCCGGGAATTTCGTCGAGCGGATTCTTTGTGATCGCCGCGTCGCGCTTCTGGCGGTTGGCGCCGATGGCGTAGCGGTGCGCCTCGTCACGCAGACGCTGCAGGTAGTAGAGAACGGGTGACTTGGGCTCCATCATGAAGGGCAGCCGGCCCGGCATGAAAAAGCGCTCGAGGCCCGCGTCCCGGTCCGGTCCCTTGGCGACCCCCACGATCGGAATGTCGTCGAGCCCCAGGTCGGCCATGACGGCCAGCACGGCGTCCAGCTGCCCCTGCCCGCCGTCGACCAGCACAAGGTCCGGCGCGCCGAAATTCTTCTCGCCCTCGGGCAGGTCCTTTTCCTTGATCAGGCGCATGAAGCGCCGACGGAAGACCTCGGCCATCATGGCGTAGTCGTCGCCGGGTTTCGTGTCGAGATCGCGGATGGTGAACTTGCGGTACTGGCCTTTCATGAAGCCTTCCGGCCCGGCGACGATCATGCCGCCCACCGCATGCGTGCCGCCCAGGTGCGAGTTGTCGTAGACCTCGATGCGCTCCGGCGGGGCGTCGAGCTCGAAGGCCTCGGCCACGCCGACCAGCAGTTTCGACTGCGCCGACTGCTCGGCCATGCGGCGGCCGAGCGCCGAGCGGGCGTTATTGAGGGCATTGGCGACGGTGTCGGCCTTGCCGCCGCGCTGCGGGCGCTGGATGACGACCTTGCGGTCGGCCTTGAGACTGAGCGCTTCGGCCATCAGCTCCGGTTCGGACAGTTCGTGCGAAATCAGCAGCAGCCTGGGCACCGGGCGATCCTGGTAGAACTGGCCGAGGAAGGCGTCGAGAATCTGGCCTTCGGTATCTTCCGAATCGACGCGCGGGAAATAGGCGCGGTCGCCCCAGTTCTGGCCGGCGCGGAAGAAGACGACCTGGACGCAGGCCGCGCCGCCCTCGGCGCAGACGGCGAAGACGTCGGCCTCCTCGCCCTGCAGGTCGACAGAGGACGACATGGCGACGTGGTTGAGCGCGCGGATGCGGTCGCGGATGGCGCCGGCGCGCTCGAACTCCATGTCGTCGGACGCCGCCATCATGTCCTTCGTCAGGCGTTCGATGACCGTCCGGCTCCTGCCGCGCAGGAAATCGGCCGCCTGCTGCGCCAAGCCATTATAATCTTCGAGGCTGATTTCCCCGGTGCACGGCGCGGAACAGCGCTTGATCTGGTGCAGCATGCAGGGCCGGGTGCGCGAGGCATAGACGCTGTCGGTGCAGGTGCGCAACAGAAAGGCTTTTTGCAGGGTGTCGAGCGTGCGATTGACCGCGCCGGTCGAGGCGAACGGTCCGAAATAATCGCCCTTGACCGAATGCGCGCCGCGATGCTTCGACACTTGCGGCGCCTCGTGGTCGCGGCGCACCAGGATTTCGGCGAAGCTCTTGTCGTCGCGCAAAAGCACGTTGTAGCGCGGGCGCAGGGCCTTGATCAGGCGCGCTTCCAGCAGCAGCGCCTCGCCTTCGGTGTCGGTGCGCATCAGCACCATTTCGTGCGTCAGCGACACCATGCGCGCGATGCGCTGGGCGTGGAACCGCCCCTGCGCGTATTGCAGCACGCGCTTCTTCAGTGACTTGGCCTTGCCGACATAGAGGACTTCGCCGTCGGCGCCCAGCATGCGGTAGACGCCGGGCTTGTCGGGCGCCAGCGACGCCTCGCGCCGGATCAGCGCCGCGCCGACCAGCTTTTCACTGGCGGAAGCCTCCGGTCCGGGACCGTCCATATCGATGATGATGTCGTCGCTCAAAAGCGTTTCCAGCGTAATCTTATCGGAAAGTAGCGGACGTTTTTCTGCTTTCCCGGGCTATTTCGAACATGTGCGCGCCGGTTCACGGCAGCATTGTCTGAGCGCGCAAGATGATAGCACGGGAACAGAAAAGCAACACCCGCTCGTGATAAGTCCACATCTGTTGAAACAAATTCTTATTGCTCTGTGTTCCGTACACACTTGCGTGAGCGGCCAGATCGATTAGATGGACACCTATAGCCGTCCTTACTGGTTTTTTATGTCCGCAGTTCACGCTTCTGCGCCCAGCGCCGCAACCGAAACGCCTGTTCCCGGCGAGACCGTTGCACCCGCCTCGAAGGGCGAAATCAAGGCCCTGACCGGCCTGCGCGGCATCGCGGCGCTCTACGTCGTCATCTTCCACGTCAACGGCCACTACCTGTTTCCGTCGACCTTCCGGCCGTTCATCCGGCACGGCTACATGGCGGTGGACCTGTTCTTCATCCTGTCGGGCTTCGTCATGGCGATGACCTATGCCGGCATGTTCAGCGACGGGTTTTCCATAAAGAATTTCAAGCAGTTCCTGCTTCTGCGCCTGGCGCGCATCTATCCCTTGTTCGCCTTCATGACGCTGCTGACGGCGGTTTTGATCGGCACGGTGATGACCAAGGTGTCGACGGTGCCCGACCTGCCGAAGGGCCTGATCTACAATTTCGCCCTCATCCAGGCCTGGGGCCTGTCGAACTCGATCGTGCCGCCGTCGTGGTCTATCAGCACGGAATGGACGGCCTATCTCCTGTTTCCGCTCAGCCTGTGGGGGGCACTCAAGGTGCCGCGCCGCTGGACTGTCGCCGGGCTGGTCCTCTCCTTTGCGGTGCTGGCCATGATCGCCTATGGCCCGCAATGGATCGCAAAGCAGCCCCTGGCCTATCGCCACGGTCCGCTCGACATTGCCAGTTCCTATGCCATCGGCACGTCGCTGCGGTGCCTGGCCTCGTTTTTCATCGGGCTGGTCGCCTATCGTTTCCGCGAGCACATCCCGTCGCGCGCCAGCCTGGCCTTGCTGGGCCTGACCGTGATCCTGCTGTGCTTAAAGGGCTCGGACCTGTTCCTCGTGGGCGTATTCGCCCTGCTGATCATGGCGCTCAGCCACGATGAAGGCCCGGTGGCGCGCTGGCTGCACACGCCGTGGGTCTACTGGCTGGGCCTGGTGTCCTATGCCCTGTACCTCATTCACGACCTGGTGCTGCGCATCGTCTTCCGCATGCTGCCGGGCTGGGGCGTCCACGGCGTGCCGGCCGAGGTCTGGGTTCTGGTGACGCTGGCCGTATCGATCGGCCTGGCGGGCCTCAGCCACTACGCCTTCGAAAAGCCGTCGCGGCGCTGGTTCCGCCGGTTCCTGGTCGGCAACTACCAGGCGGGATCGGGTTCCGCCCCCATCAAGGCTTCCTGAATCCGGCGGCGCGTGCCGCGGTTGGTATTTTCCGGCAGCGCGTCGGGCGCAAAGAAACCGACAGCCTTGATTTCGCCGTGCGAGGTCATTTCGCACCGTTCCCAGCGGTCGATGCGGAACAGCAGGACGTGGTCGCCGGGGAAAAACGTCTCGTTGGAATGGACCGACAGCAGTTTCGGCATCTCCAGCGGATTGACGCCGGCCTCTTCGCGCAGCTCGCGCGCCACGGCGGCGTGGCTGGTCTCACCGGCATCGACACCACCGCCCGGCAGCCACCAACCCTCGACATAGGTGTGCTCGATCAGGAGCACCCGCCCCTGTTCGTCGAGCACAAGGCCGCGAACCCCCAGCGTCTTGCCGCGCGCCAGCCGCGAATACGCGAAAAATAGCGGCCGCGTATAGGGTTCGACGATCCGTTTCCATTCTTTCATGCGCCTACATACGGGCGTGTCCGTGATGCTGGCAAGCGCGCCCGCGACAAAAAACACCTCTTGTGCGCGCGCCGCTCAGCCGCTAACACGGAACGACGTTTCGCGGAGTCTTTCGAATGCTCGCTATCGGTATCATGGCCACCTTCCTCATCGTCATCGCCCTGTTCAACCTGGTCGATTTCGGCCGCATCGACTGATGCTGACCGGCGACTACACGGCCGCGGTCCTCGAAAATATCGAGGTCCATGTGCGCTGTGGCCTGCACGCCTTCGAATACGAACGCCCGAACCGCCTGTGGGTCAGCGTCTGGCAGTATGGCCGGCTGAAGCCCGGCGAATTCATCGACTATGACCTGGTGCGCAACGCCGTGGTGGCGTGGGAAAAGCAGGACCATGTCGAACTGCTCGAAACCCTGCTCGAAGACGTCATGGTCACGGCCTTTTCCAATCCGCTGGTGCTGGCGTGCAAGGCCCGCATCCTGAAGCCCGACATCTTCGCCGAAACCCACGGCGCGGGCGTCGAGATGGCGCGCTACCGCCCGGGATTTGCGGCGTGACCCGCCCGGTCGTCCTGGTTACCGGCGGCGGACGCCGCGTCGGCGCCGGCCTGTGCCGCGACCTGTCGGCCGATTGCCGAATCGCCATCCATTACCATCGTTCGGTCGCCGAGGCCGAGGCGCTGGAAGCCGAGTTGAAGGCAGCGGGCCGCGACGTCGCGCGTTTTGCCGCCGATTTGGCCTTGCCGGCCGAGCGCGCCGGACTGATCCCGGCCGTGAAGGCGCATTTCGGAAGCGTGGACGTGCTGATCAACTGCGCGTCCCTGTTCAAATACGACGCGATCGACAGCCTGACCCCCGAACTCTGGCAGGCGCATATCGACAGCAACCTGACCGCGCCGGTTTTTCTGATCAAAGCGCTGGCCGAAGCCGGCGGCCGCGTGGCCATCAACATCCTGGACCAGAAGGTGGTCAATCCCAATCCGGATTTCCTGTCCTATACGGCGGGCAAGATGGGGCTGGCGGGCTTGACCCAGCCGCTGGCCATGGCGCTGGCGCCAAAGGTTCGTGTTTGCGGCCTGGCGCCCGGCCTCGTCCTGCCGAGCGGCGAGCAGACCGAGGCCGATTTCGAAGCGGCCGCCCGCGCCACCCCTCTGGGCCTGACGTGCACGATCGCGGATCTGGCTCGCGCGGTGAGGTTCATGATCGATACGCCGAGTTTTACCGGCCAGATCGTCACGGTCGACGGCGGCGAAAGCCTGACCGGCCGGCCGAGAGATGTGGCGTTTGACGTGAAAGCGTAACTCTCCTCCCTATGCGAAGCATGGGGAGGGGGACCCCGAAGGGGTGGAGGGGTCTTCTTTCTTTAGCTTCGCCCCCTCCGTCAGCTTCGCTGACACCTCCCCATTTTCAATGGGGAGGAGGACTCTCGGCCTACCGCCGGCGGGTATTCCCCATCATCCCGCGCAGCAGTTCTTTACCCAGCATAATCCCCATAGAGCGGATGATCGGCACGGCGACCGACGTCACCGCCTTGATGGTCGCTTGCGTCGCACGGGCGCGGTCTTTTTCCTCTTGCAGACGCTGGCGTTCCTCGGCCTTCGCCGCCTGTTCGGCGGCCCTAGCCGCGGCCTTGTCGCCGGCCGTCGTTTCCGTTTCCGGCTGAGCCGCCTGAACCGCGCCGGCACGTCCCGCCAGGATCTCATAGGCCGACTCGCGGTCGACCGCCTTGTCGTACACCGCACCGACCGGAGAGCCCGCGCGGATCGCAGCGCGTTCGGCGTCGGTCACCGGCCCGAAGCGCGACGCGGGCGGGCGGATCAGGGTCTTTTCGGTAATGCTGGGCCGCCCCTTGTCATCGAGCAGCGACACCAGGGCCTCGCCGACGCCCAGGTTCTGGATGGCCTCCTGTGTGTCGAAGGCCGGGTTGGGACGGAAGGACTGCGCGGCCGCCTTCAGCCCCTTCTGTTCGGCCGGCGTATAGGCGCGCAGCGCGTGCTGCACGCGATTGCCGAGCTGGGCCAGCACGGTGTCGGGGATGTCAGCCGGGTTTTGCGTCACGAAATAGATGCCTACCCCCTTGGACCGGATCAGGCGCACCACCTGTTCGATCTTTTCGAGCAGGGCGGGCGACGCCTCCTTGAACAACAGGTGCGCCTCGTCGAAGAAAAAGACCAGCTTCGGCTTATCCGGATCGCCGACCTCGGGCAATTCCTCGAACAGCTCGGACATCAGCCACAGCAGAAAGGTCGAATAGAGCCTGGGGCTTTCGATCAGCTTGTCGGCGGCCAGCAGGTTGACATAGCCGCGGCCGTCCGGCGCCGTGCGCATCAGGTCGGCAAGCTTCAGCGCCGGCTCGCCGAAAAAGCCGTCGGCGCCTTGCGTTTCCAGTTGCAGCAGGCCGCGCTGGATGGTCGCGATCGAAGCCGGCGACACCGCGCCATACTGCGCGCTGATTTCCTTGGAATTCTCCGACACGTGGGCCAGCATGGCGCGCAGGTCGGCAAGGTCGAGCAGCAGCAGGCCCTGCTTGTCGGCGACGTGGAAGACGATGTTGAGTACGCCTTCCTGGGTCTCGTTGAGCTCCAGCAGGCGCGCCAGCAACAGCGGCCCCATTTCGGAGATGGTGGTGCGGATCGGGTGGCCTTTTTGCCCGAACAGGTCCCAGAAGATGACCGGCGCGGCCTCGGGCCTGAGGTCGATGCCCATGGCTTTCGCCCGCGCCAGGATCTTGTCGTTGGGGGCGCCCGCCGCCGCGATGCCGGACAGGTCGCCCTTCACATCGGCGGCAAAGACGGGCACGCCGGCGTCGGCGAACCCTTGCGCGATCGCCTGCAGTGTGATCGTCTTGCCGGTGCCGGTGGCGCCGGCCACCAGGCCATGGCGGTTGGCCCGGCCATAAAGAAGAATCTGCGGCAATTTTTCGCCGCTGTCCGCCTGTCCGACCAGAACACCCGTATCGCTCATTTCGATCTCCTTTTTGACAGCCTATGCGGCTTTTTTGGGCTCGCCCTTGACCGCGGCACGCGACAGCCGGCGCGTCAGCCATGTTTTGACCCATTCACGCATCGGCATTTCGAAATAGACGAAACTCAATCGCGCCAGTCCCGCCGCGACGGACAGGAAGACGATCAACGCCAGCGGCGATGAAAACACCGCGACACGGACCGCGAACGGCCAATGTTCCATCAGGATCATGATGCCGATCTGCAGCGGAAAATGGATGAGATATAGCGAATAGGAAATGTCGCCGACCCACGCGAAGCGGTGCAGGCGTTCGGGCGTCAGCACCTTCAACGCCCACTGCCCCTGCTTGAGCCCCAGCAGGAAAAGGGTCAGCGGCACAACGATATAGACGAATCCCGACGAACTCATGAAATACCAGACGAAGCTGTCGGGCAGACGGGGCGCGAAATGGTCCCAGATCAGAGGCTGGCTGCGGATATAGCTCAGTCCCCACAGGCAAGGCAGCAGCCAGACCAGGACCGCCGACACGCGGCGGCGCCAGATTTCGCGTCCGGGCCGGCGCAGGGCGTCGACGGCGTAGAAGACGAGACCGCCCAGGAAGAAGCTGGCGACGCCCCGCGACAGTCCCCACAAGGTGTCGACGGACTGGAAAAGATTGAAGACGATCGCCGCGACCGAGACGACGATCAGGATCAGCGGGCGGTTGAGACGCGTCGACGCCAGGATGAAGAAGGCGATGTAGAGGAAGACCTCGACCGACAGCGACCATGACGGGCCGTTGAAGGTCTGCGTGGCGTGGAAAGGCCACCACTGATGGACCATGAACAGGTTCAGCACGAACTGAACCGGCGTATTGTTCTGGTAGATGTAGGTCTGGCCGTACAGGGCGTAGAAGACCACCTGCATGACCGCCACGGCGATGAAGGTGACGAAATAGAGTGGATAAAGGCGGGCGAAGCGCGCAATGAAGAAGCTTTGCGCGCCCAGGCGCCGTTCCGACACCGCTTTCGAATAGAGCCAGAAGAAGACGTAGCCCGAGATCGAAAAGAACATTTCGACGAACATCAGCCCGTAGACATAGATGGGCGTCAGCACCGCGTGAAACGGCAGGTGGTCGTAATCGAAGTTGATGGCGTCTTCGGTCAGGAAGTGCTTGTAGTGGAAGACAACGACGAGAAAGGCCGCCAGTCCGCGCAGGATGTCGAGTTCGTAGAATCGCGCCTCGGCGACCCGCTCGGACTGCCCTTCCGCCGGGCCGGCCGCCGTCCCGGACGGCCCTTCGTCAGGTTTGACGCTCGACACTGTAGACGGCCAGGTTTTCCAGCGCCTGGCGCCACGGCCCGGGCGTAAAGATCGACAGGGCGGCCCGCGCCTTGTCGGCGAAACCGCGCGCCACGGCGCGGGCCTCGTCGAGTGCGCCCGAGGCCTTCATCAGGTTTTGCGCATGCTCGAAATCGCCCGGCGTCTGCTCGCGCTTGCCGATGGTACGGTCCCAGAAGGCCGCGTCGGTGGCGCGGCTGGCGCGCATGGCCAGGATGAGCGGCAGGGTCGACTTGCCCTCGGCGAAGTCGTCGCCGGCATTCTTGCCGAGGTCGGCGGCCGAGCCCTGATAGTCGAGGATATCGTCCTGGATCTGGAAGGCCAGGCCCAGGTTCATGCCGTAGTCGTAAAGCGCCTGGATCTCGTCTTCCGTGGCGTCGGCCGCCACGGCGCCCGATTGCGAAGCCGCGGAGAACAGGGCGGCGGTCTTGGCAGAAATGATCTCGATATAGTCGTCCTGCGACAGGTTGAGATCGAAGGCCTTCATCAGTTGCAGGACCTCGCCCTGGGTGATGACGGCGGACGCCTTCGACAGGATGTCCAGGGCGCGCAGGCTGCCGGTCTCGACCATCAGTTCGAAAGCGCGGGCGAACAGGAAGTCGCCGACCAGGACCGACGACGGCGCGCCCCAGATCAGGTGGGCGGCGACCTTGCCGCGGCGCAGCTGCGACGAATCGACGACGTCGTCGTGCAACAGCGTGGCCGTATGGATGAACTCGACCGCGGCTGAAAGATTGTGATGGCGGCTGTTGTCCGTGCCGCACAGGCGCGCGGCGGCGACGCACAGCAGCGGCCGCAGGCGCTTGCCGCCGGCGGCGATCAGATGCGCGGCAAGGGCCGGAATGACGGCCACGTCCGATTGCATGCGCTCGGTGATCAGTGCGTTGATCTCTACCATGTCCGCCTGGCACAGACCGACCAGGGCATTGACATCTGCCTTGGAAGACTGCGTGTCGCGCTCAGGCGCGGCTGGTTTGCGCACCGCGTCGATATTGGCCGAATCCAATGCGTTAACTCCTGACTATCGGCCTAGGCCATAAACCGGCTTTGCCGCTTAGTCCATGCCGAACATGGGATATTGTAACGAAACATGCTAGCTATATACGCAGCTGCCAGGAAAGAGTTTTGACCATCGACGCCGCCAAGACAACCGAAACCACGTCCGTTCCCTCCGTGTCAGCGGAACCTGCGGCTTTTACGCACCTGTTGGGCAAGCGGTTACAGCTCAGGCAACCGGTGAAGGGTTATCGTGTCGGCATGGACGGCGCGCTGCTGGCCGCAGCCTGCGCCGGTGCGCTGGCCGGGCGTAGACCGGCGCGCGGCAAATCCTTGTCGGCATTGGAACTGGGCTGCGGCGCGGGCGGGGCGCTGCTGTCGCTGAAATGGCGGCGGCCGGACCTGGCCCTGACCGGAATCGAGCGCGAAGCCCTCTACGCCAGACTTGCGCGGGATAACGCGGTTTTGAACGGCATGCACAATGTCGAGATCATGGACGGCGATATCGGCGCGGGCTTCAATGCAGCCGGGGCGGCACGCGCCGACCTCGTCTTTTCCAATCCGCCCTATTTCGACGACCCGAACGCTTTACGCGCGCCCGACGCGGCGAAACGTCCCGCCTGGATCGCCGACGACGGCCTCCAGGCCTGGCTCGACTTCGCGCTGGCGGCGGCAAAGGACGGGGGCGACATCATCTTCATCCACCGCGCCGACCGCCTGGGCGACATCCTGACGGGCCTTGCGTCCAAGGCCGGTTCGTTCCAGGTCCGTCCGGTCCAGCCCTTCGTCGACACCGACGCCAAGCGCGTCATCGTCCGCGCCAAACGGCTCGGCAAGGCCCCCCTGCGTCTTCTGCCGCCGCTGGTCCTGCACGACGGCGGCGTGCGCAAGCATACGGACGCGGTCGAGGCGATTTTGCGGGGGGACGAAGGCCTCAGTTGGGCTTAGCCACTTCGTCCAGATAGCGTTTGGTGCGGTCCAGCAGGTTATCTTTCAACGACTCCCGCCGCGCCAGAAGATCGGGACTGCCGGCGTCGTAGTCGGCCATCAGCTGTTTGACGAAACGCCCGGACTGCACGTCGTCGAGCACGGCCTTCATCGCTGCCTTCGACGCGTCGTTGATGACGCGCGGGCCGGTCAGATAGGCGCCATATTCCGCCGTATTGGAAATCTTGGCGAAGCCGCCCGACATGCCGAGCTCCCACAACAAATCGACAACCAGCTTCAGCTCGTAACAGGTCTCGAACCAGGCGACCTCCTCTGGATAGCCGGCGTCGACCAGGGTCTGGAAACCGTTCGCCACCAGTTCGCGCGTGCCGCCGCACAGCACGACCTGCTCGCCGAACAGGTCGCTTTCGCATTCGGCCTTCATGGTGGTCTCCAGAATGCCCTTGCGCCCGCAGCCGAGTGCGGCGGCGTAGGATAAACCCAGTGGCTTCGCCCGGCCGGTGGCGTCCTGATGGACGGCGAACAGGCAGAAGACGCCCTGGCCTTCGACATAGATGTCGCGGATGCGCGGGCCGATTCCTTTCGGCGAGACCAGCAGGACATCGATATCGGCAGGCGGCGCGACCAGCCCGAAATTGACCGACAAGCCATGCGCGAAAACCAGGGCCTGCCCGGCTTTCAGCGAGGGCGCGATCTCGTCGCGGAACAGCGACTGGTGCGCTTCGTCCGAGGTCAGGACGACGATGACATCGGCCCATTTGGCACCATCGGCCACCGTCACGACCTCGAAGCCGTCCGCTCCGGCCTTCGCGTGGGTCGCGGAGCCGGGCTTCAGCGCAACGCGGATAGCGGCCACGCCGGAATCGCGGGTATTCAGGGCGTGGGTTCGACCCTGGCTACCGTAACCGATGATCAGAAGCTTTGACGCCCGGATCAGCGACAGGTCGCAATCGCGGTCGTGATAGACGGGCAATGGCATGGCGGCCTCGAAAAGAATCGTACTAACAGGCAGCTTATTAGGCTACAAAGACGGACCCCTCCACCACTTCGTGGTCCCCCTCCCCATTGCTTCGCAATAGGGAGGAGATTCGGTGCCCGGTACGAGATTAAAGCGCATGTTTGACCATCCCGAATATCAGTATCTCAATCTGGTCCGCGACATCATCGACAACGGCACGAAGCGCGAGGACCGCACGGGCACCGGGACGCTTGGGCTGTTCGGCCGCCAGATTCGTTTCAACCTCAGCCAGGGTTTCCCCCTGCTGACGACGAAGAAGGTCCACTTCAAGTCGATCGCCGTCGAACTGCTGTGGTTCCTGCGCGGCGACACCAACGTCAAATACCTGCACGACCATGGCGTCACCATCTGGGACGAGTGGGCTGATGAAAACGGCAACCTCGGCCCCGTCTACGGCAAGCAGTGGCGGTCGTGGGCCGCGCCCGACGGCCGCGTCATCGACCAGATGCAAAACCTGGTGACGAACCTGAAAGCCAATCCGTACTCGCGCCGGCACGTCATTTCGGCGTGGAACCCGGCCGAGGTCGACGACATGGCTCTGCCGCCCTGCCACTGCCTGTTCCAGTTTTTCGTCGCCGATGGAAAACTGTCGTGCCAGCTCTACCAGCGCTCGGCCGATATCTTCCTGGGCGTGCCGTTCAATATCGCTTCCTATGCGCTTCTGACCCACATGGTGGCCCAGGCCGTGGGGCTTGAGCCCGGCGACTTCGTGCACAGCTTCGGCGATGTCCACCTCTATCTCAACCACATGGAGCAGGCGCAAACCCAGCTGACGCGCGCGCCGATGGCCTTCCCGACGCTGAAGCTGGCGCCGAAGACCGACCTGTTCGGCTTCGACTATGCCGACATCGCGATCGAGAACTATCAATCGCATGGAGCGCTGAAGGCGCCGGTCGCCGTATGATGGCCAAGGTCCGCCTGGCGCTGGTCGTCGCGATGAGCGAAAACCGTTGCATCGGCAAGGACGGAGGATTGCCGTGGCATATCCGCTCCGACCTCAAGCGCTTCAAGGAAATCACCCACTCCAAGCCCGTCATCATGGGCTCGGCGACCTGGGATTCGCTGCCGCGCAAACCCCTGCCGGGACGCCTCAACCTGGTGGTCAGCCGCGATCCCAAGTTCGAGGCCGAGGGCGGCATCGCCTGCGGCTCGCTGTTCGAAGCGCTCGACATCGCCCGCGAACACGCGGTCGAGGATGGCGCGCCGACACCGGGCGATCTCGAAATCTGCTGCATCGGCGGGGCCAATGTGTTCGGGCAACTGCTGCCGAAGGCCAACCGCCTCTATGTGACGCATGTCCATGCGACGGTCGACGGCGACACCTTTTTCCCGGAGATCGATCCTGCGGTCTGGACGGTCGTCAGCGAAGAAGCGCTTCCCAAGGGCGAGCACGACGACTATGCCTGTACGCTGAAGGTTTACGATCGCAAATAGGAGACGGGTATGCGCGGCCTATGGCTTCTCGCTCTTGTCGTCGCCGCCTCCTTCTCCCGTCCGGCCACGGCCGCCCCCTCCGGTTTCCAGTTGCAAAAGCCGATCGCCTGCACGATCGGCCATGACTGCTTCATACAGCAATATCCCGACCACGACCCGGGTCCGGCGGCGAAGGATTATCGCTGCGGCATCGCGACCTATGACGGCCATGACGGCACCGATTTCCGCATTCCGGACAAGGCTGCCCAGATGCGCGGCGTCAATGTGGTGGCGGCAGGGGCGGGCGTCGTCAGGGCCATCCGCGACGGCCAGCCCGACTTCGACGCCGGCGCCTTCGACAAGGCCAGGGTCGAAGGCGTCGAATGCGGCAACGGCGTCCTGATCGAACATGGCAACGGCTGGCAGACCCAGTACTGCCACATGCGCCAGGGCTCGATTCGCGTCAAAGCTGGCGACCGAGTCGAAGCCGGTCAACCGCTTGGCCTGGTCGGCCAGTCCGGCGGCGCGGAATTTCCGCACCTGCACCTGACCGTGCGCCATGACGGCAAATGGCTCGACCCCTTCGCCGACGGCGCCGCCTGCGGCCAGGGTCAGTCCCTGTGGCGCGCGGAAGACCGTGCGGAACTGGTGTATCGCGACGGCGACGTCCTCAATGCCGGTTTCGCCGCCGGCCCGGTGACCATGGACGACATCGAACGCGGCGGCATCGCACAGCCTGCGCGCGGCAGCGCCGCGCTGGTCGTCTATATCCGCGCGCTTCACCTGCACGCGGGCGACATTCAGCGGATCACAATCAAGGGGCCCGATGGACAGACGCTGGCCGATTCGGCCGCGCCGGCGCTCGATCACGACAAGGCCCAGTCCATGGTCTTCGCCGGCAAGAAACGCGCGGGCCCCGGCTGGCCGGCCGGAACCTACACCGCGACCTACACGGTTATTCGATCCGGCCGGACCGTGCTGTCGAAGACCTTGTCCCTCAAGGAATAAAGCTTCCGACGCCCTGCTTGATCATGGTGCCGAACAGCGAACTCTTTTTCTTCTTGCCCTGGTCGCCGGTCTGCTGGGGCGCCTGCGACGGATCGGAAGCCGCCTGACCGCCCATGCCCATATCATGGCCCAACATGCCGCCGGTCGCCGAGCGGTAGCGAATCTTCGTCTCCCACTGGATATTCCAGGCTACATTGGGATCGGACGGGCGCGGCGGATACGACATCGTCGTGTCGCCGCCATAGGCCGTGATGCCATACATCAGCCCTTGCGCCGAGGACACGACCTCGGCCGGCACGGTGCAGCCGGTCGCCGTTCCCGGCAGGACCGTCTTGTCGGCCACCAGCCGGTCGAGATCGCGCGCCGTCAGGTATTGCGGGGCAAAGCCCATCCATGCCGTCTGCGTCGCCGCCGAGGTCCACATCACGACCGTGTCCTGGCCGCCGCCGACCGCCGTCACGACAAAACCCCTGGACCGCGCGACCGGGCCCCAGGCCAGCGGCACCGCGCCTTCGGCGTCGCGGCTGTTGCCCGAAACCGCTATCGGCGGCAGGAAGTCCTGGCCCGGATCGAGGCTGAAGGCGATGTCGGGGCTGTAATTGGCCTTGACGGCATGGGCGCCGACCAGCGAGCTTGCGCCATCGAAACTCATGCTGCCATTGGGCTTGCTGTTGGGCCATTCGCCATAGGTCTTCGAGGTCGAGGGCGACGGCGGGTTGACGGTCTCGAGCGCAACGCTCTGCGGCACCATCTGCTTCATCATCTGCATGCGGGCCGCCGGGTCGGTCAGCTTCGACAGGTCGATGACCACCGGCTGGTTTTTGGGTGCGTGTTCGCCGCAGCCCCAAAAAATGAGAATCCTGCCCCTGGGCGGCTCATAGTGGTCCGGCGCCGCCTCGTGCTGCGGCGTGTAGGTCGTGGCCTTGACCTCTTTCCAGTCGAGCGGCAGGGGCTTGCCGCCATTGAGCGCGGCCGGCGGCAGGTGATCGCCGCTTGGCGGCCCGCTGGCCGCCTGGCTGGAGCCAAGCCGCAGCATCAGGCTGTGGCTGACATTATCGCCGCCCTTCATCATGGTCATGATCTGGCTCATGGACGGCTTCGCGCCCATGCCGCCCAGCGTCATGCCGGAATTGGTCGAGGTATCGATCCAGTAGACGGCGACCGGCCCGGTCACCACCTGCTTCTTTTCGGGTTTGGCGACCGCCGTGGCGGCGCCTGCGATGACAAGGGGAATCAGGGCGAAAACCGCACCCGTGGTGAAAACGCGCATGGACAGGCCTCCTCCGGCTGGGACGCTGACGGAATACGCAAAACAAACTGTGGCTTGGGTGATCGCACAATACGCCGAAACCGCGTCGTGGCAATATCCGTATTTCCCCGTAGGCGCGACCGGAAAGCGCTGTTACAAAATCGCAATTTCGCCGAGAATCGCTCTGGTATTTGCCATAAACTGAGCCTAAAGCGCGCTGTGTAAGTCCGGGGCGTTCCGCATATGCAAAAACCTGTCTTCTACGATCCGTCGGGAAAGCGCAAAAAGGCCTCGCTGATCGGGCTTATCGTGTTGATTTGCCTGGGCATCGCCCTGTTCGTCGCCCTGCTGGCCTCGATCCTCTATGTACCGGTGCCCAAGGGGCTGGACCTGCACATGGAATATCCCAAGCCGCAGGCCTCGACCATGAAGGTCAATCACGCCAGCCCGCGCCGCCGGCCGATCATCGTGCGAAGCGGCCATTCCACCGTGCAGCAGACCCTGGCCGGCTTCTACCTCGTCGGCGACGACGCCTCGATCACCTCGCTGCAGAAGCACGTCAACGATCTCGACATGGTGGTCCCGGCCCTTGCCTATGTCAGCGGCCCCGACAACCGGTTCTTCTATCTGGCCGACAACCAGTTCAAGTACGTCCTGCAGAACGCTCAGCACAAGCCGTCCGTGCTGATCATGGTGCAGAACCTGCAGCCCGCCGGCGATCCCCAGCATCCCGCCGGCTGGCAAGGCCAGAACACGGCGAAACTGGTCGCGAGCCCCGCCGCCCGGGCCAGGCTTATCGCGCAGATCGCCAACATGCTGGCGGCCGAAAAGGCGCAGGGCGTGGTCTTCGACTTCGAAGTCATGCCGGACACTTCGCTGAACAACTACCTGACCTTCATCCGCGAGGCGCACGCCTACCTGTCGGCCCGGGGGTACCTCGTGACGATGACCGCGCCGGTCGACACGGAAACCTGGAACCTGAAGGCCTTTTCGGCCGCTGCCGACAAGCTGTTCCTGATGATCTACGACCAGCATTCGGCCGTCGACCCTCCGGGCCCGATCGCCGCGCAGTCGTGGTTCGAGGAACGCCTGGCCTGGGCGCTGAAGCGCGTGCCGGCGGCGCGCGCCATCGTGTGCATCGGCAACTACGCCTATGACTGGCACGAGGTCGACGGCAAGATGACGGGCGACGCGCAAAGCATCGGCGACGCCTGGCGAACGGCGCGCGAATCGAGCGCCTCCATCCAGTTCGACCCGGCGTCGGGCAATCCCTACTTCCTGTACGACGAGAACAATGTCCATCACCAGGTCTGGATGCTGGATGCCGTCACCGCATGGAACCAGTTGCTGGCGATCGATTCCACCAATGTGTCGGGCATCGCCCTCTGGCGCCTCGGGTCGGAAGATTCGGCCATCTGGCGAACCTTCCACCACTACCAGACCAGCGACCTGCCCGACCTCGACAAGCTGACCGCCATCGGGGACAATATCGCGGTGGGCAATGGCGAGGTCGTCAATATCGAGGCGACACCGCAGGACGGCAGCCGCACGGTGACCTTCGACAAGTATCGCGTGGCGCAAAACGAGGTCTATCAGTCCTTCCCGACCCCTTTCATCGTCCGCCGGACCGGCTACCAGCCGGGCAAGGTTGCCCTGACCTTCGACGACGGCCCCGACGGGCGGTGGACGCCGGAAATCCTGCGCATCCTCGAACGCGAGCACGTGCCGGCCACCTTCTTCGTCATCGGCGAAAAGGCGATCGCCCACCCCGCCCTGCTCAACCGCATGATCGCCGACGGCGACCTGATCGGCAACCACTCCTATAGCCACCCCGACATGTCCAAGGTTCAGGACTGGCAGATCCGCTTCGAACTCAACACCACCCAGCGCATCGTCGAGGCCTATACGGGCCGTTCCATGCGCCTGCTGCGCAACCCCCTGTTCGGCGACGCCGAACCGACCACGGCGGATGAACTGCACCCCGCCCTGATCGCCCAGCAGCTCGGCTACACCAATGTCGGCCTGCACGTCGACTCCGAGGACTGGCAAAAGCCGGGCGTACCGCAGATCATCAAGAACGTCATGGACGGCGTCCAGCAGGGGACCGTCAGCGAAGCCAGCGCCACCTGCCGCGACCAGCCCGACGACTGCCGCTCAGGCTCGATCATCCTGCTGCACGACTCGGGCGGCGTGCGCACCGAAACCATCGCCGCGCTGCCGACCATCATCCGGCAGCTCAAGGCCCAGGGCTTCCAGTTCGTCACCGTCGGCGACCTGATCGGCCTGACGCCCGAACAGGTCATGCCGAAGCTCAGCGGCGCCGAACTGGCCGAGGTCCGTTTCGACGTCGGCATCTTCATGGCGCTGGCCTGGCTGGCCGAAGCGCTGAAATGGCTGTTCATCGTGGCCATCGTGCTTGGGATCACCCGGGCGCTGGTCCTGTCGTCCCTGGCCATCTACGCCGAATACAGCGGCCATATGGACCCGCCGGAAAAGACCGGCGACATCGATCCCGAAGCCTTCGTCCGCTCGACCTTCGTCAGCGTCATCATCCCCGCCTACAACGAGGCGCGCGTCATCGAGGCCAGCGTCCGCCGCGTGCTGCAGAGCACGGGCGTGGATCTGGAGGTCATCGTCGTCGACGACGGTTCGAAGGACGAGACCTCGCCCATCGTCGCCCGCGCCTTCAAGCGCGACAAGCGCGTGCACCTGATAACCCAGGTCAATGCCGGCAAGGCGGTCGCCGTCAACAACGGCATCGCGGCCGCCAGGGGCGAGATCATCATCGCGCTGGACGCCGACACCCAGTTCGAGCCGGAAACCATCGCCCGCCTGGTGCGCTGGTTCGTCCGCCCCGAAATCGGCGCCGTCGCCGGCAACGCCAAGGTCGGCAATCGCTTCAACTGGGTCACGCGCTGGCAGGCGGTCGAATACGTCACCGCCCAGAACCTGGAACGCTCGGCCCTGGCCATGTTCGGCGCCATGATGGTCGTGCCGGGCGCCGTCGGCGCCTGGCGACGGGCCGCGCTCAAGGAGGTCGGCGACTATCCGCACAATACGCTGGCCGAGGACCAGGACCTGACCATCGCCATCCAGCGCCGCGGCTGGAAGGTCGCCTACGACCAGGAGGCGGTTGCCTGGACCGAGGCGCCGGAATCGTTCGGCGCCCTGATGAAGCAGCGCTTCCGCTGGGCGTTCGGCACACTGCAGTGCCTGTGGAAACACCAGCGCATCTTCAAGACGCACAAGCCCCGCGGCCTGGCCTTCATCGGCCTGCCGCAGGCCTGGGTCTTCCAGATCGGCTTCTCGGTCATCTCGCCGATCATCGACTTCGCGCTGGTCGTCAACATCATCGCCACGATCGTGCGCGTACAGCAGCACGGCTGGGCGGCCAACGACACCGACATCGGCCGCATGCTGGTCTACTGGCTGGCCTTCCTGGCGATCGACGCCATCTGCGGCGCCATCGCTTACTGGCTGGAGCCGCGCGAAAAGTCGTATCCCGTCTTCTGGCTGCTGTCGCAGCGCTTCGTCTATCGCCAGATCATGTACTATGTCGTGCTGAAGGCGCTCTATTCGGCGCTTCACGGCCTGCGCGTCGGCTGGGGCAAGCTGGAAAGGTCCGGCCGCATCGACACGCCGGCCGTGCCGCACATGCCCGAGATCGAGCGCGAAGCCGAAGAGGGCGATTCCACGGCCAGTACGAAGACGCCCGCGGCCGAGTAGTTCCAATGGCAGTCGGGTCCGTTCGATCGCCACTGGCAGGTATGACCGTCAGCATTAAGCCGGATTGTGCTTCATGATGAAGTCGAGCCCGGCCTGCATCATGGTGATGCGCGCCGACGGGATGGTCTCCCAGTGGTCCTGGCCCTTGTAGGTGATGAACTCGACATCCTTGCCGGCGGCCTTCAGCGCCTTCTCCATGCGGCGGCTCTGGTCGATCGGCACGACCGTATCGTCGGTGCCGTGGATCAGCAGGACCGGACAATAGGCTTTCGCCGCCTGTTTGGCCGGCGAAATGTCGTCATAGGTCTTGCTGTCGCCCATGAAGGCTTTCCAGTAACGGACCGTACTGCTGTCCGTCCGGCCGGTGCTGTCCTGTTCGAACGAGATCATGGCCTTGAGATCGGACGGCCCGGCGATCGACACGGCGCAGCGGTAGGCGCCGGCGTCCAGCGTCGCCCCGGCCAACGCGGCATAACCGCCGTATGAGGCGCCGAAAATCGCAACGCGCCTGGCATCGACCATGCCCTTCCGGGCCAGGAAGCGCACGCCGTCGGACAGATCGGTCTGCATCTTGCGGCCCCATTGGCCGTGACCGGCCAGGATGAAGTCGTCGCCATAGCCTTCCGAGCCGCGGAAATTCGGTTGCAGCACGGCATAACCGCGCGACGCGAAGACCTGGGCCTGCCAGTCGTAGTCCATGGTGTCGCGCGCCTGCGGCCCGCCATGCGGCAGCACGACCAGCGGCAGGTCCTTCGCTTCCCTGAACGCCGGCAGGGTCAGGTAGGCGTGGATATTGAGGCCGTCGGCGGCCTTGTAGTCGATCGCCTGCTTCTGCGTGATCCACTCTTCGGGCAGGTCGGGATAGTTGAAGGCAATGACCGTCGAATCGCCGGTCGAAAAGTCGATGAAGATATAGCTGCCGGCGTCGCTGGCGCCTTCGGCGTACACGATCATCTTGCGCGGGTCCTCCGCGAAGTCGGCCATGTATGCACGGGTATCCTCGCCCATCACCTGCGGAAGCGCGTCATTGAGCTTCTTCATCAGGGGATCGAAATAGTCGTGCACCACCGCATCGTCGCGCCGCCCGAACCCGGCCAGGCACCAGGTCGTCGGATGGAACAGGGCGTAATGCTGCTTGTCCTTGCTGTCGGCGTCCAGTTTCGGCCCGAGGACGCCGTCGCCGCCTATCTCATGGATGTCCGCGGCCTCGTCGTCCGAATAGATGCGGATGACCACCGACTTGCCGTCACGGCCAAGACCGAGCAGGTCCGGATAGTTGATCGCCTCCTTGACCTTGTAGATGACGTCGTAACGGCTGTGCCCGGGCGTTCCGTTGTTATAATAGAGCAGCCACGTCTTGCGATCTTCGTCATACTCCGAATAGGCCACCGGCCGGCCATCGGGCGTCGTGACGAAGTCGAGCGCGAATTGGCTGCCCGACATGACTTCGTGGCCATGGCTGCTGTCGGCCGGGAAGCTGTATAGATAGGTGTCGAACGGCGGGTTGCGCTTGAAGTTCGCCGCCGTGATCCGATACTCGCCGTTGACCTTGATACGGCTGATGCGCCCGAAGACGATGTTGTAGAAATCGTCTTCGCGCGAAAACAGGTTCGTCGTCTTCATCGTGGTCAGGTCGAGGCACATGGCCAGGTGCAGTTCGCTCTTGCTGGCCGCCAGTTCGGGCAATGACGTGGTGATCGAGTTGACGATGACGACGTGATTGTTGTCCGCCCATAGAATGTCGCGGATCTTGCCGGCGCCGAGAGCGAGCTTCCTGGGCTTGCCCTCGGCGATATCGAAATAGAGCAGGAAGTTTTCGTCGCCCTTCTGGTTGATCACGGCGGCGCGCTTGCCATCCGGCGACAGAGCGATATGGCCGATCAACGGGGGCCGGGCGTAGGTTTCGACCGAAGGGCACGGCGATTCCGGCTTTGCCGGCGCCTTCGCGTCCTCGGCACGCGCGCCGAAAGCCAGTCCAAGCCCTGCCCCCGCGCCTGCAAGCAGGACACGGCGATTGAAAGATGCGGTCATGATATCCCCCGACAAGCATTCCCCGGCCCGGTGGACGCGCCCTGGCCGTCTGGAAATGCACCCCTGAAACTTAAGTCGCCCGGCCGCAACCTACGATGAACCGTGCCGAACGGCAAGATGCCCGAAGCGATGCGCCCGGACATCGCGACCGGACAAACATCATCCGAACTGATTGCGGAACCATGTCATCTGGCGCTTGGCGTAGTTGCGCGTCTTCTGTTTCGCCAGCGCCAGGGCGTCGGCAAGCGTCACGCGCCCGCTCAGGTAATCGACGAATTCCCCCAGCCCCAGCACGCGCATGATCGGCCAGTCGGGTTTCAGGCCGCGCGCCATGAGCGCCCGGACCTCATCGAGCGCGCCGCCCGCCACCATCATGTCGAGGCGCCGCTCGCAGCGTTCATACAGCCAGGCGCGATCCGGCGTCAGGATGTCCAGTTGATAGGAGCCTTCGGCCAGGACAGGCGCCGTATCGTCCTGCCAGTCGCTTAGGGCGCGGCCGGTCTCGAGCCAGACTTCCCAGGCGCGGCAAAGCCTTTGCCGGTCGTTCGGCGCGATCCGCGCCACGGCCCTCGGATCGACCGCCTTCAGGGCCTCACGAAATCTGTCTTCGCCCAGACGGTCGAAATCACCCCGGGCCTTCGTTCGCGCCGCTTCTCCGATTTCGGGAATTTCCGCCAGGCCGTGGACCAGGCTGTTGAAATAGAGGCCAGTCCCGCCGGTGACGCACACGGGCGGTCCGCCTTTCAGCGCCGCCTCGAGGAAAGGCCGGGCTGCCCGCACCCATTCGCCGGCCGACCACGTGGCGTCGGGCGCCAGATGGCCGTAGAGCACATGGCGCGCCCGGCCCTCGTCCTCCGGCGACGGCCGGGCCGTCAGGGTCGGCACGTCGGCATAGAGCTGCATCGAATCGGCGTTTAGGACGATGCCGCCCGTCCGTTCCGCCCAGTCGAGCGCTATCGCCGACTTGCCGGACGCGGTCGGGCCGGCCAGCAGGACAATCGGAGGATCGGCTAGGGATGCGACCATTTTTGCCTTTAAAGCGTGACGGGTTGCGCCTATGTGGGACGCGAGAATTTTCAATTAGTTCGCCGGAGACCGTCCGTCCATGCCCGATTTGACCCGGGACGCCGTCCTTGAGACGCTGAACCGCATCCCCGACCCCCTGAGCGGCCAGGGCCTGTCCGACGCCGGCCTGGTGCGCGGGCTGGTGGTATCGCCCGAGCGCGTCGGCTTCATGATCGAAGTGCCGCAGGATCAGGTCCCGGCCTATCAGGACGTCCGTTCGCAGGCCGAGGCGACGCTCGCCCGCCTGCCGGGCGTCAGGAAGGCCCAGGTCGTGCTGACCGCCGAAACGCCGGGCGCCCCCTCGCGCGGGCCGTCGGCCAGGCTGTCCGAACGCGCCGTCAATGACGCAAAGCCGAAGGCGCCGGTCGCCACGGCGCGCCCCGATCACGTGCGCCATGTCATCGTCGTCGGCTCCGGCAAGGGCGGCGTGGGCAAGTCGACCCTGTCCCTGGCCATCGCCCTGGGCCTGAAGGCCCAGGGGTTGCGGGTCGGTTTCCTCGACGCCGACATCTACGGCCCGTCGGCGCCGGTCATGCTGGGGCTCAATACCCCGCCCGAATTCGGCGAGGACAAGCGCATGGTGCCGCCGGAAGCCTGCGGGCTCAAGGTCAATTCGGTCGGTTTCCTGGTCGATCCCGACCAGGCGATGATCTGGCGCGGCCCCATGGCGTCCCAGGCCCTCACCCAGCTCCTGACCCAGACGCGGTGGGGCACGGTGGAAGAGCCGCTCGACGTGCTGGTCGTCGACCTGCCCCCAGGCACCGGCGACGTGCAACTGACCCTGACGCAGAAGACACTGATCGACGGCGCCGTCGTCATTTCGACCCCGCAGGAAATGGCGCTCAGCGATGCACGCCGCGCCGTGACGCTGTTCGCAAAAACCGGAATAAACGTCCTCGGTATCGTCGAGAACATGGCGTGGTTTTCCGCGCCGGACGGCAGCGAGATCGAGATATTCGGCCGCGGCGGGGCGCGAGCCCTCGCCGAAACGCTCAAGGTCCCCTTCCTCGGCGAAGTCCCGCTCGACCCGCGCTTACGCCAGGGCAGCGATACCGGCCGGCCGCTGACCGTCGCCGAACCGGACGGCCCCGTCGCCCGGCGCTTCCACGCCATTGCGGCCACGATCGCGCAGGCGCTCGGCACGTCCAACTAATCGTTTGTACCGGCAGGCCAATCCATGGCATGACGCGGCTATGACATCGCTCGACACCACCGCAAAGACTTCGCGCCGCACGCGCCCTGCCCCGCCTGCCGGCCGCGCCTATCAGGGACGCCTGCACGGCGCCCTGGCCTATCGTCTCGGCGTGGATATCCTGAACGGGGCCACCAAGCCCGGCGAGGTGCTGCCGAACGAGATCGAAGCCGCGGCCAAGCTGTCCATTTCGCGCTCGGCCTATCGTGAAGCCATTCGGATCCTGGCCGCCAAGGGCATGGTCGAAAGCCGTCCCAAGACCGGAACCCGCGTCACCGAGCGGGCACGCTGGAACCTGCTCGATCCCGAAGTGCTGGGCTGGATGTTCGACACCGAACCGTCGGAAAGCTTCATTGCCTCGCTGTTCGAGCTGCGCCTGATCACCGAGCCGGCGGCCGCCGAACTGGCCGCCCAGCGCCGCACGGACGCCGAGATCGCCACCATGCGCGCCGCCCTTGCCACGATGAAGCGCGAAACCCTGATGACCGAAGACGGCCGCCGCGCCGACCTGGAGTTCCACCGCACCCTGATCGGCGCCACGCGCAACGAAGCCCTGGTCAGCCTGTCGAGCTCGATCGAAGCCGCCGTGGCGTGGACGACGCGTTACAAGGCGCGGCACAACGCCCTGACCCGAGACCCCATTCCCGACCACGAGCGCGTTTTCGACGCCATTGCCGCCGGCGACGCCGCCGCGGCGCGGGCCTGCATGGATACCCTTATCCGCATGGCTCACCAGGACACGCGCAAGGTGGCGGCGAGCTGATTGTTTTCCGTCGCGGGCAGCGCGAAAAAATGCCGCGACGGAATTTATCTGTTGTATCTTATTGTCTGACCAATTAACGCCCGGTATGACTGAGGCGCCGCGTCAACGAGCGGCGTCCTATGTGGGAGAGACAACGACCATGAAGACCAAGAGGTCCATTCTGCTGAAAAGCGCGTTCGCGGTGTCCGCGGTCGCCATGCTGACCCTCGCCGCCTGCTCCAAGCCGGCGGACAAGGCCGCCCCGGCCGCCGACGCCGTGACCGCTACCCGCGCCGACTGGGGCGCGCTTTCGGACGGCACCAAGGTCGAGGCCGTCGAGCTCAAGAATTCCAAGGGCGTCAGCGCCCGCATCATCACCTACGGCGCCACGCTCCAGGACCTGATGGTGCCCGACAAGGACGGCAAGGCCGGCGACGTCGTCATCGGCTACGATTCGATCGACGGCTATGAAAAGACGCCGAACTACACCGGCGTCACGGTCGGCCGCTACGCCAACCGCATCGCCAAAGGCAAGTTTACCCTGGACGGCAAGGCCTACACCCTGGCCATCAACAACAAGCCGAACGCGCTGCATGGCGGCGTCAAGGGCTTCGACAAGCACGTCTGGGCGATCGAGGACGTGAAGTCGGGCGCCGACCAGGCCTCGGTGACCTTCAAGTACATCTCGCCCGACGGCGAGGAAGGCTATCCCGGCACGGTGACCACCGAAGTCACCTATACGCTCAATGAAAACAACGACCTGACGGTCAGCTACAAGGCCACGACCGACAAGCCGACCGTCATCAACCTGACCAACCACTCGCTGTTCAACCTGGGCGGCGTTCCGGTCACCCGCCCGGCGACCGACGCCTACGTCACGATCCAGGCCGACAACATCCTGGCCGTCGACAAGACCCTGATCCCGACGGGCGAAATGCCGGTCAAGGGCACGCCCTTCGACTTCACCACGCCGGGCCTGGTGTCCGACCGCGTCAAGTCGAACGATCCGCAAATCGTCATCGGCAACCAGGGCATCGACCACAACTTCATCATCCGCGGCGGCGTGACGCCGACGCCGAAGCTGGCGGTAACGGTCGAGGACAAGGTGTCGGGCCGCGCCATGCAGATCTCGACGACCGAGCCGGGCATCCAGATGTATACCGGCAACTTCCTCGACGGCACCATCGCCGGCAAGGGCGGCCAGAAGCTGGTCAAGTACCAGGCCATGGCCTTCGAAGCCCAGCACTATCCGGACAGCCCGAACCACCCGGCCTATCCGACCACCCGCCTGGATCCGGGCCAGACCTACACCCAGACGACCGTCCACCACTTCTACACCGTGAAGTAATCCGACTGATGACTGCCTCCTCCCGCACACCCAAGGTTCCGTTCCGCTCACGCGCCTGGTTCGACAATCCCGCCAACGCCGACATGACGGCGCTGTATCTCGAGCGGTATCTGAACTTCGGGCTGTCGCTGGAGGAGTTGCAGTCGGGCAAGCCGATCATCGGCATTGCCCAGACGGGTTCCGATCTCAGTCCCTGTAACCGCCACCACCTCGTGCTTGCCGATCGCGTCCGCGACGGCATCCGCGAGGCCGGCGGCATCCCGCTGGAATTCCCGGTCCACCCCATCCAGGAAACCGGCAAGCGCCCGACCGCCGGCCTTGACCGCAACCTGGCCTATATCGGCCTGGTCGAGGTGCTTTACGGCTATCCGCTCGACGCCGTGGTGCTGACCATCGGCTGCGACAAGACGACGCCCGCCTGCCTGATGGCGGCTGCGACCGTCAACATCCCGTCGATCGCCCTGTCGGTCGGCCCCATGCTCAACGGCTGGTACAAGGGCGAGCGCACCGGCTCCGGCACGATCGTGTGGAAGGCCCGCGAACTGCTGGCGGCCGGCGAGATCGATTACCAGGGCTTCATCAGGATCGTCGCCAGTTCGGCGCCGTCGACCGGCTACTGCAACACCATGGGCACGGCGACGACGATGAACAGCCTGGCCGAGGCGCTCGGCATGCAGCTTCCGGGCTCAGCCGCGATTCCGGCGCCGCACCGCGACCGCCAGGAGATTGCGTACCTGACCGGCAAGCGCATCGTCGAGATGGCCTATGAGGACCTGAAGCCCTCGGACATCCTGACCAAGGACGCCTTCATTAACGCCATCCGGGTCAATTCGGCCATCGGCGGCTCGACCAATGCGCCTATTCACCTCAATGCGCTCGCCCGCCACATCGGCGTCGAGCTGAAGGTCGAGGAATGGCAGCAGTACGGCGAGGAAATCCCCCTGCTGGTCAACCTGATGCCGGCCGGCGAATATCTCGGCGAAGACTATCATCACGCCGGCGGTGTGCCCGCCGTCGTGCGCCAGCTGATGGACCAAAAGCTCATCAGGGAAGACGCCCTGACCTGCACCGGTAAGTCGATCGGCGAAAACTGCAAGGACGCGACGATCGAGGACGAGAAGGTCATCCGTCCCTACGGCCAGCCGCTGAAGGAACGCGCCGGCTTCCGCGTGCTGTCGGGCAATCTGTTCGATTCCGCCGTCATGAAGGTCAGCGTCATCTCGCCGGAATTCCGCCAGCGCTACCTGTCGAACCCCGCCGACCCCGAAGCCTTCGAAGGCCGCGCCATCGTGTTCGACGGCCCCGAGGACTATCACCACCGCATCGACGACGAGAGCCTCGGCATCGACGAACACTGCATCCTGTTCATGCGGGGCGCCGGCCCGATCGGCTATCCGGGCGCGGCCGAGGTCGTCAACATGCAGCCGCCCGACGCGCTGCTGAAGAAAGGCATCAC
>CAKZJB010000234.1 GCA_936940865.1 uncultured Asticcacaulis sp. | reverse complement strand
GAAATGGCAGCCTAACTTAAACCAACGAGCCTCCGGCAAACCCGGGGCGGTTCACATCCAGACTTCTGGACCCACCGTCGTTGACCCTTGTGGACGACGAATCTTTCACGCATTACGACGTGCTTTATTCTGTGAGTAACGGCCATGGCATTCTGAAATTTGCCCGGTATGGAGAAACCTGGCACTGGGTCAAGTACAGGAAGAAGACCGATACGTCCGCCGACAGGTAGTCGTCATCGGTCGCGGACAAAAATCGATACGTCCTGGGCGGTATGCGGAACTGAATGCCAAGGGGAAATAGTGGCGGCGTATAAGGAGCGCACGCCTTGGCTATTTCATCCTCGATCCGCAAGTCCGGCCCCTATGCCGGCAACGGCCAGACCACCAGCTTTCCATTCGGCTTCAAGATCTTCGACACCGGCGACATACACGTCGTCCGGACCCTCGACGGCGAAGACAGCGTCCTGGTCCTCGGCACCGACTTCACCGCCACCCTCAACGGCGACCAGGATTCGGCGCCGGGCGGCACCGTCACCCTGACCGCGCCGCTGGCGTCGGGCAATCTTCTCACCCTGACCAGCAATCTCGACGCCCTGCAGCCGACCGTACTGACGAATTCCGGCGGCTTTTATCCGGATGTGCTGAACGACAGCCTCGACCGGCTGACCATCCTCACGCAGCAACTGCGCGAAAAGGTCGACCGCGCCGTCCTGGCGCCGATTACGGAAAGCGGCGGCAGTGCCATTCCCACCGCCTTGGCCCGGTCGGGCAAGATCGCCTGGTTCGATAATGACGGGCAGTTGTCCGGCTGGATCGACGCGGCCTCGCTGGTTTCGAGCTTCGACGCCGTCCTGCAAGGGACCCAGCCCTTGCTGGACCTGATCGGGGAGCTCGGTGACGGGACGCTGGCCGAGGCGGTGGCGGACATCGGCGCCAGTGCCGACCTCTACAATTTCGGCCGCTTCGGCATCGACCTTGCGTTCACCGTATCGGCGGGCGGGCCGCTGTACCGCATGGCGGGCGACCAGCGCGCCGTGGTCACCGACCTGGCGGCCTATCAGTTTGGCCGCGCCACCCCCGCCTATGTCCTGAACAGCGACGGGTCGCTGGCGACATTTTCAGCGTCGCAGCCGCGGCTGACGGCAGCGGGCCAGACCCTGGGCTTCGGTGGCCGCAACAAGGTCCGCGTCTATGGCGATACACCCATCGGCCTGGTCGGTCTCGACCAGAGCGGCGATAATGCTGCCGTGGTGTCGCTGGTCGACGACACGGCGGCATTGGCGGCGGCCAGGCTTCAGGGCCTTATACCGTCGGGCAAGGTCATCAAGATCGACAACAGCCTGGGCACGGCCTCGGCGACCGTCGCGTTCAGTCTGGCGTCGCCGCTGACCGTGGGCGACACGGTCTATCGCGCTTATGTCCGAGCGCAGTCCAGCACGATGACGGCGCGCGTCGGCATCGAAAACCTGGCGGGCAATCCCAGCGCGGAGGGCAGCACGACCTCGACCACCTATGTCGTGGTCGGCAGCAATGTCGTCATCACCAATACCAGCAGCCGGGTCTATGTGAAGGCGTCGGCGGGTTCGGTCATCTATGCCTGCCTGCCATTCGTGGGCAGCGGCGTCATTCCGCCGACCGTGCCGGTAACCCCGCTGAATCCCGGGACCTTTACCGGCGTATCGGGCGCCAATCTGGCGCTGACCGCCCTCGATCCGGTGGCCACGACGCATATCGCCAAAACCGGCGATGCCGCGGCGGTGTTGTCGTATCTCGACGACACGGCGGCGCCATCCATCCAGTCGGTTATTCCGTCGAAGACCACGGCCACGGTCTATCAGCTGGATAACAGCGCCGGCACCGGAAATGCCGTAGCCACGGCAGATTGCGGCGCCACGACGGTCTCCACGGCCTACCAGGTCTACACCTTCATGCGCGTCGTCGGCACGGGCACAGCCTACGTCCAGTTCGAAGGCGTGGATATCGCGTCCTGGGGCGACGGCTTCTGGAACCTGATCGGCGCGTCGGTCACCGCCGGTACGACCTCCGGCAAGATCAGCGTCCGCGCGCCGGCCGGTGTCGTCGTGCAGTTCGTCGATCTGCTGGTCGTGCCCGGAACCGGCCTGCCGGCGGCCCTTGCGCCCTGGGCACTGTCCGATACGCCGGCCAATGACGACGACAATCTCAGCCTGGCGCTGCCCTCGGCCTATAACGACCTCGTCGTCACCTGGGGCGGCGGCTTCCAGACGCGGGTTCCGGTGTCGGCCGGATATGCCGACATGGGGTCGACCGGCCGCCGCCCGTGGATGGGCTACGCAATCGACACCATCCGCTCGATCCGCAAGGGCGAAAGCCTCAACGCCTACACGCCGCCCGCGGCCCTGCCGTCCTGGACCTACACAAGACGGTACAGCGGCACGGCCTATGATCCGGCCGATTTTCCGACCCTGGCCTTCAGCGACGACTTCACCAGCTACAGCCTGGCCGACAGCGACACCGGACTGCCCGGCAGATCGGCAAAATGGTTCGGCACGGGCCATACGACCTTCGGTTTCGCCACCTTCGTCAAGCCGTCCGAGGCGCCGCACGACACCTATGCGATCGATGCCGGCAAGCTGCGCATCCGCATGCAGCAGGTCGATGGCGCCTGGACCAGCGGCTGCCTGTCGTCGGTCAATGCCGCCGGGAACGGCTTCACCTTCACCAAGGCCTATGTCGAGTATCGAATGCTGGTGCCCATGGCGGCCGGCGTTTGGGCGGGTGCGTGGGCGACGAACGAAGTGCCGGGACTGAACCAGCCCCATGCCGAAATCGACTTTGTCGAGCTGTACGGCACCAATCCGGGCAATTTCCACGCAACCCTGCATATCTGGCCGATGTCGTGGCCCAATCCGAATGGTCCGTCGGGCCACGTCCAGACCGGGCGGACGCCGCTGGTGACCGTGCTCGACGGCAACTATCACACCTATGGCTGCGCCATTCATGACGATTGGATCATCCACTATTTCGACCGCGTGGAGGTCTGCCGCGCGCCGTTTTTCGGCGAAGTCCGGCTGGCGCCCATGCATCTGCTGCTGAACCTGGCGGGCCTGCCAAGCGAAGTGGATTCCGCCGTATCGCCGATCGACATGTATGTCGATTACGTCAAGGTCTGGACGGAGTAGGGACATGTTCGATTTCAAAACACCTCTCCGCCACTGGTCCTTGTGGCTGTCGGGCGCCGGCACCGCAGCGCTCGGTCTGGCGCTGCTGCTGCCCGAAACGGCGCTGCAGCTCTGGAACCTGTGGGTTCCGGCCGAGCTCAAGGCGCTTCTGCCGCCGGAAGCGGGGCTCAATATCAGTTTCGGGCTGCTGGTCGCGTCGATCGCGGCGAAGTTCGTCCGCCAGAAGGCGGTGGCCGATGCCGTCCACGCCCGGCTCCTCAAGGGATGCGGCCATGACTGATCCTGGGAAATCGGGCCGCGGCACCCTGGCCGTGATGGTCGGCGCACCGGCGGCTGCGCTGCTGCTCAGCATCGTTCCGGCCTTCGAAGGCATGCGGAACGATCCGTATCTCGACGTCGTCCGCGTGAGGACCGTCTGTTTCGGTCACACGGGCGCCGATATCGAGACGCGCCATTACAGCGACGCCGAATGCCGGGCCATGCTGGAAAAGGATCTGGCGCGCCACGCCGCGCCGGTGCTGGCCTGCACGCCGGAACTGAAGGGCAAGCCCTACCAGACGGCGGCAGCTGTCTCCTTCGCCTACAATGCCGGTACGACGGCCTGGTGCACGTCCGGCATGGCACGCGATTTCCGGCAGGGCCACGACCGAGAGGCCTGCGCAGGCCTGTCCAAATGGGTCTATGCGGGCGGGCGCCGCGTCGAAGGCCTTGTCCGGCGGCGGACGGCGGAGCGCGCCTTATGCGAACGGGGGCTGCGATGAGCGAAGACCTTAAGACCGGCGGCGTATGCCTCCTGACCGGCGCCGTCATCGGCATGATCTTGACCGTCATGGCGATGCCGCACCACAGGGAAGAAACCCTGAAAGTCGACCTGAAGGCGTCGGAAACCGCCCGCGCCGTCGAAGCCAAAGGCGCGGCCGTCACCTTCGCCGCAGGCGAAAGGGCCGAGGCGCAAGCTGTCCGGATCCGCACCGTAACAAAGGAGATCGTCCGCCGTGTTCCGCAATTTCTCACGCCCCAAGTGGTGGCCCGCTATCCTTTGCCTGCCGGCTTTGTGCGCGTGCACGACGCTGCCGCGCTCGGCGACCTGTCCCAGGCTTCAGGACCCGCCGCCCAACCTGATGACGCGCCCTCAGCCGTTACAGCCGCTGACGCCGCCGGCGTCATCGCCGGCAACTACGGAAGCTGCAGCGAAACCGCCACGCGGCTGAGCGCGTTGCAGGACTGGGTGCGCGCCCAGCAGGCTGTGATGAATGGAGATGCGAAATGACCGAAGAACCCGACAACGGAGGCTATTACCTGAGCAACACCAAGCTGATCAGCCTGCTGATCGCCATGGTCGGCGCCGGCATCATGGCCTTCTGCGCCGTGATCTATGGCGACGAGCAGAAGACGGCCTCCGCGCTCAACCAGCATATCGTCGACGCCGCCACCAAGGCGCAGGCCTATGTGCGCAAGGACGACCTCGGCGAGATAAACCAGCGCCTGCAGCGCATCGAGGACAAGCTGGACAGCAAGGCCGACAAGGTGCGTTAGGCGGCAAACCGCCTTGTCAGCCAGCGCCGCACGGGGATGTCGAAGCCGAAGGTCAGGACATGCGCCGCCGCCACGGCCAGGGGCAAGGTGATCAGGACTGCCGGGAAGGGCAACGGGCTGTGGCCCCCGGATACAGGCACGCCGAGATAGTAGGACAGGCCGTCTCTGTCGCCGAGCAGATCGAGCAGCAGAAGATGCAGCGGCACATGAATTACATAGAGGGCATAGGAAATCGCGCCCAGCCAGGTCATTACGGGCTCAAGCCGGCCGGGGCGGCTGCTGGCGCCGGCCCAAATCAGAAGCGGTTGCACGACGACGACCAGGAGGGCATCGAAAAGCGCCGTCTTGTGGGGACAGGCGGCGTAGATGGCGATCATGATCAGAAACAGGATGCCCCATGGCAGGTTCCACGGCAGCCGCCTGCCGGCATGCCACAAACGCCAGGCCACGACCCCCGCGAAGAACGAGAACAGCACGCGCGCGAAACCGCCGGGAAATTCCTCGAGCGTCGATCCGCCGCCGCCCTGCCAATGCTTGATGGCCAACAGGACCAGGGGCAGCGAAAGAAACGCAATGGCGGCGGTCAGGCGTGGCCGCGCTCCGGTAAAGGCGAAAACGATATTGCCAACGGCTTCGAAGAACAGCGACCAGGCAGGACCGTCCAGCGGAAAGACGCCGAGCGCCACATTGCTGAGCACCGGCAGGAAGACGGGCGCCAGGGCGGCTGCCGTACCGTAGAGCCGCCAGGTCCAGGCGTCTATGCGGCCCACCAGGAGGCCGGCCGAAACGAGGCCCAGGAAAGCACCCACGGCATAGAGCGGATAGAGCCGGATGACGCGTTTCAACAGAAAATCCAGACGATGCCCGCCGGAATTCAGTTCTTCCCCATGCCGATGCGCCAGGACGAAACCGCTCAGCACGAAGAACAGGTCGACGGCGGCGTACCCCATCGGAAACACATGCGACGTGCCGTGGTAAATGACGACGACAAGGGCGGCCAGGCCACGCATGGCGTCGAGGACGACAAAGCGGTGTGAACGGTCGGGCAAAGGGGTGTCCGCAAAGGGGGAACCCGATTTGTGACAGAAAAGTGTCAAGGCGACAACCGCAGCCGTTAAGGCAAAGGGCAACCGCTAAATTTCGCGATCGCCACCTTCAATTCCGGCTGCACCGGTGGCTCTGGATCCGGCCTTTACCTAACCCAGCAGGATGTCCTTCGCGTGGCCGGCAAGCCTGTGCATCTTGTGCGCCGCATGCATGGCCACGTGGATGGCATGCGGGTGGGCGATGGCCACGGGCGTCAGGATCGCGCACCACAGAATGGCGGCGGGGACCACTGCGAAAGCCATGCCTCTGTAAAGGCCATCGGGAACGGATACGCGTTTCATGCTCTTAAAGATGCGCCGCAATTGTGATGGCATTAGGGCAGGGGAAGAGTGGTAGGCCCGGAGGGACTCGAACCCCCAACCAGACCGTTATGAGCGGTCGGCTCTAACCATTGAGCTACAGGCCCCCAAAAAAAGAGGTGGCGGCGTGGGTACCACGCGACTCTGCAAATTTAAAGCCTGGATTTGCGCTTATCAACCGGCGGCGGCCGGAACCGCGTGGGCGCGCGGCCGGATGATCAGCAGCACGGCGAACGCGGCGATCAGGCACAGGCTGCCGGCGACAAGAAAGGCCGGAATATAGCTGCCGCTTGCCGTGCGAATGACACCGGCCGTATAGGCGATCCCCGCCGCACCCAGCTGATGCCCGCAGAAAACCCATCCGAAGACCACGCTGGCGCGTTCGCGGCCGAACTTTTCGGCGGTCAGCTTGAGCGTCGGCGGCACGGTGGCGATCCAGTCCAGCCCATAGAAGACCGCGAACGGCGACAGGCCGAAGACCGTGAAGGCCGAATGCGGCAGGTAGAGAAGGGAAAGGCCGCGCAGGCCATAGTACCAGAACAGAAGCCACCGCGCGTCGAAGCGGTCGGACAGCCAGCCCGAGCCGATGGTCCCGACAAAATCGAACATGCCCATCATGGCCAGGACGCTGGCCGCCGCCACCGCCGCGAGGCCGAAATCTCCGCACATCGATACGAAATGGGTCTGGATCAGGCCATTGGTACTGGCGCCGCAAACGAAGAAGGTGCCGAACAGGATCCAGAAGGTCCGTGTCTTCGCCGCATCGCGCAGGATTTCGAGCGGCCGCGCCATGACCGGCGCCGCGGCGACCGTTCCGGCCCGCTCGCCGTAGGGCGGGAGGCCAAGATCGGCCGGGCGTTCACGCGCCAGCAGCAGGACCAGGGCCAGGGCCACGCCCAGAAGCCCGCACACCAGAACCAGCGCCGCACGCCAGCCCGCGCTTTCCGACATCTGCGCGATCAGGGGCAGGAAGGCCAGTTGACCGGTGGCGCTGCTGGCCGTCAGGATGCCGATGACCAGGCCGCGCTTTTCGGTGAACCAGCGACTGGCGACCGTCGCGCCCAGTACGATGGCGGTCATGCCGGCGCCGCACCCAACCATGATCCCCCAGAACAGCATCAACTGCCACACGCTGGTCACGAACAACGACGCGACCAGTCCTGACGCGATGAAGGCCAGCGCCACGGACACGACGCGGCGAATACCGTAGCGGATCATCAGCGACGCGGCGAACGGGGCAATCACCCCGAAAAGCAACAGGCGGACGGCCAGCGCGCCCGAAATCTCGGCGGCCGTCCAGTGGAACTCCTTCTCGAGCGCCGGCATCAGCACGCCTGGCGCCCCCAGCGCGCAGGCCGTGGTCAGCATGGTGAAGAAGGTCACGCCCAGCATCACCCAGCCATAGTGGATGTTGCTGCGGGCCAGGCGGGCGGCGATTGCGTTTGAAACCATCGAGCCAGGATGCGCCGGCAAGAGAGATTCCACAAGAAAACGGACTGCCAAACACCTGAGGGTCTTCCGCCAAACGCCCGCCGCAGCCATATTGTGGTCATCGGCATGCGGCATGATGGCCACAGCGACGTGGCGTTCACGACTTTTTGGCCACAGGGCTGTCAAAATCGCTTGCCACCCTTTATTCTCGCACGCGCCTGAACGGGAATCAGGCGCTTAACAGCTTTTGGGGTCGTCCCGGCCCACGGTTTATACCAGGATCGAAGCCATGACGGACAGGGATCGCGGCACGTACTCGCCGCCGACCGAGGACAATCTGAGCTATGAGGCGCGCCGCCCGGCCGGCCGCGACCAGGCTCCCATTACCCTGATCATCAGCGGCATCTTCCTGGTGCTGCTGCTCCTGGCGGTGGTGATGTTCTACAATTCCGGCCTCAACACCCATGGCCGTACGGCTCCGGAAGTCGGCGACGCCGTCGGCGACATCAAGGATGCCCAGGTTCAGGACGCCAAGCCGCTGACCGACCAGGATCTCAACGCGCCGCTTGGCGACGACCAGGCCAGCGCCCATTTCGCGCCGGGCACCGAAGCGCCGCTGCGCGACAGCTCTGCGTCGCAGGCCGTTACGACCGAAGCCCCGCCGCCAGCCAAGCCGATCACCGGCCCGCTGCCGTCCCAGGCCGACAATTCCGCGATCACGGGCCAGGCCAGCCCGGCAGCCACGCCGGCCCCGCTCAAGCCGGCCGTCCAGACCGTTACGCCCGCCACTTCCAGCGCCGGGGCCAGCACGTCTTCGGCGTCGAAGCCGGTCGCCGAAAAGCCCGCCGTCAAGCCGGCGGATACGGCGAAGCTTGATACGGCGAAGACCGAAAAGACGAAAACCGCCGACGCCGCGCCCGCGCCTTCGAAGGGCGGCATCATGGTCCAGATCGGGGCCTTCGATTCGACCGAGACGGCCAACAAGCAATATGCCAGCGTCGCCTCCTCCTATGGCCTGTTCCTGTCGGGCACGTCCAAGCACATCGAAAAGGTCGAGACGCCCAAAGGCACCTTCTATCGCACCGCCTTCGCCGGCTTCTCGTCGGCGGAAAAGGCGAAGTCCTTCTGCTCGGCGCTCAAGGCCGCCGGTCACGACTGCATCGTGAAATAGGGAAACGGACGTGGCCACGCGCGCGTGCATCTTCGGCCTTTCCGGCCTTGACCTGACGGCCGAAGAAAAGGACTTCTTCGCCGACGCCCAGCCGGCCGGCTTCATCCTTTTCCGGCGCAATGTCGATACGCCCGAACAGGTCAAGGCCCTGACGGCCGCCCTGCGCGAGATCGTGCGCCATGAGCCGATGATCTTGATCGACCAGGAAGGCGGCCGGGTCCGCCGCCTGCGTCCGCCGCACTGGCCCGATTATCCGCCTGCCGCCCAGTTCGCGAACGTTTCCAACGACCGTGACGAAGAGCGGTCGCTGGTGCGTCTCGGCGCGCGCCTGATGGCCAACGACCTGTTCGACCTTGGCATCAATGTTGATTGCGCGCCTGTTCTCGACGTGCCGCAGCCGGGCGCCCACGACATCATCGGCGACCGCGCCTACGGCCTGACGCCGGAAGACGTGGCCGTCATGGGGCGGGCCGCCTGCGAAGGCCTGCTGGCCGGCGGCGTCCTGCCGGTGATCAAACACATTCCCGGCCACGGCCGCGCGGGCGCCGACAGCCACGCCGCGCTTCCGATCGTCGAAACGCCGCTCGATGAGCTGGTCAAGATTGATTTCCTGCCCTTCCAGGCCAATGCCGACATGCCCCTGGCGATGACGGCGCACGTTCTGTACACAGCCATCGACAAGAAGCATCCGGCCACGACATCGAAGAAGTGCATCCGCGTGATTCGCGACACGATTGGTTTTGATGGGTTGATCATGTGCGACGACCTGTCGATGAACGCGCTTTCGGGGGAATTAAAAGCCCGCGCGAAGGCTTCGCTCAAGGCCGGGTGCGACGTGCTGCTCCATTGCAACGGCGTGCTCGACCAGATGCGCGAAGTGCTGGACGAGACGCCGAAACTGAAGGGCAGGGCGCGCGACCGCTTCGACGCAGCGATGAAGCGCCTGCTGCGCACGCCTGAGCCGCTCAATGTTGACGAAGCGCGCGCCCGCTTCGATGCGGCGCTTTCCCGCAACGGCAAGGCTGAAACCCGCGCCGACCCGACCGAGTTCCAGGCGGCGACTTGATGAGCGTCGGCGATGATATCGCCGCTGTCTTGCATCTCCCCGTGCGCAGCATGGGGAGGGGGACCGCACGAGGACCCTTTGGGCGACGAGATGCGGTGGAGGGAATTCTTACTTCCTTTCCACGTGCCGGCGATTCAAAGAAAGCAAGAAACCCCGCCACCACACCTCACCGCTTCGCGGCTCGTGCGGTCCCCCTCTCCATCGCCCTAAGCCAAGGCTTCGGTCGACAGGGAGGTGCAAAAGCTTCAGAGGTCCCCTATGCCTTCTGACCGCCAGATTTCCGGCCTCGAACACGACGTCCAGCAGCGCCGGCTCGATTTCGATGGCGCGGTTCCCTCGACGCCAGAAGACATCCCTCCCGACGACGCCCTTGTGCTCGAGCTCGACGGTTTCGAAGGTCCGCTGCACGTCCTGCTGGCGCTGGCGCGCTCGCAGAAGGTGGATCTTCTGAAAATCTCGATCACGCGCCTGGCCGAACAGTACCTGGCCTTTATCCAGGAAGCGCGCCGCCTGCGCTTTTCGCTGGCCGCCGACTACCTGGTGATGGCCTCGTGGCTCGCCTACCTCAAATCGCGCCTGCTCCTGCCGCGCACAGAGCGCAAGGCCGGCGACGAACCCGCCCCCGAAGACCTGGCCCTGGCCCTGGCCTATCGGCTGAAAAAGCTCGAAGCCATGCGCAAGGCGGTCGAGGCCCTGACGTCGCGGCCGCAGCTCAAGCGCGACGTCTTCGCGCGCGGCGACCCCGAAGCCCGCCTGATCATTCCGTCGGCGAAAATCGACGCCAATGTCTTCGACCTGATGAGCGCCTATGTCACGCAGCGCCGGCGCGAGGCCGAGCGCCACTACGATCCGACCCGCCGCATCGAGGCCTATTCGCTGGAAGACGCGCGCGACAACCTGCGTTCGCAACTGCCGAAGCTGACCAACTGGACGGCGCTCGACGATGTGGCGCCCCAGCCGGTGGGCGAGGGCGGACCCAGGCGCGTCTCCTACGTCGCCTCGACCCTGTCGGCGTCGCTGGAGCTTTGTAAGGAAGGCCAGTTGCAACTCCAGCAGCTGGCGACCTTCGACACCCTCTACATGCGTAAACGTCCCAAGCTTATCGGAGGGGAGACGCCGTCGTGACACCCGAAGATGCCGAACGCGCCGTCGAGGCGCTGCTTTTCGCCGCCGCCGGTCCCCTGTCGGCGGCCGAACTGGCCTATCGCCTGCCAGAAGGCGTCGACATCGGCAAGGCGCTGGCCGGGCTCAAGGGCCGCTACGCCGGGCGCGGTGTCGTGCTCGAGGTCATCAACGACCGCTGGCAGTTCCGCACGGCGCCGGACCTCGGCTATCTGATGGTCGAGGAGCGCGAGGAGCCGCGCCGCCTCAGCAAGGCCGCGCTGGAAACCCTGGCCATCATCGCCTACCACCAGCCGGTGACGCGCGCCGAAATCGAAGTCATCCGCGGCGTCGGCCTGTCGCGGGGAACTCTTGATGTTCTGCACGAAATGAACCTGATCAAGCTGCGCGGCCGGCGCAAGTCGCCCGGGCGTCCGGTAACCTACGGCACGACCGATTCGTTCCTTGAACAATTCTCCCTGCCCAGCCTTTCCGACCTGCCGGGCGTGGCCGAAATGCGCGCCGCCGGCCTGCTCGATATCAATGTCCCGGCCGACTTCATGGTGCCCGATCCGTCCTCGAGCCAGGGCGGGGAGGAGGAAGCGCCGCTCGACGACATGGATGCCGTCGAATTCGCCCAGGATTTCCTGGAAGAACCGTCCGACACGTAATCAATAGTTAAGCTTACGCGGATTTGTATAAAAGCGCTTTGAAGTCGCCGTAATTCGCGACTATATGAGACGGAACGGCCATATCCGGCCAAAGTTTGTGTCGGGCAAGCCTGCGTATTCTGGCCTTCGCCCCTGAGGAGACGATTATGGGTGGTTTAAGTATCTGGCACTGGCTGATCGCGGCCGTGGTCGCCTTGTTGCTGTTCGGCGGTGGCGGAAAGATTTCCAGCATGATGGGTGACGCCGCCAAGGGCATCAAGGCGTTCAAGGACGGCCTGAAGGACGAGCCGGAAGACGACAAGAAGGCCAAGAAGGTCGAGGAAGAACCGAAGGCGTAAGCCTTTGTGACAACCGGCGTTTCACGACGGCGCGCAGGGCATCCCGGCGCGCTGTACTTTGTTATCAAGAGAAAGCGTTAGCGCATGTTGCCCGGTATCGGGGGCGGTGAGATCGTCGTAATCGGTGTGGTCGCCCTGCTTGTGGTCGGCCCCAAGGACCTGCCCAAGCTGCTGCGCCAGCTTGGCCGCTTCGTCGGCCGCATGCGCGCCATGGCCGACGACTTCAAGACCTCTTTCGAGGACATGGCGCGGCAAAGCGAGCTTGACGACCTGCGCAAGGAGGTCGAGGCCCTGCGCAATTCGCAGACACTGCCGGTCATTTCCGACGTAAAGGCCGAGATGACGTCGATCGAAAGCGACATTCATCAGTCGCTCAACGCCACGCCCGTGCAACCCGTCGAATCCGTCCCGCTGGAACCGCCCGCCCGGCCCATGGATCCGGCCCTGGCCGATCATCCCCAATTGGAAGGCCTGCCGCCGCGCCGGGAAACCGACGAAGTCGCCAAGGCGCCGCTGAAAAAGCCCCGCGCCAAGAAGGCCCCGGCCGTCACGTCGGCCTCGTCCGACGAAACCGCTCCGGCCAGGGCGAGGCGCAGCCGTACCCCCAAGACCAAAACGCCCGCTGAAACCACGGACGGCGCATCATGAGCGAGGATATCGGCGGATTGCCGCAAACCGTCGAGGACACCAGCAAACGCAAGCTGGTGACCCAGGAAGAGCTCGACCAGGCCGATATCGAAGCCTCGCGTGCGCCCCTTATGGACCACCTGATCGAACTGCGTTCGCGGTTGTGGGTGATGGTTGCCGCCTTCGCGGTGGCCTTCGTCCTGTGCTTCGCCTTCGCCCGTGAAATCTACATCTTCCTGCTGCATCCGTTCGAAATGGCCAGCCGCCTGCTCGAGGAACAGAAGCTGGCGGGCCACAAGGGAGGACCGTTCGACCTGATGCTGGTCCTGTTCGGGCTCAAGGAAGCGCCGATGGCGGCGGACAAGGGCCTGTCGCTGATTTTTACGGAACCGCTGGAATTCTTCTTCACCAAGATGAAGATGGCGATGTTCGGCGCCGTCATCCTGGCCTTTCCGGTTATCGCCTGGCAGCTTTACCGGTTCATCGCGCCCGGGCTGTACCGGCGCGAACGCAACGCCTTCCTGCCGTTCCTGTTCGCCGCGCCCATACTCTTCATTCTCGGCATGGCGCTGGTTTACTTCCTGATTCTGCCGATGGTGCTCTGGTTCGCGCTGAACCAGCAGATCATGTCGCCGGGCGTCAGCGTCACGGCCATGTTCAAGGTGTCTGATTACCTGCAACTCATCACGACGCTGATGCTCGCTTTCGGCTGCTGCTTCCAGTTGCCGATCGTCATCACGCTGCTGGGGCTTGCCGGTATCGTAAGCGCAAAGATGCTGGCCGGTTTCCGCCGCTACGCCATTCTTGCGATCGTCGTGGTCGCCGCCATCGTGACGCCGCCCGACCCGATCTCGCAGTGCCTGCTGTCGATCCCGATCATCCTGCTTTACGAGATATCGATCCTGTGCGTGCGCATGATCGAGTGGCGGCGGCCGAAAGCCGCGGTTTCCTGACAAAATCGCTTTGACCTCGCCGGTTCTTGACCGTAAACGAAGCGCTCAGTCGCCGGCGGGGATAGGCTTTCGTCTTCGCCATTACAATTCGGAGACGTCATCATGCACGATATCAAGGCCTTACGCGAAAATCCTGATGTATTCGTTCGGGGCTGGTCGTCGCGCGGCCGCGAATCGGCTGAGAAGGACGTCCACGAACTGATCAGCCTGGACGGCGAATTGCGCGCGGCCCAGACGGCTTTCCAGACGGCGCAGTCGCTGCGCAACGACGTTTCCAAGCAGATCGGCCAGGCCAAGGCGCAGAAGGACGAGGCGCGCGCCTCCGCCCTGATGGCCGAGGTCGAGGGGCTGAAAGGCAGGATCGCCGAGGAGCAGGAAAAGGAACGCGTCAAGGGCGAAGAGCTGCGCGACTTCCTGGCTTCGCTGCCCAACCTGCCGTTCGACGACGTGCCGGTCGGCAAGGACGAGCACGACAATGTCGAGCAGCGCCGCTGGGGTACCCCGGTAACGCTTCCCTTCAAACCGAAGGACCACGCCGATCTTGGTGAGGCGCTGGGCCTGATGGACTTCGAAGCCGCCGCCAGGATTTCCGGCAGCCGTTTCGTCGTGCTCAGGGGCCAGCTGGCGCGCCTCGAACGCGCCATCGGCCAGTTCATGCTCGACCTGCAGACGCTCGAGCATGGCTATACAGAGGTCAATCCGCCGGTCCTGGTGCGGAGCGACGCGCTCTATGGCACGGGGCAGTTGCCGAAGTTCGAAGAAGACCTCTTCAAGACGACAGACGACCGCTACCTCATCCCGACCGCCGAAGTCTCGCTGACCAACCTGGTGCGCGAGGCCATCACGGCCGAGGAAGAACTGCCCCTGCGCCTGACCGCGTTGACGGCGTGCTTCCGCGCCGAAGCGGGCTCGGCCGGACGCGACACGCGCGGCATGATCCGCCAGCACCAGTTCCAGAAGGTCGAGCTGGTGTCGATCACCACGCCGGAAACGTCGGGCGAGGAGCACGACCGCATGACCGACTGTGCCGAAACCGTGCTGAAGAAGCTCGACCTTCCGTTCCGCACCATGCTGCTGTGCACGGGCGACATGGGTTTCGGCGCGCGCAAGACCTACGACCTCGAAGTCTGGCTGCCGTCGCAGGACACCTACCGCGAAATTTCGTCGTGCTCGAACTGCGGCGACTTCCAGGCCCGTCGCATGGACGCCCGTTGCCGCAAGGCGGGCGAAAAGGGCACGCGCTTCGTCCATACGCTCAACGGCTCTGGGCTCGCGGTCGGCCGGACGCTGGTCGCGATCATGGAAAACTACCAGGACGAGGGCGGCCGCATCGCCATCCCCGCCGTGCTCCAGCCCTATATGGGCGGCCAGACACATATCGGTTGAAAACAACCCCTCCGTCAGCTTCGCTGACACCTCCCCATGCTGCGCATAGGGAGGAGAGATATGCTACAATTTCTCCTCCCCATCGTTAGATGGGGAGGGGGACCCCGAAGGGGTGGAGGGGTCTCTTTCAACGCATTCAAACCCAAAATTTCCCGTGAGCCCGCTTGCGCGTGTTCACCAAATGGTCCTAAAACCGCCCTTCGTTAACGAAGGTTCCGATGCGTATTCTCCTGACCAATGACGACGGTTTTGAAGCTTACGGGCTGGCGCTGCTTTACGACATCGCCACGACATTGTCTGACGATGTCTGGGTATGCGCGCCGGTGGTCGAACAGTCGGGCAAGGGCAGGGGCGTCACGCTCCACGATCCGCTCCGCGTCAGGCGCATCGACGAAAAGCGCTTTGCGGTCTCCGGCACCCCGACCGACTGCGTTCAGATCGCGGTCAACGATCTTCTGCCGTCGCCGCCCGACCTCGTGCTGTCGGGAATCAACCGTGGATTCAACCTGGCCCAGGACGTGACCCTGTCGGGGACGGTGGCCGGCGCGCTCCAGGGCATGACGCTGGGCGTGCCTTCGGTCGCCCTGTCGCAATGCCTCGATTTCGATCACGATAGCGAAGACCAGTGGGACAGCGCGCGCGGCCATGGCGCCGCCGTCCTGTCGGCACTGCTCGAACGCGGCTGGCCGTCGGACGTTGTGATCAATATCAACTTCCCGGACTGTCCGGCCGAGGCGGTCACCGGCATCGAAGTCACCAGGCAGGGGCTGCGCGACCTCCATGAGATGCATGCGGTGAAACGGAGCGACCCGCGCGGCCGCGACTACTACTGGATGGATTTTCATAATTACCAGCAGACGCTTGTCGACGGCACCGACCTTAAGGCCGTGGCCGAGAACAGGATATCGGTAACGCCGCTGCATCTCGACCTGACGCATTACGAGACCATGCATAACCTGAAAAAGACGCTGGGAGGCACCGTCCCGAAGGCGGTTCGCCAGCCGGAGGCCGCGAAATGAGCGACGTGGAAATTCCCCCGGAGGAAACCCGCCTGCACCGCCTGCTGCGCGCGCTGAAAGACCAGGGCATCGAAGACCGCAAGCTGCTCCACGCCATGGAATATACGCCGCGCGACCTGTTCGTGCCCGAGCTGTTCCTGGACCGCTCGTGGGAAGATTCCGCCATCCCGATCAACTGTGGACAGACGATTTCCCAACCCTTCATCGTCGGCCTGATGACCCAGGCCCTGAAGATCGAAGGCCGCCACCGCGTGCTCGAAATCGGCACCGGCTCGGGCTACCAGACGGCGATCCTGGCCCGGCTGGCGCGTTATGTGTACACGATTGAGCGTTACCGGTCGCTGATGGTGGAGGCCGAAATCCGCCACAAGCGCCTGATGCTGGAAAACATCATCTACCGTTTCGGCGACGGCTGGATCGGCTGGCCGGAACAGGCGCCGTTCGACCGCATCCTGGTCACCGCGGCCCTGCCGGAGGAGCCGGTGGAACTGCTGGCCCAATTGAAACCGCGCGGCGGCATCATGGTGGGGCCGCAAGGCCGGGGCTCGACCCAACGCCTGCTGCGCTATACGCGCACCGGCGATACCTACGAGACCGAGGACCTGGGCGAGGTGCGTTTCGTGCCCCTGATCGCCGGCGTGGCCAAGGAAAGCTGAAAAAAATCCTCCCTACGCGTAGCGTGGGGAGGGGGACCGCGGAGCGGTGAAGGGGTTTCTTACTTGGCCGCCGGCACCGGGCGAACGCCCTAAACCGGCAGTCCCATCATCCTCAGGCCCGGCCGCATCCACGACACGCCGATCGCCAGCGCCCCCAGCGCCGACAGAACCAGCACGGCCGGCACCAGGGCCTGCCCGGCGCTGACCAGCAAGGGCGTTACATAGGGCATGACGATCGCCAGCATGCCGCAGACCGCCACGAACAGGACGGCGATCAGCACCAGGCTTTCCCGCAACCGTTGACGTTCGATGCGCGCCATCACCTCGACGGTAAAGGCAAGGTCCTGCGCCGGCGCCGCCACCGCCACCGAGGTTTCCGCGTCGGCCAGCAACAGGTCTTTCAACGGATCTTTTAGCGGTTCTGGGCTCATGACTCTACTCCAAGCAACCGGTTGAGCGCCTCGCGCCCCTTCTGAATATGCGTCTTCACGGTGCCCAACGGAAGCCCCAAAATCTCGGCGGCCTCGCTGTGACTGTAGTCGCCGGCGACGCACAGCGACACGGCGGCCCGCTGATCGAGCGACAGCGCCTGCAACGCCGCCTGCACGGACAGTCTGGCATCAACGGTTGACGACGCCGTCTGGGGCGTCAGGTCGTGCCACTGGGTGTCGCGGGCGATCGTCCGGTTGAACCGCCGGCGGTCGTTGCGCGCCCTGGCGAAAACGATGCCGCAGACGAAGGTGCGGAAACTGGCGTCGGGGCGTAAGGAGTCGATCTTGCGCCAGGCCGTCACGAAGGCCTCCTGCGCCAGGTCGTCGGCGTCGGCCGGATGGGCCGCCAGCCGCCGCGCGAAAGCGCGCACTGCCGCCTGGTTTTCCGACACAAGCCGCGAAAAGGCGGTGTCGGAACCCCGGCGCGCGCGTTCGACAAGCGCCGCGTGACTGTCCACCGAAGTTTCCATGTCCCGGCCAATCGTGCCTTAGTCCCGATACTCGTCGCGGTCGAAGTCCTTCGAATTCAGCCGCGGCGCCGTCACGGCCTGGATCAGGCCGATGACCCCCAACGCCAGGGCGGCAACCCCGAACGCCATGGCCAGGGCGCTGAACACGGCCGGTCCGCCGCCATACTGGCCGAAATAGCCGAAGCCCGCCGCCAGCGACGCGAAGACCACGACCTGCCACCACCAGCCGTGACGGCGGCGGCGCCAGCGGCGGCCGTAATAGCGGTCGCCATATTCGTAGGCGCGTTGTTCATCGCTTTTCAGGGCGTCAAGCAGGGCCTGGGGCGGCTCCTGGCCTTTTTCGGCGTAGGTCTTGATCAGGTTCAGCATGTCGCTCTTGTGGCGATAGTGGAACAGGCTGCCGAAGACGCCGGCCACCATCCAGCCGAGCGGAAAGACGAGCCACCAGTAGCTGGTGAAGAGGTGTACGAAAGTGTTCTGGTCCATGATTGCCTCACAGGTCGCGGTAGAGGGCCGGGGGCACGTCCTTGCCCTTGTCGATATAGGCCTTCAGTACGTCGAGTCGCTTCCTTTCATAGGAACTGTAAAGAAACAGGCGGACGATCCGGGTCAGCAGGAAGCCGATCGGGAAAACCAGCCACCAGTACATCCAGATGATATGCACGGTCATAGTCATAAGCTCCATCCGGCGGCGAACGCGCCGCCCTTGACCCTGTATGTGCGCGCCCCCCGCTATCGGATGTGGCCGAATCGAAAAATTTTCATCCCCGGCATTTTTGGCGGGAAACCGCCATTTCGCCCGATTTGTGCGCGATTTGACCAAGTTGCTAACGAATCGTTATCCTTAACTTCGTCATAACGAACGGGCGCCGGAGCCCGGGTGAATGACGGGCAGGGCGCGCATGCCAATCCGTTCGAGGGAGCCAGGACGATGACCTCCGATGACCGCAATCGCCTGAAGGGCGTCTTCAAACTGTGCGCCGCCGGGGCACTGGGACTGGGTATGCTGGTGCTGCAGGCCTGTACCACGACCATGCCCGAACCCAAGTATCCGATCTACATGCAGGACAAGCCGGCCGAAGCGATCCAGACGCCGACGCAGGCCGGCGACGACAAGCCGGTCGTGCCCGCGATCACGCCGCAGGGTTCGAAGGGCGGCATCTCGACCACGGATCTTCCGCCGCCCCCGCCACCGCCTCCGCCGCCCTCGGACACCGCGTCTTCAAGCGCGTCGTCGTCTTCGGTCTCGGCGCCGGTCAAGGACACACGCGCGGCCTATGTCTATGTGCTTCAGGCCCACGATACGCTCTATGGCGTGTCGCGGCGTTTCGGCGTGCCGGT
>CAKZJB010000233.1 GCA_936940865.1 uncultured Asticcacaulis sp. | reverse complement strand
GCGACATCGTCGTCGAGGCCACGGGCCAGGGCCTTGTCCCGGCGAAACTGACCGTATCGGCCAAACCGGCCAAACTGCGCGCCTTTGTATCCTGACGCCGCGCAGCCTGCAGAAAATAGGGAGTGAAACGTGATGGTTATGTACCCAAGGCGCGGACGCGCACCTGTTCCGCATTATTTCCTCAGCCTGGCCGCGGCCCTGGCTCTCACCGGCTGCGGTGGCGGTGGAGGCAGTAGCAGCGGAGGCGGCGGAAGCATCGGCCCAGGCGGTCCATCCGGGCCCGTTCCCACCTTTTCATCAGGCCTTGCCGCCACGACCCTGGAAGGCAGTACGGGGACAGTCTACACGGCGCAGGCGGCCGCCTCGGGGCAAACCATAACCTACAGCCTGGGCGGCGCGGACGCGGCGAAGTTCAATATCAACGCGTCGACCGGCGACCTGACCTTCAAGACAGCCCCGGTCTATTCGAGCAATGTCGACAACGACGTCTATACCGTCACGGTGACGGCGACGACCGGCGGCAACCAGAAAGCGTCCGAGACGGTGAACATCGTCGTGGCGCAAAACATCGCCGCAAGATCCTACACCTATACCAGCAGCAATTTCGACGGCGGCGGCTACATCACGGGCATCGTCTATCATCCCGGCGTCCAGGGCCTGATGTACATGCGCACCGATGTCGGCGGGTCCTATCGCCGCGATCCCGGCTCCGATACCTGGATACCGCTGAACGACATGACGGCGCCCGGCAGCGGCAACTCCTACGGTATCTTTTCGCTGGCGGTGGATCCCAACAATTCCAACACGCTCTACGAAGCGACGGGATACTATATCTCCTGGTGGGCCGGCGCAGGGCAGATAATGCGGTCCTCCGACCGCGGCCGGACCTGGAAGACATTCGACCTGCCGACCGTCAATATCCTGCAATCGGATGGAAGCCACCAGAGCGGCCCGGTACGCCTTGGCTCGAACGAGGCGGGGCGCGGCAATACGGAACGGCTGATGGTCGATCCCAATGACGGCCAGGTCCTGTTCCTGGGAACGCCGCTCAACGGCCTGCTGAAATCGACGGACTCGGGCGCGACCTGGACCCAGGTATCGAGCTTCCCGACAGATTCCAGCGTCACCTTCGTCCAGTTCGACAAGGCCTCCGGCACGAACGGCTCGGCTACGCCGGTCATCTATGTCGGCATCTCGTCGCTGGACGCCCGGCAAACCTACGCCACCTCCGTGCCGACCGTCTACAGGTCCACGGACGGCGGCAAGACCTGGTCGACCGTGGCCAACCAGCCGACGGGCCTGGTCGCGCTGACGGCCAAGCTCGACGGACAGGGCCATCTGTACGTGGTCTATGGCGACAATCTGGGCCCGAGCGGCATCAGCACCGGCGCCGTCTACCGGCTGACGACCGGCTCCGGGGCCTGGACCGACATTACGCCGAGCGGCAACAAGACCCATGGCTACGGCGGGCTGGACGTCTCGGCGCAGAACCCGAATGTCGTGATGGTCAGTACGCTGGACTGGTGGGGCAATGACGATATCTACCGGTCGTCTGACGGCGGCGCGACCTGGACGGGCATGAAGGGCATCTCGACCCACACGGCGCCCAACAACAAGTGGATAAAGGCCTATTCCGGCGGCTCGTTCGGCAATATGGGCGGCTGGATCACGACGGTCGCCATCGATCCGTTCGACGGCAACCATGTCGCCTATACGGGCGGATGGGAAAGCAGCAACGCCCTGGCGGGTTCCGTCGCCTGGACGTACAAGCTGTCCAACATGCAGGAGACCTGCGTCGCCAAGATCGTATCGCCGAGTTCCGGCGCCGCCCATGTGCTCGAGACCGTCGGCGACGACGGCGGCATGCGGTACACCAACGACTTCAGCGACGACAGCGGGTATTTTTCGGATAACAACACGACGAACTTCGAAATCGATGTCGCCGAACAGAATCCGAACCTGGTCGTGCGTACGTCCTGGGATCCCAACAAGGCAGCCTACATTTCCAACGACAACGGCGTCACCTGGTCGCTCATGCCATCGACACCCGTGGTAAAGGTCGGCAGCAACGACAAGAGCAACGGCTCGATCGTCGTTTCTGCCAACGGGGATTCCATGCTGTGGACGCCCGGCTATCAATCGGCCTTCTACTCGACCGACGGCGGAAAGAGCTGGAATGCCTCGACCGGGTTCCCGACCGAGCCCACGGGCTTCGGCGGCGGCGGCTTTATCCGGCCGGTATCGGACCGCAGCGTCAACGGCAACGGCTATTATTACGCCTACAACCAGAATACCGGGGAAATCATCGCCAGTTCGGACAACGGCAAGACGTTCACTACCCTCTATTCCGGCCTGGACACCATTGCGAACTATGTCGGTACGCAGGGTCAGCTGCTGTCCGTGCCGGGACCGGTCCGCGGCAATCTTTGGCTGACGACGAACAGCGGTCTTTATCACTTCGCCGGCCCCGGCGCCACGAAGGTCAGGATCGCCAACGTCCAGGCCGCCTATGGCGTCGCCTATGGCGCGCCCGCGCCCGGCAAGAGCAACTACACCATCTACTTCTCCGGCGAGTATAACAATGTGTGGGGCGTGTTCCAGTCGGCCGACGACGGCGCGACCTGGACGCGGGTCAATGACGACCAGCACCAATACGGCGTGCCGAGCGTCATGGCCGGCGATCCCCGCGTTTTCGGCCGCCTCTATCTTGGTACGGGATGCCGCGGCCTGGTCGTGATCGACCGCTGACGCCCACAGGGCCCGGTATCTCTGGTCATCTTCAACTTGGATAAACGTTGCCGCCTCCCGGGTTCCCTGGGGGCGGCCTTTTATCGTTTTCCATGATCTGCGGTTGTTAGATCATCGTGATTTTTCGTTGAAGCGTCACAGTATGATGTGCTGGCGCAATCCCCCTTCCGTCTGGTCCGGCTTGGCGCCGGCCCAGCCACCTTCCCCGTAAACGGGGAAGGAATTAAGGACAAGAATTCAACGATTTACTTCCTTCCCCGTTTACGGGGAAGGTGGCGCCCCGAAGCCTTGGCGAAGGGGTGACGGAAGGGGGAAGACGCATGAAACAACGAGCGACCGTGCTTCCGCTTATTTCACGCCAACCTAACCAGATTGAGTCCGAATGACCCGGGCAGGGCTGCAACGAAAACGATCCCGCAGGTGCCAGCCCGCGGGATCGTATGGAGATTCGAAAGGCTGCCGCTAATTAACTGCCGTTGATGCCTACCGAAGCCGCCGGTTCCGGATTCGTCGTCATCCCCGCCATGATCGCATTGATCGGGCCTGGAGCCGTTACGGCACCGGTGCTGCGATCGAACATGCCGCCGGGCGTGTCCCACCAGAACGGAATGATGCCGCGCGTGACGGCTGCGTTGGTAGTGTATTGCGCCCAGTAGTTAGTGTAGGTCGTGATCCCCTGCCCCGGACCGGAGCCCTTCGGATAGGCGCCGTATTCGCCCATGATGACAGGAATGCCCTTGTTGATGAAGGCCGTCTGCATCTTGTCGAATTCCTGGCGCGTAAAGCCTTCATTACCCCAGGTTTCGACAGCGCTGGGATCGGTGGCGATGGCGCCATACTGCCAGTGGGTCGTATCGCCGCTGTTCAGGGCGAAATCCCACGGGCTGTAGTAGTGGATCTCCATCATCAGCCGGTGGGCGATGCTATCGGTAGGCAGCGTTGCATTGCAGGTGACGGCGTCATCGATATTGGTCGAGTAAGCCTGGACGACCAGGGTGCGCGCCGAATTGTTGCCGCCGGTGGCGCGTACGGCATCGACGAAGGCCTGATTGTAACTGGTTTGCGCGGCACATTCCGCCGTTGTCGGTTGCGAGCCGTGATTGGTGGAATCGTAGGTCTCGTTTTGGGCGGCGAACAGCAGGTGGTTGTCGTAGGTCTTGAAATTATTGGCGATCTGCGTCCAGTACTTGGTCATCTTGGCTTTGACCGTCGCGGCCTGGGTCGGGTCGGCCGTTACCCATGAATCCGAGTGGATATTGATGATTACGTAGAGCCCGGCGTTGCGCGCATAGTCGACCACCTGTTTCGTACGGTCCAGCCAAAACTGCGGAATATTGTCGTTGGCATCAGCGTATTGCGACCAGTTGACCGGTATGCGCACGCTCTTGAAGCCGGCGGTCGCATAGGCGGTAAATATGGCCTGGTTTACGGTCCCTGCGCCCCACGCCCATTCCTCGGAATGGGTAAAGGGCGGCGTGCCGTCCCAGCCGATGGCTTCCATGGTATTGCCGAGGTTGATACCCGGCGCCATCGCCGCCACGACCTGTTGCGGCGTGCTGGACGCGCCGCTGCTCCCGATCGGCGGCAGGGCGGCGGAGGCGGACGAGGAAGAAGAGCTTGATGAGCTTGAGACCGAGCCGGAGCTGGAAGACCCTCCGCCTCCACCGCAGCCCGAAATTCCTGTCAGCAAAACCATGGCGGCAGCAGCCGCCAGGTAAGGTGGCGATCGTTTCATCGTGTTTCACTCCTTTATTCTTTGTGACTTTGATCGATCGGGTTCACCCCCGCCCTTCACCCATGGCTTTGCTGCGTTCAGACCGTGATCCTGAACGCGCTGGCGTGTCGGGTAGGCAGGGTTTCCGGCAGGTCGATAACCAGCGCCTGGTCCATCTGGCGGAATTTCAACGGCTTTGGCCAACCCAGCAGGGTAACGTGGCGGACCGGCCGCTTTTCGTGGCCGGCTTTGCGGCCGAGCGAAGTGATGGCGACGCTTTGTTTCGGTTCACCCAGGGTGATGGCGTAAAGCGCGTCGCCCTTTGTGGTGAAGCGAATGTCCCTGGACGTATAGGCCGCATTTTCCTGGAAGGCGCCGCCGGCGGTCTCGGTCGGTCCCTCGCCGAACACGGTCCATGGCCGGGTGCCGTGAATGGCCTCGGCATTGACCTTCATCCAGGCCGCCAGCTCGTCGAGCAGGCTCTGCGATTCCGGCGGCAGGCTGCCGTCCGGATAGAGCACGACGTTGAGCAGAAGGTTGCCGTTTTTGCTGACGATGTCGGACAGCATGTAGATGACGTCCGGCGCGGTCTTGTAGGCATAGCCGTCCGAATAGAACCAGTCGCCGTTCGACGTATCGGTCTGCCAGGGCAGCGGGTTTATGCCCTTCAGCACGCCGCGCTCGACGTCCTGGACCCCGGCTTCCTTGTAGAACTCACCCGAGCCCAGGTCTTTGCTGTTGTAGACAGCTTCCAGCTTGCCATGCCGTGCGACGCTGCTGTTGTACATATGCGCGACCAGCGAACGCCCGACCACCCCGAAGGGCAGTCCGCCGTCGGAATAGAGCAGGTCCGGCTGGTAGCTGTCGACCAGGTCGCGGATGCGCTTGAACCAGATCTGGTGGTACTTCGGGTCGCGCGTGTACCAGGTGTCGGCATTTCCGCGGAACGGCTCGTCGTGCTTCGGATGATAGAGGTCCGAATAGGCCGGGTCGGCGCCGTCATAGGGCATGCCGTTCTCCGGCCAGAACTGATCGAACTGATGGGAAGGATACCACCAGTTATGGCTGGCGCCGAGGTGTTCCGACACGCCGAAACGCAGGCCACGCTTGGTGGCCGCCGCCTTCCAGGTGCCGACGACGTCGCGCTTCGGCCCCATGGCAACCGCGTTCCAGCGATGGTGCTTCGAGTTCCACAGGTCGAAATTGTCGTGGTGGACGCCCATGCTGACAAAGTATCTGGCGCCGGCGGCGGCGTACTTGTCCATCAGGGCCTCGGGATCCCACTTTTCGGCGGTCCACAGGGGGATGATGTCCTTGTAGCCGACCTTGGACGGGTGACCGTAGTGCTTCAGGTGGTGGTCGTAGTGCCAGTGCCCGGGAACATACATGTAGCGGGCATACCAGTCGCCGGCGCGCGGCACCGCCTGCGGTCCCCAATGGGCCCAGATGCCGAACTTGGCGTCGCGGAACCAGTCGGGAGTCTTGTAAGTCTTAAGCGACTCGACCGTCGGTTTGAACGGCCCGGATGCCACCGGCAGGTCGTAGTCGGGCGCGGGGGGCGGCGTCTTCGCGCAACCGCCGTCGGCGCTGCTGTCTTGCTGTACATCCTGCGCGAACGCTGCCGCCGGCGCCGCCAGCCCGAAGGCTGCGGCGAGCGGTGCGCTCAACAGGTTGCGCTTGCTGATCGTGACCACGTGTTTTTCCTCTTTTATTGCAGCAGATCGACGCCGTCGGCATCGAGATGGAGGGTTCCGGTTACCGTCTTGCCGGTGAAGACACTCGTCTTCGTGCCCTCGATGGCGACGTCCTTCGGGCCGTAGGAAGCGTTGACATAGAGGGTGCGGCCGTTGACCGTGCGCGCATAGACGCCTTCCGGGGTCTTCGGGCCGGGCTGGATATGCAGCGATGCGTACAGGCTGCGGTACAGAGGCTGCATGATCGCGGCTTGAGCGGGCGTCGCGACATAGATGGCCTGGCCCTTGCCGAAGTGGTTCAGCGTGGCGATCGGCGGATGGCCGTCGATATTGTCGAAGCGGCCGAGCACCTCGGCGGTCGACGGTTCCAGCACCTCATAGACGTTGATGCTTGTCTTGATATCGGCGTCGCCCAACTTGCCCGTCAGCGGATTATAGCTGCGATAGAATTCGTTGGTGCGCATACCAAAGACGTCGCTCAGGCGCCCGGGCAGCGGCGTGTTGAACCACTGGCTGTGCTCGTCCGCCTTGGCCGAAAACGCCGTCATGATGACAGTGCCGCCATTCTTGACGTAAGCGCGGATATTGTCGGCCGACGCCTGGTCCATGATGTAGTCGCCCGGCACGACGACCAGCTTGTAGCGGCTTAAGTCCTCATGGCCGATATTGATGACCGACACGTCGATATTGTCGTTGTAGATGGGGGCGAAAGCATTGTGCTCCTGCTCCATATAGGGCGTCGTGATGTACTGGCGCACCGTGTTGCTGGGACCGGGCGGGTTCGACGCCACCTTGCTTTCGAACGAATAGGCGATGGCGGCCTGCGGATCGAGGGCGCGCGGGAAGCCCAGCGTCTCCATCTTTTTGAATTCCGGGGCGATCCGGCCCCATTCGTCGAGCTTCCACGATGGGCGGTCGTCATGATCGACCAGGCCGAACAGCGCCTGTTCCTCGCCGCCGAGATGGCTGTTGAAGGTCCAGGCCAGCATGCCCTGCCCGCCGTTGAGCAGCCCGAAATAGGCCCACATGCGCGAGTGGCCTTTTGAGCCATAGTACCCGCCGCCGCCGGCCTGGAACTCGTTGAACCAGCTGGGCGTGGTCAGCGCGCCCTTCATCATCATGGTCTCGAAGCCGCCGCCTATGGCGTCGCCGTTATAGAAGCCGTACGAGCCGTAGCTGACATAGTCCCTGTAGGTCGACAGATAGTCGAAGCCCTTGCGGTCGGAACTGTCCCACAGGTTGGAGATGGCCGGCTTGTCCGGAGCATTCTTCTTGCGAATGGCCTCCAGGTCCCTGAGCACGTCAATGGTGACGTCCGACCAGAAGCGGTGCAGGTCGAGATAACGCTCCGCCGGCCCCGGCCCATCGGCATAGGGCAGCCTGACCTCGTCCCAATCGTCGATGCGGCGCGACCAGCGCTGGGTCGCCCAGGCCTTGTTGAGCGTATCGAGGTCGCCATAGCGGTTTTTCAGCCACGTGATGAAGCGCTGCCGATCGGCTTCCGACCACGACATGAAGCCGTTGCCGATCTCGTTGTCGAAGCCGATGGCGAACAGGGCCGGATGGTTGGCATAGTGCCGGGTCAGGGCATCGGCGAAATCGCGCACGACCCGCCGGTAGTCGGGATCGCTGATATCGTCCATGTAGCGTTCGGCCGGATATAGCTTCGTGCCGTTCTGCGCGACGAGATCGACACCGGGATACTTGTGGTGCAGCCACATCGGCGCCGGCAGGCCGCTGATGTCGAGAATGACCTTGATGCCGGCCTTATGCATCTCGTCCATGACCGCGTCGAACGCCTTGAAGTCGTAGACGCCCTCGGCCGGCTCGAAATAGTCCCAGGACAGGTCGCCCATGCGAACGACCTTGAACCCGGCCTTTTTCATCAGGGCGATATCATTGTGGATCTGCTGCGGGCTGCGGTCGACCGGCTGGTAGCAGGTGCCGATGAACAGCTGGCCGGCGCCCGGCCAGTCGGGATGCCCCGCCGCGCTTTGGGCGCTGGCCGTGCCGGCCACGAACAACGCCGCCGAACCGAACAGAAGCGCCTTCAGCGTCGCACCGAATTTTGCCGGGTTGCCGGAGCCTGGACGCGCGGTGGAGCGCGCATCCTGCGGGTTGCGCGTACTGATGGTGACCATGTTGTTGTTATTCCTTCGTGCGTTAATCTATTGACGTGGTTGCAAAATGAGGCGCGCCGGACGCAGGGATTGGGTCGGGTCCCTGCTTCCGGCGCTGCTGCCGCCGTTCCGAACAACGTGGCCGACCAAGCCACGGATGAGGACGTCCGGTCAGGCGGCAGATTTCCGATCGAGGATGGTATTACCACCGGCCCCGGCAACCGAGCCGAAGCCGCGATACGGCTTTCCTGTTTGCATGTCCCAATTCCGACCTTCTGGCTTGCTCTTCCGGCAGGCTCCCGAAGCTGTCTTCAAACCTCCCCAACACATTGTACCACACCGCGTGAATTCCCATAATCGTTTGATTTTTATTGAATTTAATCGCATGAAAAATCGGACACCCATCAAGACTGTCCGTATTGTCCGGGGCGGACAGGCGGACATGCACGCCACGGCGGACCTTCTCCCTGCGGAGGCCTGCCCCTCTCTAGGGACCATCCCAGATCCCCTGGAATGCCAGGACCGCGGCTCCCACCGCCGCCGGATCGGCATGAACGGAAGCGGGCCGCACGGCCATCTGCGGCCAGTGGATTCCCACGTGCATCGACAGGCGTTTGCTTATCCGGTAACACAGCCGCTCTATCAGGCTTTGCGGCACGACGCCTCCGACCAGAACGGCGTCCGGGTCTACAATGCACAGGATGTTCAGCAGCGGGAGGTAGAGATAATCGGCTACCGCTTCGACCCAATGCTCGACAATGGCCTGTCCCTTTTCGTCGAGTTGGTCGAGGGTGTCGAGCGTCACCTCATGTCCATTGCTGCGCAGCAGGCCGAGCAGGTCCGCCGTCAATACGGCGTCCCCGAGGGTATTCTGAAGATTGGTGCGGCTCGAGCGGAGCGGATTGATCTGCGGCAAAAATCCGATTTCGCCGCTGCGTCCGTGGGCGCCGCGCACATATTGCTTGCCGATGACCAGCCCCCCGCCCAGGCCGGCGCCGATAAAAAGATAGAAGAAAGAGTCGATCTCCAGTCCGGCGCCAAACAGCATTTCACCGATTGCGGCCGCTGCCGCGTCGTTTTCCCGTACGATCCGGGCATCGACGATGCCGTCCAGCAGGTCCGGCAGACTGACCCCGTCCCAGACGCCATAACCCGCCGGCTGACCGGGAAGCGCCGTGGTTCCCAGATCGTCGGGAATTGCGACGCCGAAGCCGGCAAGCCGGGACATCATGGCGCCGCCTTCGTGCTTCAGGCCGGTGACGCTTTCGGCGACAAAGGCACGGACCTGCTCCGGCCGGGAAAATTTCGTTGCCTCATGGAACTTGCGGACGACCTGTCCGGCAAAATTCACGACGACGAGCGTGAGGTGGTCGCGGTCGATATTCAGGCCGAGGGCGAAAGCGGCATCGGGATTGAGCTTCAGGGCATGGCTGGGCTGTCCCAGTGCCTTTTCCGTAAGCCGGGTTCGCGTCACCAGCCCTTCCTCGATCAGTCCCCTTGCAATCTTGAAGACGGCAGGCGGCGTCAGCCCCGTCAGTTCGGCAAGCTCGCCGCACCGCATTTCCCCCCCAGCCCTGACGGCGTGAAGGATAATCTTGCGATTGTGCCGGCCGGCGGCCGTGATGTTCGCGCCCCGCAGGAACGGAGGCTCGCTCGGGACCTGGCGCCAGAAGGTCCTGACATCGCGGAATTGACTGGGACTGTTCATATTCATGGTGAACTACCGGAATGATGCGGCCAGGGCCTTTGCTTGGATGGTTTGGCCCGGCTACTTGTCCGTGCCGGCGGTGGCGGGCAGGCCGATGACCACGCCCCGGGCCGCGACATAGACCAGCCCGAAGACCCGCGGGTCGCCGATGACTTCGCCGCCGCCGTTGCCGTACTGATGGGCGTCGTCGTTGATCCGCACCCAGCTTTTGCCTTCGTCCGTGGACCGGAAAATACCGAACACGCCCTTGTACCGCCCCCACATGAACAGGGTTGGATAGGTCTTGCCGTCCGCCGCCTTGCCAAAGCCCACCGATTTGACGTCGCTCGTGTCAGCGACGGGGCTGAAGCCGGATTTCATATCGGAAGAATGCAGAAGCCCCTGCCGGGTCGGCAGCCATAGGTCACGTACATGTCCGGGGACGGCGCGCGGCAGGACATCACCCGCCCAGCCGTCGAGCACGGGCAGGCCCTTGGTAAAGACCTTGAACGTCGCACCGCCGTCCGCGCTCAGCAGCATTTCGCCGGTGCTGCGGTTGTAGGTATAAAAGACGCCGTCCGCCGTCCGGTCGGAAATCGGCAGGAGAAAGCGGCCGTTCATCTTGGGATAGCCGGCCGACGGGGTCCAGGTCTTGCCGCGGTCCTTCGAATAGTAGGCGTCTCCCTTGCCCGTCACCCAGACCATCGAGGTTCCGTTGGCGGACACGGCGATGCGGCCGGGCGCGTACCAGCCCTTGTCGTCGTGGAGAACCAGCGGCGGACTGGAGGGCATGTCTGCCCAGGTCTTGCCGTTGTCGATCGAGTAAAAGGCATGGCTCTTGGAGTCGCCGTCGGCCGTGCGCACGACGAAGCCGGGATTGAGCTCGGCAAAATCGACGGTTCGGTTCGAGCCCCCCACCGGCTGATAATATCCGCCCTCGAGGGGGGGCGATCCGTTGAAATCCAGGAAGCGGAAGCCGCCGACATCGCCGACCGAGACGATCAGATGCGCACCGGCCGGCGGGCTTACCATATCGAGAACCGCCGTTTCTTCGACATTGGCGACTTCGAAGGTCCAGGTGATCGGCTTGCCGGCGTCGGCGTCTGTCAGATTTTCCGTCATCCACAGCCCCGAACCGGTGCCATAGATGGCCTCGTTCGGATCGAACGGGTTGATCTTGGCGTCCGACGTCCAGGCGCCCATGCTGTCCTTGGCTTGCGCGCCGCCGAATATCCAGGGAAAATCCGGAGACTCGTGCTTGGACAGCGGCTTCAGATCGGTCCAGTGCAGGCCGCCATCCGTGCTGCGGAAGATCGTATCCCCGCCCCACCAGCGATCGAGGGTCGAGACGATGAGGGTGCCGGGCTTGCCGGCCGCGCTGACCGCCGCATAGCAAAAGGCCGGGCCACCGTTTCCGGGCTTCTGCGGCGAGATGTCCTTCCACTGCCCGCTTGCCAGGTCGAGCTTCGATACCGCGCCGTCGTGGCAGTCGTTTGGTCCCGGGTGATCGGCAAAGGTCACGTAAAGGGCATTGCCGGAAGCGTCGAAGTCGGCGTGATGGGCCACGAATCCCCCCGGGGTTCCCGTCATCTGTTCCCATGTGCTTCCGCCGTCACGGCTGACGAAGAGATTGTGGTCCTTGCTGTTGGTGCCGACATAGATGGTTTTCGATGCCGTCCCCTGGCTTCCCGAACGCGGGTCGAACAGGACGAAGTTTACGTGCTTTTCGGGGAAGGCGCTGACGGACGACCAGGTCTTCGCGCCGTCAGTGCTTTTCAGCAGTCCGTCGTTCGACGAGCCCAGAAACAGGATATTGCCGCTGTTCGGATCGACCGCCAGACGCTCACCCGTGCCGCGGCCATTTTCGTTGCCGCCAAGCTTGACCGGAAGCTCCGTCGACTCCCACGTCGTTCCCCGGTCCGAAGAGCGCAGGATATGACCGGCGCCGGCCCAATCCCCGGTGTTCAGCCCGGTCGCGAGATAGACCTTGTTCGGATCGCGCGCATCGAGGGCGATGCTCAACACGCCGTTGTCATCCCCGTTCGTCCGCCCGTCGAGCAGCGCGACCCACGACCGGTCGGCCGCGTCCCAGCGATAGGCGCCGCCGACGTCGGTGCGCGCATACATCAGGCCTTTTTCAGCCGGGTGATAGACGAAGCCGTCGACAAAACCGCCGCCGCCCATGGGCGCCGTGGTCCAGGTATAGGGTGTGGACTGGACTTTCGGCGCCTCGGCATGCGCGAACGCCGCCAGAAGCATTGCCGAAAAAGCCATGCCGGTCAGAGCCATCTTGGAAGTCTTCATTTCCTCACCATCCCTTGGTGTTTTATATCGTTGTGAATTCGCCCGCCCCGGCGGCCATGGATTTGCCGGCCTCAGGCCGTCCGTCTTCCTCCGCCCTGCGCGTTGCGCTGGAATCCTTGCCTGCGGACCTGTTCGATCAGGTCGCGGTGCGCCGGCAGGATGGCCAAGGCGCTGTCGGACTGCCGCCGGATCCCGGCGAACTGGGCGCGGGCCTCGTCGAAGTAGCGGTAGACCCCGGCCTGTGTGCCGATGTCGGTCCTGAAGCCCATGCCGTAGAGCACGTACTGCCAGTTGGCTTCGGTGAAAATGTCGTGGCTGGGATCCATGTCCAGGAAGGAGGGCGGGCGATGACGCCAGCGCTCCAGCCGGTCCTTCAGCCCATCGGGAACAGTCTCCGGCCGGACATTGTCGCGCCAGAAGTCGGTGTCGGTGCGTTGCGTAAGGCAATAGTGCAGCTTGATGAAATCGAGCGCGCGGCGGTAGCGCTTCAGCATCATATCGTTGAATTGCCGCGCCGAGGTTTCGTGGCTGCCGTTCCACGGAAAGAGGTTCGCCAGCATGACGGCGGCGACTTCGGAGAAGACGATGCCGGTAGCCTCCAGCGGTTCGAAAAAGCCGCTCGACAGGCCGATGGCCACGCAGTTCCTGTGCCAATTGGTTTCGCGGAAACCTGCCGTGAACGGCAGCGCGCGGGCCGTCAGGTCCTTTGCCGCCGGACCGACATAGGCCCGCAGGATATCTTCGGCGCGGTCATCGCTGGTGTGATCGGTAGAGTAGACGTAGCCGACCCCCCTGCGGTTATCGAGCCCGATATCCCATGTCCAGCCCGCCTCGTGCGCTGTCGAAATCGTATAGGAGGGGATGGGGGTATCCGGCCTCTCATACGGCACCTGCATGGCAAGGGCCTTGTTACAGAACAGGACGTCGTTGCAAGGCTTGTACGGCACGCCCATGGCCTGGCCGATGAGCTGGGCGCGAAAGCCGGTGCAGTCGACGTAGATATCGGCCGCAAGATCGCCGTGGTTCCGCGACGTAAGACGGTCGATACTACCGTCTTCGCCGCGGTGCACCTGATCGATAGTGTCCGACATGTGCCGGACCCCCAGTGCGATCGCGTGCTCTTTCAGCAGCTCGGCCAGCTTTGCTGCGTCGAAGTGGAAGGCATAGTTGAGCGGCGCCATATAGTCTTCGTCAACAATGCGCTTCGGCGCCCGGTGGGCGTCCGCCGCGATCTTCTGGACGGTATTTACCTCGTCCCAGTTGACGTCTCCCGCCACGCCCATCAGCCAATAGGGCAGAAGATCAAGGCCGCCGCGCGCCTGCGTAACGGCAAAGGAATGTAGATAGTGATCGCGGCCCCGGACCGGTTCCTGGCCCGGCGTGTAGCGCCAATGCGCGAACCTTGCTCCCTGTTTGAAGGTGGCGTTGCATTCCCGGATCAGCCGTTCTTCTGGGACCCCGATGCGCATAAGCGTTCTGCGTATGGTGGGAAATGTCCCCTCGCCCACCCCGATGATTCCGATCTCCGGCGATTCCACCAGCGTGATGCCTACGCCCTTGCCGCCCCGTATCCCGAGAACGCTTGCCAGATAGCCCGCCGTGATCCAGCCGGCGGTACCGCCGCCGACGATAAGGACATCCCGTGTCATGTCAAACTCCGTTCGTGCGCGGGCTTGCGGCCTGCGATCGCGGCAATGAAAGCTTCGTGGCGCGGAAGCGCCGCCGCGGTCCGCGACACCGCGTCGCGGACATGGCGGACCAGGCCTTCGATCTCGGTGACTGGCAGGGCGTCGATCAGGGGATCGTATCCTCGTGGCTCGATGCCCTGGCCCAGCATGACCGCTAGCCAGCTGTCGATGGTAAACAGGTCGTCATCCCGGCGGAAAACACGTCCACGCGATGCGAACAGTTCCATCTTCTGCCGCAAGGTTTCCGGGACGTTGGTTCGGCGCCGTTCCTGCCAGTAGGGGCTGTCGTCGCGCCGCGTGGCCACGTAATGCAACAGGATGAAATCGCGGGCCTGTTCGTATTCCAGAGCTGTCAGGCGGTTATATTCGTCGATATCGGCCTGGGACGGCTGCGCTGCGGGAAACAGAGCCAGCAGTTTCGATATGCCGGTCTGGATCAGATGGATACTGGTGGACTCGAGCGGTTCAAGAAAGCCGGCCGACAGGCCGATGGCCACGCAGTTGCCTTTCCAGAAAGCCTTGCGGCGCCCGGCGCGGAACTTCAGCATCCGCGGATCGCCCAGCGCCTTGCCGTCCAGACCCGCCATCAGAACACGCGCCGCCTGGTCGTCCGTCATATGGTTCGAGCAATAGACGTGGCCGTTCCCGACCCGATGCTGCAGTGGAATGCGCCAGCGCCAGCCCGCGCTTTCCGCCGTGGCCTGCGTATAGGGTGTGAGCGGCCCGTGGCTTTCGGAGGGAACGGCCAAGGCCCGGTCGTTCGGCAGCCTGTGGCTCCAGTCTTCGAAGCCGGCCTTCAGGGTCTCATCGATAAGCAGGGCGCGGAAGCCCGTACAGTCGATGAAGAAGTCTCCGTTGATGGCGCGACCGCCCTCAAGGGTAACCCCGGTGATGTCGCCGCTGTGGGCGTGTTGCGCCACATCGACAATTCGGCCCTCTATCCGGACAACACCGCGTGCTTCGGCATACCGGCGCAGATATCGGGCATAAAGACCGGCGTCGAAGTGGTAGGCGTATTTCATGGACGACAAGACGGAGTCCGGGTCGCCGCCGGGACGCATGAAGCGGCCGGCCCGCGCGGCCACGGCGCTCAGGCTATAGTCTTCGAATTCGCCCCATGCCTCGCGGTCGGCCTGGTGCAGCTTCAACCAGAACTGATGGAAACGAATGGCCTCATAATCGAAGCCGGCCACCCCGAACGGATGCAGGTAATTTTCGCCCGCCCGCCCCCAGTTTGCGAAGACGATGCCGATCTTGAACGTTCCCTCGGTCGCGCGAAGGAAATCGTCCTCGTCCAGGCCCAACATGCCGTTAAAGGTTGAAATGGTCGGGATCGTCGCTTCTCCAACGCCGACCGTGCCGATTTCCTCCGACTCGACGAGGGCAATGGAAACGCCGGCGCGCCCGATCGTGCGCGACAGCGCTGCGGCGCACATCCAGCCTGCGGTGCCGCCACCGCAAATCACGATATGCCGTGGACAGTCAAAAACGGTCATCGCCTCTCTCGACATCGAATGCAGAAAAATGGTCCCCTCGCAGGACAGCGCGAGGGGACCAAGGAATGGCGGAAAGCCGGACACGTTGGGAGGATGGAGCTTTCCGCTGGGCCGATCAGTAACTCAGGCGAACGCTGAGGTTGATTCGGCGGTCGGCGATGAACCAACTGCGGCCGTACATCGCGCCGTTTTGATAACCACCCTGCAGCGTCTTCGGGATCGCATCGGTCACATTGTTGGCCTCGAGCGAGATCAGGATATGGTCGTTGACCTTGTACGAACCGCCGAGGTCGATCTGACCATAGGCCGCGGAATACAGGGGCAGCGCGATCTTGCCGCAGAGGTTGGTAACGTCGACGCCGGAGGCATCGCAGTTGCCGTTGGTCGGGTTTGTCCGCGGGTAGGTGTACTGCGTGTAGCTCCCGTTGGTACCATTCGAGTTGGTGCTCATCAGGTAACGCGAACGCCAGCTGTAGGCGGCGCGCAACGACCACGGTCCGTGCTCATACATGGCCGTGAAGTTGATGTTGTCCTTCGAAAGGCCGGCAATCGGGTTGTTGTACAGCGGGTGGGTGTTGGTCACCACACCAGTCGTCGGGTTCGTAATTGCCACGTTGTCGATGGCATAGCCGAGGTCGCCGGGGTTCTTACTGCTGATATAGGTGTAGGTCGCCTCGTAGCCCAGGCCGTTCCACGGCGACGGCAGCATGTCGAAGAACTGGCGGGTACCGACCTCGTAACCGCGGATGGTAGCCTTGTCAGGCGAGTTGTAGACGTTGCTGGTCACGGCGTTCTGAACGATCGTGGTCGCCGTCGGCGCCGTATAGACGAACGGCGTGGGGTACAGGGCCGAACCGTAGATCAGGATATTCTTGATATCCTTGCTGAAGACGGCCGCGTGCGCATTGAAGCTGTTCGACTTGTACCACTCGACGGAAAGGTCGAGATTGTCGGAGAACATCGGCTTCAGGCCCGGATTGCCGGCCGACGTCTGATAGTAGTTCAGGACGTTGCTGGCCGTCGAACTGTTCGGGGTCGAGTTGTAGAAGTTGGCGCTGGCCGAACCGGTCGCCCGGGTCGCCGAATAGCTCGGCAAATCCATGGTCGTGTTGGCGGCAAAGCGGATCTTGACCGTCGGATCCGGCGTCAGGGCAAGGTTGAACGACGGCAGGACCTTCGAGGTCTTGCGTCCGCCCGAGAAGTCGGAGCTGACCGAGGCCAGCGTGTAGGTCGTACCGTTGCTGACGAAGGTAGACGCCACCTGAACGAAGTGGCCCTGCGACACATGGTCGATCTGCACATAGCGCAGCCCGAGGTTGCCGCTGAACGGCACGCCGAACAGGGTGTCACCGCCGAAACGCGCCATGACATAGGCTTCGTTGGTGATATCCCGGCCGTGTGAATAGTCGGTATTCGGGTTGAGCGTGATCTGGTTCGTTCCCCCCGGAAGGCCAAATTGATTGCGCACATAGGCCGGGTCGAACTTCGCCACCAGGGCGTTGCTGGCCGTCAGGAGATTGTTCGGCACCGAGATCTTGCCGCGGAAGAAGTCGGCGAAGCCCGACGACGCAATGTCGGCCGCCGGCGCGTTGGCGAAGCTGCGGGTGCTGGTGGCCGGGTTGTTGTTACAACCGTTCCAGCCCTGGCAGACCGCCGACCAGTTGTAGCCGGAGACGTTGTCGCGCTCCGTACGGCTGGCATAGCGCGCGCCCCACTTGATATCGCGGATAAAGCCCGTGTCCGACACCGCCCAGTCGACATCGAAATTGGCCGCACCCATCGTGCCGTGATTGCTTTCAAGGTGCGTCATGTCTGCACCGATGAAATAGTTGTGCGGGTCGGCAAAGGTAGCATTGCCCGACGTCGGGAAGGTGATGCTGGGAAGCTTACCCGACAGGTCAAGACCATAGGTCCCCGGGAAGGAGACGCTCGGGAACAGGTCATAGTTGTTGGTGTGCGACTGCGCATCGACAAACTGGACCGCGCCGGTGACCTGGGTACGGTCGTTCGGACGCCACGTAAAGCCGGTCGTCCAGTCGCTGGTGGTATGATCGCTGTTGCTGCGGCCGACATTGCCTCCAACACCAAACGAAGAGCCGGTGACAGCACCGGTCTGCGTATTGAAGGTCGTCAGGCTGTCGGAGCTGACCAGCGCACCGTTGCTGTCGAAAACATTGTTGCCGGCGGGGTTCACCGTGAAGTTCGTACCGACGACAAATTCGCCGGCACCGGTGTTGTCGGCCGTGTACTTCGACGAGAAGGCCGTCGTGTAGAACTGGAGGGTGTCGCTCGGCTTCCATTGGAAGGCGAAGTAAACGCCGGTGCGCTCACGGTTGAAGTCGTCGTAGCCGTAATCGAAGCCGCCCGGGATGTAGCGCGTCTGGCCGCCGACCTGCTGCTTGTAGAAGGGCTCCATGCGGATGAAGTTGTCGTGCGCCGAGTACTTGCTGTAGGCAAGATCGATCAGGGCGCCGACCTGACCAATCGGCGTGTCGAAGCGCTTCGTTGCCAGGAAAGAAGCCGAAGGTGTCGTCTTTTTCGACATGTCGCCATAGCTGACGCCGACCGTGCCCTGAAGCGCTGCGTTCTTGTAGTCGAACGGCATCTTGGTGCGAAGATCGATGGCGCCGCCCGTGCCGCCGATGAGACGGTCTGCGGTGGAGTCCTTGTAGACATCGACAGCGGACATCAGTTCAGGGGTCACGTCGCCCCACAGCAGGCCCTGCCCGCCTGTGGCGCTGAACACTTCGCGGCCATTGAGAAAGCCTGCGACGCCCGACAGACCGCGAACCTGGATGCCCGAGCCTTCTGCCGAGAAGTGGTCCGGATCGCCAAGCGACCCAAAGCGCACGATCGAAACACCGGCCACGCGCTGCAGCACTTCGGTTACCGAATTGTCCGGCAGCTTTCCGGCCTCGTCGGCAACGACCGAGTCGATAACCGTGTCGGCATTTTTCTTGCGCTCGGTTGCGCTCTGCAAAGCCTTACGCCGGGTCGTCACAACAACAACGCCGTCGTCCGATCTGGCCGAGGCCTTGGCCGTTTCGGCGTGGCCGGCGGTGGGCGCCGCAACGGCTGCAATCGCCGCCACCAGAACTGCGACCGACGCTCCGCCAGTCAGCCGCGCCTGCAGCTTCTCTTTCGTTATTTGCATAAAACTCTCCCTTTGGCGCCGCTGCCATCGCCAGCCGCGCACTTCCCATTCTGTATGTGCCCCACGCCACGGCCTCGCTTTTGTCGGCTCACGGACGGGAACTCAGGGACGAATAATATATTACAAATCAGGCCTCAACACATTTATAATATCATAATTTAATATGCTGAAAAGGCCGCATATTTGTCACACTTATCGGGCGCGAAGGATTTATCGGCCATAGGAGCGGCTTTTGACGGTTCCCACGCAGAAGGCGCGATCGTCGCCCGCCCGCCCGCCCGCGGCGGCAGGTTCAGGCCGTTGTTTTATTTCCACAGAAAACCGCGTCCAGTCTGTCGGACG
>CAKZJB010000232.1 GCA_936940865.1 uncultured Asticcacaulis sp. | reverse complement strand
CCCGCCGCCGCCAATGCGGCGAGCCATGCGGCGTTTGAGCTGAAAAAAAAACGAATACCGACGGTCATTCTTTATGGCCGTTGGTGTAATCTGTGGATTTCCCCTTTCTTCTGCTCTCACATCGCGGCATATGGTTTCCATTGAAACGGAGCATTCCATGATCGCCCTTGCCCTGCACGGCGGGGCCGGCGCCAAGGCCGGCCGCGACTATTCCGCAGAAATCGCCCATATGCGCGAGGTGGCCGCGAGCGCCCGCGAGCGTCTCAAGGCCGGCGCGTCCGCGCTCGACGTCGCGGTCGAAACTGTGAAAGCCCTCGAAGACTCCGGCCTCTACGTCGCCGGCAAGGGCGCGTCGCCCAACGCCGCCGGCGACTACGAACTCGATGCCAGCCTGATGGACGGCGCGACACGCATGGCCGGAGCCGTCGCGGCCCTGAAGGACTTCCCCAACCCGATCCTGGTCGCCCGCGCGGTGATGGAGAAAACGCCGCACGTCATGCTGGCCGGCGACGGTGCCGCCCGCTTTGCCGCAGAGCACGGCTTTTCGCCCCTGCCCGATCCAAAGGCCTATTTCACCCGCGCCGGGCGCTTCGAATCGAACCATCCCCCCGGCGTCCTGGCCCACGGGACGGTCGGTTGCGTGGTTCTGGATGCGCAAGGCCGCCTGGCTTCGGCCACATCCACCGCCGGCGTCTTCGGCAAACTGCCGGGCCGCGTAGGCGACACGCCTTTGATCGGCGCCGGCACCTGGGCCGACGGCACGGCCGCCATCTCCTGCACCGGCCAGGGCGAATACTTCATCCGGGTCAATGCCGCGGCCCAAACCGCCTTCCGCCATGCCGCCGGCGAGACGCTGGAACCCGCCGGTAACGCCGTGCTGCAACAGATCGTCGACATGGGCGGCGAAGGCGGCCTGATTTCGGTCAATGCCCGTGGCGAGGTCGCGGTCCCCTTCAAATCCCAGGGTATGAAACGCGCGTGGTTTCAGGGTGACGGCGAGATTTTTTCCGACGCGTTTTAAATTGCAGCGAAGGATTCGGCGCAAATCCTCCGTATAACCTCTCCGGACACTTGAGAGGTTATAACAGAATGCCACAGCCTCAGGGATATGAAACCGCGCTCGCCCTTTCGCGCTTCGGGTTAGGCAGCAATACGGACGGGGTTGCCGCCATTACGGGCGACGTTCGCGACCGGCTGAAAGCCGAGATCGAGGCCGGGGCGCCGAAGCCCGATCACCCGGACCTCCAGGCCACGCCGGATCTCCTGGTCGCCGTCTACAAGTACGAAGCCGACAAGAAGGCCGAGCGCGAAATGATGAAGGCGCAACCGGCGCCGCCATCGGCCGACGCGCCCATGCAGCCCGCCATGCAGGCCCAGCCGCCCGCCATGAAGCCCGGCGCCGATCTCGACAACCCCATTCGGCCGGCGGTCCTGGCCGAGGTCGACGCCCGCTTCAACGGTACGATGAAGGCCCCGCAGATCGGCTTCAACGAGCGCATGGTCATGTTCTGGACCAACCATTTCGCGATCTCGCAGAAGAAGAACCAGCAGGTCGCGGCCATTTCCGGCGCCTATGAGCGCGAGGCCATTCGCCCTTACGTCTTCGGCCGGTTCTACGACATGGTGCTGGCGGTCGAAACCCATCCCGCCATGCTGATCTATCTCGACAATTTCCAGTCGATCGGGCCCGATTCACCGGGGGCAAAAGCGGGCGGCAAGGGCCTGAACGAAAACCTGGCGCGCGAAATCCTGGAACTGCACACCATGGGCGTGGGTTCGGGCTATACCCAGACCGACGTGACCAACTTCGCCAAGGTGATCACCGGCTGGGGCATCAACCGCAACCCGAACAAGGGCGCGCCCGGCACCTTTTTCTTCAACGCGCGCACGCACGAGCCCGGCCCGCAGACCGTCGTCGGCAAGACTTACGCGCAGGGCGGAATGGACCAGGGCAAAGCCATCCTGAAAGACCTGTGCCGCCATCCGGCGACAGCGAGACATATAGCCACCAAGCTGGCCCGCCACTTCGTCGCCGACGACCCGCCGCCCGCCCTGGTCAAGCGGCTTTCGGAGGTCTTCCTGACATCCGACGGCGACCTGGCCGAGGTGTCGCGCGCCCTGATCGACGCACCGGAATCCTGGTCTCCGAAACAGGTCAAGATACGCTCGCCGCTGGAATATGTCGCGGCGACCCTGCGCGCCACCGGCGCGACACTGAAACCCCAGGCCATCATGACCGCGCTCAACGCCATGGGCCAGCCGTGGTGGCAGCCCCCCGGCCCCAATGGCTTCCCCGACACCGTCGCCGCCTGGGCGTCGCCGGAATCGCTGGCAACACGCATGGACTTCGCCAATTCGCTGGCGACCACGGCCGACCGCTCGGTCGATCCGCGCGCCTTCGCCGACGGCCGCCTGGGGCCCTTGCTCGACGATCACACCCGCCAGGCGATAGCCCGCGCCGAAAGCCAGGCGCAGGGCCTGGGCCTGGCTTTCCTGTCCCCCGAATTCATAAGGCGCTGAAATGATCGACCGCCGCAATGTCCTGAGCGCCCTTGGCGCCACTGCCGCCTTCGGCGGCTTTATCCCGCTGGCCGCCCGCGCCGCAGGCGCCCGCGATCCGCGCCTTGTCGTCATCGTGCTCAGGGGCGCGCTCGACGGCCTGACCGCCGCACCGCCTGCGGGAGATCCCGACTATGCGACCGTGCGCGCCCAGTTCGCCATGCCGGACGCGCTCCCGCTCGATTCGATGTTCAGCGTCCATCCGTCGCTGACGAACTTCGCGCGGCAGTACAAGGCCGGCCAGGCCATCCTGATCCATGCGGCGGCCTCGCCCTATCGCGACCGCTCGCACTTCGACGGCCAGGACGTACTGGAATCCGGCATGACGGCGCCGGGCCACACCGACTCGGGCTGGCTCAACCGTTTCCTGCAAACCCTGCCGTCCGGCGGCAAGATCAATCCGCGCGGCCTGGGCGTCGGTGCGGTCACGCCGCTGGTCATCCGCGGCAACGCGCCGGTGCTCGGCTGGGCGCCCAGTACGCTGAAGCCGGTCGACGCCGACCTGCCGCCGCGTCTTTTGAACCTTTACCAGGCGTCCGATCCGATGCTGGCCAATGTGCTGACCGAGGCCATCGCCACCGGCAAGATCGCCAACGGTTACAGTGGCATGTCGAAGGGCGCCGGCGGCGGCCCGGGCGATCCGCAGACCATGATCGCCATGGCGCAAGGCGCGGCGCGTCTCCTGGCGGCCGAAGACGGTCCGCGCATCTGCGCCCTGTCATTCGAAGGCTGGGATACGCATGCCGCCGAGACGGCGCGGCTCAAGACGCTTCTGGGCGGGCTTGACGGCGCGCTGGGTGCGTTCGAGCAGACCCTGGGACCGGCATGGCAGGATACGGCCGTTCTGGTGGTCACCGAGTTCGGCCGCACGGTCGCCGTCAACGGCACGCAGGGCACGGACCACGGCACGGCGGCTGCAGCCTTCCTGACCGGCGGCGCAGTGAAAGGCGGGCGCGTCATCGCCGACTGGCCGGGCCTGAAACCGGCCCAGCTCTACCAGACCCGGGACCTGATGCCGACGACAGACCTGCGCGCCGTCGCCAAGGGGCTGATGGTCAGCCTGTACGACGCGCCTACCTCCGCGCTGGCCGACAAGGTCTTCCCGGACTCGATCGACGTGAAGCCGATGATGGGGCTTGTGAGTTGAGCCCCCCTTCGGGGTCTCCCTCCCCATCAATGATGGGGAGGAGAAACGGCTCTTGTTTTCTCCTGCCTGCGCGAAGCGCGGGGAGAGGTATCTTCGTTCCTTACCGGCACATTCCGTCAATACCGGCACTGTTCGCGCCCGCCGGAACCTTGGAGATGTCCTTGCCGGTCTCGTACGCCGTGCGTTCCATCAACGAACCGTCGCCGGCCCTGGGGTCGGTTTCGGCATAGGCCGGATCGCTTTCCGCCTGCTCGAGCGTAACATAGTGCGCGCCGGCGGCATCGAGACGATTCAAGACTTCCGGAAGCATGATCGACGCGAAACCGCCGATGTGGGTTAGCAGGACCTGCGGAATCATGCGGCCATAGACAGCCTGCGACAGGGCCTTCATGCGCACGATACCGGCGTCGACGCCAGCAAGATAGCGCTGTTTGAGGATGGCGATGCTGGCCTGGTCGTTCCTGGCCAGGCAACGGTTATAGGTATCGGTATAGGCCCAGTCGTCGAAGCCGGCAGAGACGTCGGCGATGCGGTAATTATGCGCGTCCAGCCATGTCTTGACGGCGTCATGATGCGCGGCGTCTCCCGCCGACAGGAACGGAAAGCGCAGATAGTGCCAATTGTTGCCGCCCATATAGGTCTGAAGCGTGGCCTCGTTGGCGACGATGTCGGCCTCGAACGCTTCTGGAGTTCCGGAATTGACATTGTTATGCGTGAAGGTGTGGTTGCCGAGCGGAAAGCCCGCCGCGCGCCAGACCTTCAACACTTCCTCGCTGCCCGGCTCGCGCTGGATGCCGACGGCGTTGACGAAGCCATAGGCCTGCGGAACCTTATGCGCCTTGAGCGCATTGATGTAGTTATTGGCGATGTCGACGCGGCTGAGGCCCGGCGTCGCCGAACCGTGCACCGGCAGGTCGTCGACCGTGATGGCGATGTCGAAGCCTGTCTTGTCGGCGGCATGGGCGCCCGCGGCCGCCATCATGGCGAAACCGGCAACGGCGATAAGAAGTGATTTCATGACGCGATCTCCCTGTTTTGTTTACCGCTACCATGGCCCAGACCGCTTTGCCAGACAAGGGCACAGGCATGGCCGCCCCCCGTCAGGCCCGTACATTTTGGATAACCCGGTTCGCGAATCCTTGCTTCAGAGCAGCCGGAAATGTACCTTACGTCAAAAGCGGAGCGTAATGCTTCGAGTCAGGGCTGGACCAGGGGTCAAAAATGAACGGTAATATCTTCTTGCGCACGGGGGTTGTCATCCTCGCGCTCGGCATGTGCCTCGGCATCTATATGGGTGCGAAACAGGACTTCACGCTGGCGCCCGTCCACGCGCACATGAATCTGGCGGGCGGCGTGCTGATGTGCATAGCGGGCCTGTTTTACAACAACCGCCCGGCCCTGTGGGGCAAACTCACCACCATCCATTACGGACTTCAGCTGGTCGGCATCATCCTGCTGGCCGCCGGCATCGCGGGCGCGCACCTGAACCAGAAGTGGTTCCCGCCGGTCGTCGGCGCCGGCTCGGTCCTGACCTTGCTGGCCATGCTGGTCTTCATCTTCATGGTCTTCAAGGGCACGGGCAGGAACACAACGGCCGCCTGACGCGCGTCAGACGGCCGCCGGCCATGATGATGCCGCTGCTTCGGCTCAGGCCGCGAAGGCCTGGGCCGCTGCGCGGGTGACAGTCTCGAGTTCCGCAAAACGGTCGGGCTCGATATCCGAAAACGTGAAGCAGGTCTTGGTCTGCGCCCGCGCCTTGAGGCCGTCGGGCACGGGAATGTCTCGGCCTTCGCGCATGGCCAGGGCCGGCAGATAATAGGATACCTTGTGCCCGGTCAGCCGGACCGTGCCGAACCAGATCGGATCCTTGGCGGCCATGGTCGCCGTCGGAACATTGACCGTGCATTCACCGACGACGTCCTTGCCGATTTTCATCGCCGGAGCGGCGCGGACCATCAGGTCGCGCAAAGCGATGTAGAGCGGATATTGGTCGTTCATGCGTACGCCTCCCGGTACTGAGTTTACGTGGTTGTGATCGAGCCTAGCCGACAATCACCAAAAAAAAGTTGCCAGCACCGGCAAAGGCGCATAGTTTCAATTGTTACCAATATCCCGCGACGGAGGGCTGAATGTCCGGAACAGACATCACGCACAACGCACTTGGTCTCGACGGTTTTGCCTTCGTCGAGTTCACCGGGCCCGATACGAACGCCATGGCGGGGCAGCTGGCAGCGCTTGGCTTTACGGCCGTGGCGCGCCATCCTGAGCGAGCCCTCACCCTCTTTCGCCAGGGCCGCGCCGATTTCGTGCTCAATTCCGCGGGTTCGCCGCAGGCCGAGCGCTTTGCGGCCGCGCACGGCCCGTCGGCCAATGGCATGGGCTTCCGCGTCGCCGACGCCCGGAAAGCATATGAGTTGGCGCTCGAACACGGCGCCCTGGCGGCAAAAGGCGCCGACTCGGCATTCAGAGACGTGCCGGTCCTGCAAGGCATCGGCGGCTCGTTGCTTTATTTGATCGATAGCGATCCCTTTGCCGGCTGGACGAAGCTGGCCGACGCCGGCGCCGGCGTCGGCTTCCTCGAGATCGACCACCTGACGCACAATGTGAAGCGCGGGCAGATGCGCACCTGGTCGTCCTTCTATGCACAGGTCTTCGGCTTCGAGGAGCAGAGGTACTTCGACATCAAGGGCCAGGCGACAGGCCTGTTCAGCCAGGCAATGATCGCGCCCGACGGCCGCATCCGCATCCCGCTCAACGAAAGCCAGGACGACACCAGCCAGATCGAGGAATTCCTGCGCGAATATAATGGCGAAGGCATCCAGCACATCGCCCTGTCGACCGACGACATCTACGCCACGGTCGAAGCCTTGCGCGCCAACGGCGTGCAGCTTCAGGACACGATCGGCGCCTATTACGACCTGATCGACAAGCGCGTGCCCGGCCACGGCGAGGACCTGGACCGCCTGCGCAGGAACCGCATCCTGATCGACGGGTCGGTCGAGGACGGCATCCTGCTGCAGATCTTCACCGAGAACACCTTCGGGCCGATCTTCTTCGAGATCATCCAGCGCAAGGGCAATGAAGGTTTCGGCAACGGCAACTTCCAGGCCCTGTTCGAATCGATCGAACTCGACCAGATTCGCCGCGGCGTGATCAAGGTCGCTTAAATATACCTCCCCGTCGCGAAGCGATGGGGAGGGGGACCGCACGACTGAGCCCTTGCGAAGCAAGGGTGAAGGAGATGTGGTGGTGGGGTTTCTTACTCAGGACCGGACTCGCATGACCACCTACATGACCGGCTTCGGCAACCAGTTCGCCACGGAGGCAGTGCAGGGTGCGCTTCCCGTCGGCCAGAACTCTCCACAACAAGTGCCGCTCGGCCTCTATGCCGAGCAGCTGTCCGGCACGGCGTTTACGGCCCCGCGCCACGACAACCGCAGAAGCTGGCTCTATCGCCTGCGCCCTTCCGCCGGCCATCCGCCCTTCACGCCGATCGGCACGCCCCCCGAATGGGCCGAGGCCACGCCCAACCGCCTGCGCTGGTCGCCCCAGACGCTTCCGGAAGACAAGAAGGATTTTATCGACGGCCTGCAACCCTTTGCCGGCAACGGAGATGCGCTGGCTCAAAGCGGCGTGACCATCTATCTCTACGCCGCGAACCGGTCGATGAACCGCGTTGCATTCGATGCCGACGGCGAACTTCTGATCGTGCCGCAATCGGGCAACATTTCCATTTTTACTGAAATGGGTCGACTCGACGTCGCCCCCCTGAGCATCTGCGTCGTCCCGCGCGGCGTCCGTTTCCGCGTCGAACTCGACGCACCCGCCTCGGGTTACGTGCTCGAAAACCATGGCGCTCCGTTCCGTCTGCCCGAGCTGGGGCCGATCGGCGCCAATGGCCTGGCGAACAGCCGCGACTTCGAAACGCCCGTCGCGGCCTACGAAGATCGCGACGAGGCGACCGAGCTGGTACAGAAGTTCGGCGGACGCTGGTGGACGACGATGCTCGACCATTCGCCGCTCGACGTTGTCGCCTGGCACGGCAATCACGCGCCTTACCGCTACGACCTCAAGCGCTTCAACACGATCAATACGGTGAGTTTCGATCACCCCGACCCGTCGATCTTTACCGTCCTGACCTCGCCGTCCGAAACGCCGGGCACCGCTTCGTGCGACTTCGTCATCTTCCCGCCGCGCTGGATGGTGGCCGAACATACCTTCCGCCCGCCCTGGTTCCACCGCAACGTGATGAGCGAATTCATGGGACTGATCACCGGCGCCTACGACGCCAAGGCCGGTGGCTTCGCGCCCGGCGGCGCGTCCCTGCACAACTGCATGAATGCCCACGGCCCTGATGTGGAGTCGTGGCAAAAAGCGGTGACCGCCGATCTCAAACCCCACAAGATCACCGACACCATGGCCTTCATGTTCGAGACCCGTCTGCCCTTGCGCCCGAGCACCCTTGCCATGGCGTCGCCGACATTGCAGACCGACTACGATGCCTGCTGGCAGGGCTTTCCGAAAGCAAAATTGCCTACGAAAATATAGAACCTCTTCGGCCCTCCCTGCTTTCGGGGTGAGCGCGGCGAAAGTATAGCTTTCGCAAGCGAAGGGACCGCGCGAAGCGTGGTGGGCGGGGCACTTGCCGCCTTTTCCACACGGCCAAAAGTAAACAAGATAAACTCAAAGCAAAATGTCGATGACCGTTCAGCCCTTTCTACAGAAGAGCCCCGCCCACCGCCTTCGGCGGTCCCCCCTCCCCGTAAACGGGGAGGGCCGAATTGTCTTTTCCAACACCCCGATGTCGGGAACGGTGGAAACCAACTAAAATGTCCCCCATCGACCAGACCCATGATCCCAAACTGTCGTCCTGGGTGCCGGGCGCCGACGGGCATGCCGACTTCCCCGTGCAGAACCTGCCGTTCGGGACCTTCAGCCCGCCGGATGAGGCCCCGCGCCCCGGCGTCGCCATCGGCGATTATATCCTCGACCTCCAGGCATTGGTGGCCGCGCGGCTGCTCAACGAAGCGCCCGCCGATGTCGCGAGCATCCTTGCAACGCCCGCCTTACGCAAAAGCCTTAGGGCCCAACTGTCGCGCCTCCTGACCGACCCGCGATATCGCGCCGCCGCCGAACCCTATCTGTTTGCCACGGCAGACTGCACGATGCATTTGCCCTGCCGCATCGGCGACTACACGGATTTTTACGTCGGCATCCACCACGCCACACAGGTCGGCGCCCTGTTCCGCCCCGACAACCCGCTGCTGCCCAATTACAAGCATGTGCCGATCGGCTATCACGGCCGTGCCTCGTCGATCCGGCCGTCGGGCGTCCCGGTCGTGCGCCCGTCCGGCCAGACGAAGGCCCCCGATGCGGAAACCCCGACCTTCGGCCCCAGCCGGCGCCTCGACTTCGAGCTCGAGCTCGGCGTCTTCATCGGCCAGGGCAATGCCCTCGGCCAACCCATTCCGATCGGCGAGGCAGCCGGCCACATCGGCGGCTTCTGCCTGCTCAACGACTGGTCGGCGCGCGATCTCCAGGCCTGGGAATACCAGCCGCTGGGACCGTTTCTCGCCAAGAACTTCCACACGACGATTTCGCCCTGGATCGTCACGCCCGAGGCCCTCGCGCCCTTCCGCGCAGCGCAAGCCCCGCGCCCGGACGGCGATCCCAAGCCTCTGCGCTATCTGTGGAGCGATGACGATCAGGCGCATGGCGGACTGAACCTCGGCCTCACCGTCACGATAGAGACCGCGAAGATGCGCGAACTCGGCCTGGCGCCGCACCTCTTGAGCCAAAGCCATGCCCGTCATATGTACTGGACCGTGGCGCAGATGGTAGCACACCATGCCTCCAGCGGCTGCAATCTCGAAACCGGCGACCTGCTCGGCACCGGCACCCTGTCCGGGCCGACGCGCGATGCGTCGGGCAGCCTGCTCGAACTGAGCGAAGGCGGAAAATCCCCCGTCGAATTGCCTTCCGGCGAAACACGCACCTTTCTTGCCGACGGAGACATCATTACATTGCAGGCACACGCCGAAGCGCCCGGATTCGCTTCCATCGGCTTCGGCGCATGCTCCGGAATGATTTTGCCCGCGAGGTAGGCCCCATGCTCAGACTCCACAGCTACTGGCGCTCGTCCGCCGTCTATCGCGTGCGCATCGCGCTCAATCTCAAGGGGCTCGACTACGAGCAGGTGACGCACGACCTGCGCACCGACCAGCAATCGGCGCCATCCTACAAGGCGATCAATCCGCAGGGCCTGGTGCCGGCGCTCGATGACGGCGACCACATTCTGACGCAAAGTGTGGCCATCCTGGAGTGGCTGGAAGAAACGCACCCCAACCCGCCGCTGCTGCCGAAGAACGCCATCGACCGCGCCTCCGTGCGCGCGCTGGTCTTTGCCGTGACCAGCGACATCCACCCGCTCAACAATTTGCGGATCCTGAAGTATCTGAAATCCGAGTTCGGCGCCGACCAGACCGCACTCGACGCCTGGGCGGTGCGCTGGATTTCGAGCGGCTTCGACGCCATCGAGGAACTGATCGGCCGCCACGGCAAGGGCTTTGCGTTTGGCGACATGCCGACCCTGGCCGACTGCTGCCTGATCCCGCAGGTGCTGAATGCCCAGCGCGTCAATCTCGACCTCACGCCCTGGCCCCTGATCCGCGCGGTCAATCAGGCATGCCTGGACCTGCCGGCCTTCGCCCGCGCCCATCCCCAGCATCAGCCGGATGCCGATCCGCCTGTCGACGCATGATCAACCGTGTCTATTCGACGCCGCCGGGCGTGACGCTCGGCCCCCTCGACCTGATCGCAGACCGCAAGGCGCGCAACTTCGTCCTGGAAATCGGCGAGGCCCACTTTCACGGCTTCGTCGTGCGCGAAGGCGCACGCGTCTACGGCTATGTCGATCGTTGCCCCCACGCCGGCATGCCGCTGGCCGAAGACCTCGACGAATATCTGACGCCGAAAGGCGACCTGATTTCATGCGGCTGGCACGGCGCACTGTTCCGCATCAGCGACGGTTACTGCGTCGGCGGCCCGTGCGCCGGCCGCAGCCTCACGCCATGGCCGGTCCAGGTCGTCGACGGCCAGATCGTGACGGCTTAAGCCACGGCCTCGTTCGCCGCCCGTCTGGCCGTCAGGCTCGATCCCGCCGAGGCCGTCACCACGAGGGCGATCGCGACGATCTGCGTCCACGTCAACCTTTCTCCGACAATCAGGAAGGCGAGAATGGCCCCCGCGGCCGGCTCCAGGCTCATCATCAGGCTGAAGGTCTTTGCCGGCATATGCTTAAGCGCCAGCATCTCGAACGTGTAGGGGATGGCGCTCGACAGGACGGCGACCGCGACGCCCCAGGGCAGGACAGACCATGACCACAGGGCCGACCCCGCGGTCACGATACCGATCGGCAGGGTAAAGATCGTGGTGATCGCCATGGCCAGGGCCACGGCCTTACCGCCATGGATGCGGTCGCTGACGCGCTGGCCGATGATGATATAGAGCCCCCAGCATACGGCCGCGACGCCGCACCAGAAAACGCCGACAAGGTCGAGCGCCCCGGCGCCTCCCTGCCAGGGCAGGAGAATCGCCAGGCCCGCGGCCGCGCAGGCGATCCAGACGAAATCGACGGCGCGGCGCGAGGTCAGCACCGCGACAGTCAGCGGGCCCAGAAATTCGATGGCCACCCCTATGCCCAGCGGCACGCGTGCGATCCCCATATAGAAGGTCAGGTTCATCACGCCCATGATGACGGCATAAAGGACCAGCACGCCCCAGTCCTTGCGCGCGGGACCATTCTGCCAGGGACGGAAGATGGCCAGGAGAATCACCGCGGCAAATCCCTGGCGAAGCGCCGTCGTGCCTTCGGCGCCGACGATCGGGAACAGGTGCTTGCCGAAGGTGGCGCCGGCCTGGACCGACAGGATGGAGATGAGAACGGCGATTGTGGCCAGGGTCTGGCGGGGGATCTTGGTCAGCATGACGACTCCGAAGGTATCGCGTCGTCTTGTCGTGACCGGGTACGGCGCATCTCGTCCGGGAAGCGGACGCCGTAACCGCTGCAACCAAAAAATGCAAGCTCGGGCCGCCGGAAAGCGTGCACAAAAAGCGCAGCATAAACCTTGGATATAGGGCAGCAAGGCGACAAGGTTGCGACGGAAATATGGCGATTAAATAAAATTGACATAAATGTCAGTTTCCAAATTGACCTGGAAGGCGGATTTCTGTACTTTCCGGCGCACAGAACAAGAGAATGTGCCACATGCCGACCGGCGTACCCGCCTCCCCCGATGCCCCCTCCCGCAAGACGCGAATGGGCAAAAATAGTGGAGCAGGATTCGCCTCTTACGCTAATCCTTCAAAAATTGAAGGTCTTTATGTTGCGGACTTTTGTGCGCAGCATAACGTCGGCATCACAGGCGCCGCTGTTCCTGTCTCGATAAGAATGGGAGAATGAGACAAATGCAGGACCGATTGCTCGAATACACCTACCGCCTGGGTGACGACGCACTGATCCTCGGCCAACGCCTGAGCGCCTGGTGCGGTCACGCGCCCAATCACGAAATCGACCTGGGCCTGTCGAGTCTGGCGCTCGACCTGGTGGGCCAGGCGACCGATTTCCTGAGCCTGGCCGCCCGCATCGAGGGCAAGGGCCAGGACGCCGACACCCTGGCCTTCCGCCGCAATCCGCCCGACTATCATAACTGCCTGCTGGTCGAACAGCCGAACGGCGACTTTCCCCAGACCTTGGCGCGTCAGTTCCTGTTCTCGAACTGGCAACTCCTGATGCTCGAAGCTCTGACGCATTCCGCCGACCGCAGCCTGGCCCACATCGCCGACAAGAGCGTGCGCGAAGTGGCCGGCCATGTCGAATTCTGCCGCGACTGGATGGTGCGCATGGGCGATTCCGCCACCGTTTGCCACAAGCGTCTGGTCACCAGCCTGGACCAGATGGCGCGCTTCGTCGATGAACTGTTCATGATGGACGAGGTCGACGACGAACTTCTGGCGCGCGGCATCGCGGTCGACAAGACCAGCCTGCGCGCCGAATACGACGCCCGTATCAATGCCGTGCTGCACGAAGCCAGCCTGGCGCATCCCCGCCCGGCCGAGCCCGTGGCCGGCGGACGCCGCGGCCATCACAGCGAGCATCTGAGCCACATGCTGGCCGAAATGACCCTGCCGCAAAGGGGCGCGGCCTGAAAAGGCACAACAGTTGCAATTGCAACCGGTTTGGTTATGAGCTAGACTCGCTGGGGCGGGCGATCGGACGGGTCGCCCGCCCTTGTCTTAACCGGAGGTGCCGATGCGCGCCGATTTCTATACCCGCGTCAGCCAAACGCTCGACGACATCGCCGCCCGCGGCCTGACCAAGCCCGAACACATTATAAGCTCGATGCAGCGCCCGGCGCTGACGCTCAAGGACGGGCGTGAGGTCGTCAACTTCTGCGCCAACAACTATCTCGGCCTGGCCGACCATCCGGACGTCATCGAAGCCGGCCGCGAGGCCATGCGCACCCACGGGGCCGGCATGGCCAGCGTGCGCTTCATCTGCGGCACGCAGGATCTCCACAAAGCGCTGGAAGCGCGCATCGCCGGCTACGTCGCCAAGGAAGACGCCATCCTGTTCGCGGCCTGCTTCGATGCCAATGCGGCGGTGTTCGAGCCCCTGCTGGGCGAAGAGGACGCCATCGTCTCGGACAGCCTGAACCACGCCTCGATCATCGATGGCGTGCGCCTGTGCAAGGCGAAAAAGTACCGTTTCAAAAACGCCGACCTCGACGACCTCGAAGCACAGCTGAAGGCCGCCCGCGCCGCCGGCGCCCGCACCCTCATGATCGCTACCGACGGCGTCTTTTCGATGGACGGCTATTTCGCGCCGCTCGACGGCATTGCCGATCTGGCTGACCGCTACGACGCCCTGATCATGGTCGACGACTGCCACGCCACGGGCTTTGTCGGGCCGAAGGGCGCGGGCACACCCGCACGCCTCAATGTGTCGGACCGCGTCGATATACTGACGGGCACGTTCGGCAAGGCCCTGGGCGGCGCCATGGGCGGCTATATCGCGGCGCGCAAACCGGTCATCGACCTGCTGCGCCAACGCGCCCGCCCCTACCTCTTTTCCAATGCCCTGGCCCCGGCCGTGACGGGATCGTCGCTCAAGGCGATCGACCTGGCCGAAGCCGGCGACGATTTGCGCGACCGCCTCACGAAAAACGCCGAACGTTTCCGCACCGGCATGCACAAGGCGGGTTTCAAGCTCTTGCCCGGCAGCCATCCGATCATCCCGGTCATGCTGGGCGACGCCAAGCTGGCGCAGGCGCTGGCGGCGCGCCTGCTCGACCACGGCGTCTACGTCATCGGCTTTTCCTATCCTGTCGTCCCCGAAGGCCAGGCGCGCATCCGCACCCAGATGTCGGCCGCTCATACGTTCGACCAGATAGACGCCGCCGTCGCCGCCTTTTCGGCGTGCGCGCTCGAACTGGGGGTGCTGGCATGAGCGACGACGTGAAGCCCCTGACCAACGCCGACACGGGCCGCCTGCCGGCCACCATGACGGCCCTGGCCAAGCTCAAGGCCGAGCCCGGCCTGTGGCAAACCGAGGCGCCCGTGCCCGTGATCGCGCCTGACGAGGTGCTGATCGCGGTGACGCACACGGCCATCTGCGGCACAGACGTCCACATCTATAACTGGGACAACTGGGCGCAGAAGACCGTTCCCGTGCCCATGATCACCGGCCATGAATTCGCCGGCACCATTGCCGCGATCGGGTCACGCGTGACTCGGCCACTGCGGTTGGGCATGCGCGTCTCGGCCGAAGGCCACGTCATCGACCTCGACTCGGACGCGGCGCGGCTGGGGCAGTTCCACCTCGATCCGGCGACCCAAGGCATCGGCGTCAACCGCCCGGGCGCATTCGCGCGTTTCGTCGCCGTGCCGGCCTTCAATGTCATTCCCTTGCCCGAGCGCGTGTCGAACGAGCTCGGCGCCATCCTCGATCCGTTCGGCAACGCGGTGCACACGGTGCAGCAAACCAATGTCATGGGCCGCGACGTCCTGGTGACGGGCGCAGGCCCGATCGGCATCATGGCCGCCGCCGTGGCGCGCTTTTCCGGCGCTCGGTCTGTGACCCTGACCGATATCAATCCCTATCGTCTGGATCTGGCCGGACGCGTCGCCGATATCCGCACCGTCGACGTGTCGAAGGAAGACCTGCACGACGTCCGCTGTGAGTTGGGCGTCGCAAACGGCTACGATGTCGCCCTGGAAATGAGTGGCGCCAAACCCGCCATCCCGCAGGCGATCGAACACCTGCGCATGGGCGGCGACCTGACTTTGCTCGGTATCCCGGCGGGCGCCGTGCCGTTCGACTGGTCGAGCGTCATCATGAAGGCGCTGACGGTGCGCGGCGTCTACGGCCGGCAGATGTTCGACACCTGGAAGCGCATGCTGGGCCTGATCGAGGCGGGCTTTCCGCTGGACCGCATCATTACGCACCGCCTGCCCGCCGTGGCCTTCCAGCAGGGCTTCGACCTGATGCGCTCGGGCCAGTCCGGCAAGATCGTGCTCGACTGGAGCGGGGCTTAACGACCTTAGCCCTCCGCCACCGCGATGGCTGCCGCCGCCAGGTCCTGCGACGCGTCGCCCACGCTCTTGAAGACGGTGATCATCTCCTCGCGGCCAGCCACGGCATCCACACCGCACAGGTCGAACAAGGTCCCCTTGATGTCGGCTTCCGACAAACTCATCACGTCGCCCGCCTCCTTCAACGCCGCCAGTGTATCGACCCAGACTGCCCCGTGCCGGATCGCCTCGTCGTCCGCCTCGCGCATGTCAGCCAGATAGCCGCCGATCAGCGCCACATGCTGGCCGGCTTTCAGCCATTGCCCGCGCACGATCGGTTCCTTGCTGAGCGTCGCGCAGGCGATGATATCGGCGGCATTTACGCCGCCTTGCAGATCATCGCAGACACGGGCGTCGAAGCCATTGTCGCGCAAATGATGCGCCAGGCGTTCCGCGTTCTTGTGAGTCGGGCTATAGACCGCTACATGGCGGATATCCCGCACGGCCCGGTAAGCAAATGCCAACTCCGTGGCGATGCGGCCCGAGCCGATCAGCAGCAAGCGGTGCGCATCGCCCCGCGCCAGTCGTTGCGCCGCTATCGCTGCCACGGCCGCCGTCCGCCTGGCGGTCAGTTCGCCGCCGTCGAGCAACGCCTTGTGTTCCCCCGTCACCGCGTCGAACAACAGATAGCTGGCCGTAACCGCCGGAAGATCGCGGCCGACATTGCCCGGCGTGACGTTGACGATCTTGACGCCGCCCGTGCCCGACGCGCTCCAGGCCGGCATCATCAGCAGCGAGGCGTCGGGCTCGCCGGGTTGCGCGACCGTATGGACGTGGCGTTGCGGCGCCTCGGCCCCTGCAAGCAGCCGGCGCGGCAGTTCCGCCACCAGCCGGTCATACGGCAGGTTCTTGATCACGTCTTCACGGGGATAGATGCGCATTGGGAGTCTCCTGAAGTCGTTCAAGAAACCCCACCACCCCGGCTTCGCTGCGCTCGCCGCGGTCCCCCTCCCCATTTCCTCCGGAAACGGGGAGATGCAAAGAGATCAAATCTTCTTGCATCTCCCCGTCGCGAAGCGATGGGGAGGGGGACCGCCCGGAGCCTTGGCGAAGCCGTGGTGGTGGGGTTTCTTACTTTCATCGATACGCTTTCGTCTCCGCCAGCAGCCAGTCCCGGAAAGCAACCAGCGGCGGATGGCCGGCGCGCTCGTGCGGCCAGGCCAGGTAATAGGCTTCGGCGCTTTTCATCTCGCCGGCATCAGGCAAAGCCCGCACCAGTTGGCCGGTGCGCAGTTCTTCTTCGATCAAAAAGGTCGGCAAGAGCGCCACGCCCAGCCCGGACCGCGCCACCTGCGCCACCGTGGCGAACTGGTCGAACAGCATGCCCTGCACGTGTTCGTCGGCGACATCGTTCAGACGCAGCCAGCGTTCCCAGGCGTCGGGCCGCGTCGTCATATGCAGAAGCGGCGCCTGCCTGAGGTCCGCCGGCTCCTTGAAACCATAACGCGCCAGAAGCTCCGGGCTGCACGCCGGCACGACGTATTCCTCACGCAGCAGCACGGTTTCGGCGCCGCGCCACTGCCCCATGCCGTGGTGGATGGCCGCGTCGATCGGCTCCAGCGCGAAGTCGAACATGGTCAGCCGCGTCATCAGGTTCAGCGTGATACCAGGATTGCCCGCCAGAAACGACGGCAGGCGCGGCGCCAGCCAGCGCGTCCCGAAGGTCGGCAGGATGGCGAGGTTGAGCGTGCCCCCCAAAGGATTGGCGCGCAGGTTCAGCGAGGCGGTGCCGATCTTTTTCAGGGCGTCGCGGATATCGTGGGCATAGGCCTCTCCACCCGGCGTCAGGCGGATCGTCTGGCGCTCGCGGTGGAACAGCTCGACCTCAAGCTGCTCTTCCAGCGCCTTGATCTGGCGGCTGACCGCGCTCTGCGTCAGGTTCAGTTCGCGCGCCGCCGCGGTGACCGAGCCCGTACGGGCGGCGGCCTCGAACGCCTGGAGGTGGGACAGCGACGGCAGGAAGCGACGGGGAGCCAGCATATTCTAAAATGGAATGACTTAAGTCCGATTGAGCGGTATTCTCAGGGATTATAGCGGCTAAAATAGTCCGAAACAGAATAAACTTGTCGTTTGATGTCGCAATCTTCCAGTACGCACGGACTTTGGGCCATGACGGCCCCCGAAGCGCCCTTGACGGGGCCGTTGACGGGGGATGTCACGACGGATGTCTGCATCGTCGGCGGCGGCTATACGGGTCTGTCGGCGGCGCTGCATCTGGCGAAAAAGGGCATCCGAGCCGTCGTGCTCGAAGCGCGCGACGTCGGCTTCGGCGGCGCCGGGCGCAATGTCGGTCTGGTCAATGCCGGCATGTGGGTCATGCCGGATGAACTGCCTAAGGTGCTCGGCCCCGTCTATGGCGACCGCCTGCTGAAGCTTCTGGGCGACGCGCCCGCCGCCGTCTTCGATATCGTCAAAACCTACGGCATTCCGTGCGAGCTGCGCACCGAAGGCACTCTGCATTGCGCCGTTGGACAGGCGGGTCTTGACGAGCTTAAGGCCCGCGAAGCGCAATGGCAGGCCCGTGGCGCGCCCGTCCGCCTGCTGACGGCGGATGAGACGCAAAAGATGGTGGGCTCTGCGGCCTATTCCGCCGCCCTGCTCGACGCCCGCGCCGGCACCATCCAACCGCTGGCCTATGTGCGCGGCCTGGCGAAAGCCGCGCTGAAAGAAGGCGCCGTAATTCACACCGATGCGGCGGTGACGCGGATCGAAGGCGAAAACGGCCTGTGGCATGTCATGACCACGGCCGGCTCGGTGATGGCCGACTGGGTCGTGATGGCCACCGATGCCTATGCGCAAGGTCCCTGGGAGGTTATCCGCCGCGAACAGGTCCACCTGCCCTATTTCAACTGCGCCACGACGCCGCTGCCCGAAGAGGTCCGCGCCGCGGTCCTGCCGGGCGGCCAGGGCGCGTGGGACACGAAGGAAGTCCTGAGTTCCTTCCGCATGGATGCGCGCGGCCGTCTGGTCTTCGGCAGCGTCGGCGCCCTCAAGGGCATGGGCGAAGTCATCCACCGTGACTGGGCGCTGCGGGCGCTGCATCGCATCTTCCCGCAGATCGGCAAGGTCGCCTTCGAGGCCGAATGGTACGGCCAGATCGGCATGACCGACGACAACCTGCCGCGCTTCCACCGTTTTGCCGATCGCGTCGTCGGCTTTTCCGGCTATAACGGCCGCGGGATCGCACCGGGAACGGTGTTCGGCAGGGTGCTCGCCGCCCATGTGATGGGCGAGGCGGCGGAAGCGGACCTGCCCTTGCCGCTGACGGAGGCGAAAGCGCCGTCCTTCCGCGGACTGAAGGAAACCTATTACGAAGCGGGCGCCCAGATCGCCCATCTGGCCGGGGACCGATTCTGACGGTCAGGCCTGCCGCAGACATCACGAGAAACACGAGAGACGACGATCATGACGCTTGCCACCCTGAACCTTGCCGCGGAAGCGGATGCCATTCTCTCCCGCCTCGGCGTGGACAAATCCGCCTTTCAGGGCGGTACGCTTTCCGTCCGTTCGCCGATCACCGGACGCGAGATCGGCCAGGTGGCCGAACTCTCCGCCGCAGCAACGGCTGCCGCGATCGACTCGGCCCATCAGACGTTTCTTGCCTGGCGCAACGTGCCCGCACCAAAGCGCGGCGAACTGATCCGCCTGCTCGGCGAGGAACTGCGCGCGGCGAAGGCCGATCTCGGGCGTCTCGTATCGATCGAGGCCGGTAAGATCACGTCGGAAGGCCTCGGCGAAGTCCAGGAAATGATCGACATCTGCGATTTCGCCGTCG
>CAKZJB010000231.1 GCA_936940865.1 uncultured Asticcacaulis sp. | reverse complement strand
AGGCGCGGTGCATCCTGATCGATCCTTACGCCAACGCCTTCATGCGCGATCCCGCCGCGCCGACCAACCTCGTCTGGTCGCTGCACGACAGGACCGACATGAAGCCCGGCGTCGCCGAACGCAAATGGGAGATCGACAGCCTGTGCTGGCCGGTGCGGCTGGCGCACGGTTACTGGCAGGCGACGGGCGACGGGACCCCGTTCGACGAAACCTGGCGCCAGGCCATGCGCCTGGTGCTCGCCACCTTCCGCCAGCAGCAGCGCAAGGACAATGAAGGGCCCTATCATTTTCAGCGCGCCGCCGAAAACCCGGTCGACACCTTGCCGCTCAAAGGTTTCGGCGCGCCGTCGAAAAAGGTCGGGTTGATCCATTCCGGCTTCCGGCCGTCCGACGATTCCTGTGTCCTGCCCTTCCTTGTCCCGTCCAACCATTTCGCCGTCGTCAGTCTCCGGCAACTGGCGCAGATGGCGGGACCGCTGGGCCTGGGCGACGGCTTCGCGCTCGACTGCAAGGCGCTGGCCGACGAGGTCACCGCGGCGCTGATGGTGTGGGGCCGCACGCATCTGCCGGCCGGCGAGACTGTGTGGGCGTACGAGGTCGACGGCTACGGCAACGCCATCTTCATGGACGACGCCAATACGCCGGGGCTGCTCGGCCTGCCCTATCTCGGCGCCTGCGGCAGGACAGATCCGCTGTACCTGACCACGCGCAAGGCGGTGTGGAGCGCGGCCAACCCCTATTTCTTCGCAGGCCACGCGGCCTCCGGCATCGGTGGCCCGCATATCGGCCGCGACATGGTCTGGCCGATGTCGCTGATGATGTACGCCCTGACCGCGACCAGCGACGACGATATCCGGATGAGCCTTGCCACGCTCAAGGCGACCCACGCCGGTACGGGCTTCATGCACGAGGCCTTCCACAAGGACGATCCGGCCAACTTCACCCGGCCCTGGTTCGCCTGGGCCAATACCCTGTTCGGCGAATTGATCCTTGATGTCTACAAACGCAAGCCTGCCTTATTGGCCTAACGCTTCGCGATAACGCCGGCTGCCGGCGATTTCGCGGCCGTCGCTGAGCGTTACGGTGACATCTCCGGAATGGGTGGTTTCTATCGCGCGGACATGGTTGCGGTTAAGCAGGCGCGATCGATGTATCCTTACAAAATCAGCACCGGCGAGCTTGCGCGTATATTCGGCCAGGGTTCCGCGCACCAGCAACGGCGAAGCCCGGCCCGCGACATTCAGCTCGACATAGTTGCCGGCGGCTTCGACCCACAGGATTTCGCCCGGCTCGAAATACAGGACACGCCCATCGGTACGCACCTCGAGGCGCCCGGGCGCTTTCGGCGCGTCTTGCGATGCCGCCAGCCGGTCGGCAACCCAGAAAATACCCACATAGATGGCATAGGACAGGCAGTCCTTGCGGCCTTCGTAGAGCAATTCCAGCGGCAGGCGCCCGTGTCCGAAATCATAGGACATGCCGGCAAGGCCATAGCCAAGATGTCGGACCGCAACCATCCCGGCGACGTGCAGCAACGAAAAGACCAGGACGATCGGCACCTGCAGCGCCAGGAAACGCCCCAGCCCCAGCCGCGAAGGCCCGAAGCGGCGATAGAGGACGAAAATGAGGGGGCAAAGGGCAAACAGCGCAACCATGCTGCTCACCTCCCACAATATCGGCTCCCAGATATGTATCGGCGATCCGCCGTTCGAATGCTCGATCAAAACCGAGGTGGCGTTGACGACGCAGATGACCAGGGTAACGGCGACGATAAAGGTGAAGACCGGTCCGAAGCGCGCCCCGCTCGTCCCGGAATTGCCGCCACGTGTCCCGCCGATGCCGCCGCCCGTCCCCATTCGTCCCGCCTGTCCGGCCGCTCGTGTCAGGCCGATAGCCGGCAGAATAGCGCGATGATAGCGCCTGGGCCACCCCACTCAGGAGCCTCTGAATGACACGGCGTTACGATCTCGACTGGCTGCGCATTATCGCCTTCGGCCTGCTTATCTTCTACCATACCGGCATGTTCTACGTGACCTGGGGCTGGCACGTGAAAAGCGATCATGCCAGCCATGCCATCGAGCCCCTGATGCGCATCACCAATCCCTGGCGGCTGGACCTGCTCTTCTTCATTTCGGGCGTAGCGATCCGCTTCATGGCGGAAAAGACCGGCGCCTGGCAGCTCGGGCTTTCGCGTTTCAACCGGCTGTTCTGGCCGATCGTCTTCGGCATGGCGGTGATCGTCGCGCCGCAAAGCTTCTATCAGGTGCGCGAACAATACGGCTTCACCGGCGACTATCTCGACTTCTACGCCAGATACCTGACACACTATAGAGGCTGGTGCGACGCCAACGGCTGCCTCAGCGTGCCGACCTGGAACCACCTGTGGTACGTCGTCTACCTCCTGGCCTACAGCCTGGTCTTCGCGGCCCTGTGGCCGGTGTTGAAGCGCGTTCCCATGGGTTGGATGAAGCGCCTGCCGGCCTGGGTCTACATCGCCATGCCGTTCGCCTGGTACTGTTTCGGCGACTATGTGCTGGATCCCCTGTTCCCGCAGACCCACGCCTTCGTCGGCGACTGGTACGTCCACTACGATTCGGCCGGCTTCTTCGCCATGGGTGTGCTGGCGGCACGCTTCGACCGGTTCTTCGAGATCGCTCGCAAGATGCGCCACGTCAGCCTGGCCGTCGGCTTCGGCAACTATCTCGCGCTCGAACTGCTGCGCAAGCTCTGGGCGGCCGGCCAGATCGATCCCTTCGCCGCCGAACTGATCGGCAATCCGATCGAGACGGCCCAGGCCGTCTTCATGATGCTGGCCCTGATCGGCTATGCCCGCCAGCATCTGGCCAATGCCGATGGTCCGATCCGCCGCACCCTGACCGAGGCCATTTTTCCCTTCTATATCGTGCACCAGACGATTATCGTGGTCGCGGCCTACAATCTTAACCGGCTGCGCATGCCTGTCGCCATCGAAGCGACGATCCTGATCGCCATCACGATCGCCGGGTGCTGGTTGACCTACATGGTGGTGCGGAGCATCCCCCTGCTTCGGCCCCTGTTCGGTATGCCGCTGAAACCCGCGGTTGCTCCCACTCGCCCGGTCATTTTGAGAGAATCGGAAAAGGGCTTACACTCCTGAGTCTTAAGGTAGATCAAGGTGCCCAGTGTCCGCTTCCACGCATCCGCTCGTCCTTCGGGGCCGCCAGGCTTTCCAGGCCCGCGATTTCACGGCGGCGCTCAGCCTCTGCGGCATGCGACTGAAGGAGGCGCCGGGCGATCTCGACGCGCTGGAGCTGAAGGCCGTCATCCAGCAGTCGCGCGGCGACCTCAAGGGGGCGGAAGAGACCATGCGGCAGGCGCTGGCCCTCGATCCGGCCAGCGCCTGGGCGGTCCACGACCTGACCCAGATGCTGCACGCGCAGGGGCAGACGGCGGCCGCCGAAGCCGCCGCGCGCCATGCCCTGATTGTCCTGCCCGACGATCCCCAGTCGCACCTGCAACTGGCCGTGATCCTGGCCGAGCGCGACGATCTGCCGGCCGCCGAATTTCATAACCGCCAGGCCCTGGCGCTGGCGGGTCCGCACCCGCAGGTACTGACCAATCTGGCGCTGTGCCTTTACAATCAGGGCCGGCTGGACGAGGCCGAGACGCATCTCCTGCAGGCCTGCCGCGTCGTCGAACAGCCGCCGGCGGCGCGCGCCATGGCCATGGCACACCTGTCGCGCGTCTACGAGGCGAAGCGTGACATGGTCAATGCCTGGCTGTGGCTCGATCGTGCCGAACAGACGGGCAAGGCCGAGGGCCAGGACTTCGCGCTTCTGCGTGCGCTCTATATGGCCAATACCGACAAGTCGAAGGAGGCGCTGGACCTGATCGACCGCGCCGGACCGCGCATCAGCGCCGCCGCGCTGCTCGACAAGGCCCGGCTGCTCGACAGGCTGGGCCGCTACGAGGAGGCGTGGCCGGCCATGGTGACGGCCAAGGCCCGGCTGGCCCAGGAGGCCAGGCTCGGCTATGACGCACCGAAGGTCGCCGCCGAGTTCGAGCGCCTGAAGGCCTTTTTTACAGCGGAACAGATGGCGCGCCTTCCCAAGGCCGGCACCCGCTCGGATGTTCCGCAACCGGTCTTCATCCTCGGTTTCCCGCGTTCGGGCACGACCATGATCGAGCAGATGCTGTCGAGCCACGACCATGTCGCGCCCGGCGGCGAACTGCCGTTCGTCCACGAATGGCAGGCCCTGTCGCTCCGGCTTCTGCCCGGCGCCGAACCTTATCCCGACCGCCTGGCCCATGCACAGGCCGCCGACTTCCACCATATCCCCACGGTGTTGCGCGACTATTATCTTGGCCGTGCCGAAATCTACGGTGTGATGAGCGAAGGCAGGCAGCTGTTCACCGACAAGATGCCGCTCAATGACGCGCATCTCCCCCTGATCCGGCTGGCCTTTCCGCAGGCAAGCATTATCCGCATGGTGCGCCATCCGCTCGACGTGGCGATCTCGATCCTGTCGCACAATCTCACGCATGGCATGAACAGCGGCTTCGCCATGGATACGATCATCACGCACATGATCGCGCAGCACGGCCTCGATGCGCATTACGACGCCATGCTGGAGCAGCCGCCGCTCGTCGTCCGTTATGAGGATTTCGTCGCAAACCAGGAAGCCGAGACGCGGCGCGTGCTGGGTTATTGCGGCCTCGGTTTCGACGACGCCTGCCTGCGCTTCCACGAGAACCGCCGCCATGCCCCGACGCCTTCCTATTCCCAGGTATCGAAGCCGCTGAACGACCGCTCGATCGGCCGCTGGCGCAACTATGCGCGGGCCCTGGCGCCGTGGATGGACCGCATCGCGCCCGTCGTCGAGGCCCTGGGCTACGATCTCGATATATAGACAGGAAGGAATTCCAACGGCAAGCAAAGCCGTCGGCAAGGGCGCCAATCCTTTCATTCTTTGCCCGCCGCGCACGCCTGGGCGAGCCCAGCGGCGCTTGAGCGGAAAAAAAAGACGGCCGGTCCAACGGGGAACCGGCCGCAAGGGATACCCGGCCGTTCACAGCCCCTGGAGGACGTCCGGCGGCGGAGGGATATCACCGCCGGACGAAATGGCTGCGAAGGCAGGAGGGTTCGCCGGGCGGACAGCGCCCGGCGAAGAGGAACACGGACTAGCCCGCATATCTCACAGCCCTGAGGTTTTGGCGTCGTCCGGAGGGGGTTCAG
>CAKZJB010000230.1 GCA_936940865.1 uncultured Asticcacaulis sp. | reverse complement strand
TTGAGCTGTTTGCGCTGTTGCCGGAAAGTGTTACCGCCCCCGCCAGAACCACAAACAAAGCTCCCCAGACCGTTGTCGCATTCGGAATTTCAGCGAAGCAAAAATAGCCGAGCGCGATTCCCCAGATGACCTGCGAATACTGCGTCGGCGCTATCAGGCCGGCCGGCCCCCGCCGCCAGGCGTACATAAGAATGATTCCGGCCAGTCCGCAGAACAGGGTGTAGCCCGCTATCAGCGCCATATCCGCCGGCGCCGGCAGAACGAACCGGCAGGCCGTACCGATCCCGGCCACGAGGATGACGCTCAGCACCGACGCCCCATGCATCGCCGCTGGCGTTTCCGTCGTGCGGGTTGCCCGAAGGAGCAGGCCGGTTCCGGCCCCGCATGCGGCGCACACGACCGCGCAGATGTGACCGGGAGCCAGGTGCTGGAATCCCGGACGCAGCACCATCAGGACGCCGGCAAATCCGACGGTGGATGCAATCCAGTCACGCCGCCTCACGCGCTCCGCCAGCAGGGCGGGCGTCAGGGCCGACGTCAGCAGCGGATTGATGAACAGGATCGATGAGGTCTCGGCCAGGGGAAGCGTGCTCCACGCGTAGATGCCCGCTATGGTTCCGCCGACTGCAAACAATCCGCGCAGACACCACCAGCGCCAACGGTTCGGACGCACGAGCGCGTTCAGGCTGACCCTGCCGCCCAGGGTCAGGGGCGACAGCACAAGTGAGGCGACAGCGCCGATAAAAGCCAGCTCGTAAGCCGGCACTCCCGGCCCGAGGGCGCGAATAAGCGAATCCCCGACGGAGTAGAGAGCAAAGGCCACAAGCCCCAGCGCGACCCCCGGAACAGAAAGGCGGACCGGTATCTTATCCACCGCAGGATTCCCGCACCATCATTTCCGTAGGCAACCTTTCCGAAGCCGCCGACAGGCCCGCTTCCCGCCGCAGCAACTTCGACACCAGGAGCGCCCCGCCCTTCAGGACGTCCTGGCGGACCGTCGTAAGGCCGGGCGCGGAATGACGGGCCAATGCAACGTCATCATAGCCGACAACCGCCACATCGTCAGGTACGGAGAGTCCGTGGCGGCGAAGCGCCGCCATCGCGCCCAGGGCAAGCATGTCCGTTGTCGCAACGATGCCGTCGAAGGGCACGCCCGTATTCAAGAGGTCGTTCACAGGGTCAAGCGCGTCTTCGAACGCGATATCGCAACTGCGGACAAGGCGCGGATCAACGGTTATGTCGGCTGCCTCGAGCGCGGACCGGTATCCCGCAAATCGTTCCGTAAAGACGTCATAGGGCGCCAGACCGATAAACGCCAGGCGCCGGCGACCTGCCCTCAGGAGGTGTCTCGTGAGTTTTTGCGAACCGGTGAAATTGTCGCCGCCGACGGAGCAATAGAATTGGCCCGGCAATTCCAGGCCCCAGACGACAAAGTTGCGCCCCCGCCGGAACTGGCGGTTCAACGCGTTGTGGTACTGCGACTGCCCAAGAACGATAAATGCCCCTTTTGGATTTGCGTCCAGGGCGGCGTTCAGGCTGCTGTCGTCATAAGGCGCACTGTGGCCGATGACGAAATCGCGGTTTCGCTCGCGCATCGCGACCGAGATTCCGCCTAACAATTCAAGGATGAAGGGGTCGGGCAGGACACGCGAACTGATGGGCGGCATAATGACCGTAACCAGACCTGGTGACGTGACCGAACGTTTTTGACGCTTTGGCGCCGTGTAGCGCAAGTCCCGGGCCGCCTCGCAGATCGTTTGCCGCACAGCCTCGCTGATAGCCGGGTTGCCCGCCAGAGCGCGGCTCGCCGTCGACACGGATACACCCGCTCGCGCTGCGACCTGCTGAAGGGTCACCGGTGAATGCTCCGCCTTGCTCATTATACCACCGTCCAAAAGTCCATGGACCGACCTTATCACATTTTATGCAATTGCATAAATGCGCCTTTGCAATTTCATTTGTATTATTTAGAACGTTTGTACATGACCGATTGGACCGGGGGGCACGGAACGAAAAAATGTCGGCTCTCGATACCGGTGAAACGCCTTCAGCGTCAGGAAGACAGTACAGGGCGCCTGCCCTCGAAAAAGGACTGGATATCCTTGAAGTCATGGCTAGTGCCGATGGCCCGCTGACGCTTTCGGCAGTGTCGGCACGCCTGTCGCGATCTGTCAACGAAGTCTTCCGCATGTTCCAGGTCCTGGTGGACCGCGGATATCTGACGATGGCGCCCGAAGGAAACGGCTTCGAGCTCTCCACCAAAATGCTGACGCTGGCACGCAACGCCCATGGGTTTCAGGAGGTCGTCCGGCGGGCGCTTCCGCATATGACGGACCTGTCGCAACGGTCGGGACATGCCTGCTATCTTTCGGTTCTGGCCGGGCATGATCTGGTCGTTATCGCATCGGCCGACGCTCCGGGCGATTTCAATCTGGGAGCCCGGCCAGGGTTTCGCAGCCATATCGCGTCCAGCGGTGCCGGCGCCCTCTTCTTCGGGCTTGCACCGGTCGATGTGCGCGAACGGCTGAGCCCGATGCTGAGGGAATTCGGGCGCGCATCTGCGTGGACAGACTTCTGCCAGACTGCAGAAAATGCTCGTATCGATGGCCATAGCGTCTCGCCCAGCGATGTCGTCCCTGGGGTGACGGACCTGTCGGGGCCGGTATTCGATCGTAACGGCCTAAAAGGCATCCTGACCATGCCCGTGCTGCAATCCCGGGCCGGCCCGCCCGCGAGGGACGCCCTCGACCTGCTGGTCGCGGCCTGCCGAACCATAAGCGGTGCCCTGGGCGGCAGTTTTGCTTCAGCGGCCGAACGAAGCCGATCCGCGCAACGTCCACGTCTGACGATCGTAAATAGCGCCGCCACCGGCGACAGGCGCCTCCGTTTGTAGCGACAGGCCGACATTCCCGTAACGGACGCCGCGCACTTCGGCTGCGCGACGTATAGACCCCCTCAATTCGCCATTGACCATGGCGGGATGCGCATCACGGCATCCCGCTATGCGGCCGCCCTGCGCTGCATATCGCGGCGCAGAGGCTTTTCACGCATGAAAATTTTTCGCTCACCGCAGTCGGCCGGGCGCGAAAATCCCCGAGACGCCTTGAGGTTCGGGCGCATTTTGTAATATGAAATGCCTGTTCGCACTTTCAGCGATAAAATTTTGACCGATCTGGAGCCGTTTCATGACGTTTGAACTTGGAACGAATATGGCGGCGCGGCTGCTGGATATGATCGGCCCGGCGATCGTCCGGGGCGAATACAGCGATGGCGGCTTTCCGACCGAAGCCGATGCAACCTCGATGTTCGGCGCGAGCCGCACCGTCATCCGGGAAGCCGTGAAAAGCCTGATTTCCAAGGGGCTTCTGGAATCGCGTACGCGCGTCGGCACGCGGGTCCAGCCAACCGACAGGTGGAATATTCTCGACCCCGATGTGATCCGATGGATGATAGACTCGCCAGATCCGACGGCGTTTCTGATGGAGTTCGCGACATTCCGCAAAGGGGTAATCCCGCCGGCAGCGGGACTTGCCGCCCGGTTCGCATCCCCATCGGATATGGACTCCATGGAAAGCGCGTTCATGAAATTGAAGCAGGCTTCCGATCAGGACAGCGCCGCTTCGGCCCTCTACCTATTCCATGAGGCGGTCGTCGAAGCGTCGGGCAACCCCGTTCACAGACGAATGCACCAGACCATGGCGGTCGTGATCAGGCGGCTTGCCCGGGCCTCGGCTGAGGCAGGAGCGATCTATCCCGGACACTATGCACATGTACTCAATTCCATCCGGGTGCGCGATGTGATCCGCGCCGAGGACGCGATGCGCGTGGCTCTTGAGGAGGAAAGCAACAGGCTGCAGGCGGCAACTGAGACCCGCCCAAAGGCCCGGCCCGTGGGCTCAAATGCAGTATGAGGCTATGGCG
>CAKZJB010000229.1 GCA_936940865.1 uncultured Asticcacaulis sp. | reverse complement strand
GTGCGGTTCCCCTCCCCGCCGAGCGGGGAGGTATAATATTATGCCGATTTCGCTTTTCTACCGATACTTCGCGACTTCGTCCTTGCTCAGCCACTGGATGCTTTCGACGAAGCACGGCGTCGGGATATGGCCCTGCAGCCCCGAAATCTCGGCGTCGTTCTTGCTGCAGATATCGTTCGTGCCGCGGAACCTGAACATGGTCGGATCGAAGTTCGACAGGCACTGGCTCGACATATGCAGGATCGCCGCCGTGCCCATCCGATCCTGAATGAACAGGGTCTTTTCGTCGATCACCCGCGTGGTGTCGAGCGGCGCCGACAGGCAGCGCCGGGGCGCCGATCCTTCGGCCTGCGGTCCCATGGCCGTACAGGCGGTGACGGCAATGCCGGCGCCGGCAACGGCAACGACGACCGCCAGGGTCTTCCAACAGGCTCGCATCGCCCTCTCCTATTCGTCCAGCTTCGCCGCTTCGGCGCGGCTGATCGCCTTGACGCCGTTGATGATGCAGCGGACCGGCCGTTCCGTATCGTGCGAGAACAGCAGGAAGGCGTCATGCGCCCGGCATATCTGGGTCGTACCGTTGACCTCGAAACCGAAGTGCGACAGGTCGGTCATGCTGCGGCACGGGCCGCCGATGTCGAGCAGGTACGGGTCCTGCCAGGTATTGTAGACCAGCAGGGTGTGGTCGTTGACGACGTGGAAGCGGCCGGTGTCGCGGATATCGAGACATTTGGGCGCCGCGTGTTCCCCGCCGGCCGGGGAAACGCCCTGCGCCGCGGGCTTTGCCCAGTCGTTGTCCTCGGCGGGACGCGCCTGGGCGGACGTCAGCGACGCCGCACCGGCGACGATGGCGCCTCCGGCGAGCACCGTAGCGGCAATCGCCGCGATCTTCTTGTGTGCGCTACGCATTGGAACCTCCCTTTTTACCAGTTGGACTTGCCTGAAGCGGACGCCCCGGCAGAGGCCGAAGACTGGCCGGCGGGCTTGCGGCCGGTATATTCCGCCGCCTCTTCCGGAGACAGGTGTTTGACCTCCGTGATCTGGCAGCTTTGGCGGCGGCCGCCATCGCGATACAGGATTTCGGCGTCGAACGGTCCGCAGACCTCGGACATGGGATACCGTGAGCGGATGCCGACCATGAAGCTCGAGTCCAGCCCGATGCACACGCCGGTCAGCGACAGCTTGTAGGCTTCGCGGCCCTCGGTGACGATCATGGTGCGGTCGTCGGGGGTCTGGAAGCCGTCGACGAAGGTGGGATCGAAGCAGGCATGGGGATCGTGACCGGGCTTTACGCCCTCGGACGGACGGCCCGACATGGCCGAAGCCACGGTCATCGACCCGAGCCCGATACCCGCAACAAGAAGCGAAACCAGAAGCGCCTGCCTATTCATGTCTTCACCTCACCGGATGCAACTGGCTACGCCGCCCGACATGAACGGCGAATGAACGATTACGCTATGTCTTACCCTGTTTATACGATTATGCCGTACCGGGCGGTTGCTCTGGGCATAATAAATTTTTCGTGGTTTCCGGCAACTGCGGCGGAAGACCGGCAATGTCCGCCATGATTGCCCGCGCCAGAAGGGGAGCCAGGCAAAGTCCGCGCCCGCCGAGCCCCGTCAGTACGAAAACGCCCGGCGCGATCTCACCGGCCCTCGGCAGATGGTCGCGGCTGGCGACCCGCACCCCGGCGCGCGATCGCGACGGCAGCCCCGCCGCCCGTTCCGCGCGGGCCGGCATGGCCTTGGCCAGCAGGCCGAGATTGCGCCCGCGATCGCCGTCGCGAGCCTCCGTGCCCGTGTCGTCGCGGTCATGCGTGGCGCCGAAGACGAATCCATCATTGAGCGGCACGATATATCCGCCCCAACTGACAGGCGCGGACGGCCGGTCGTCGCTTGCCACCCGTTCGACCTGTCCCCTCACCGCCTGCAGGCCGAGGCCGGGCGCCAACCCGAAAATTCCGGCACCGCAGGCCAGGACAACCGCCTCATAGCGCTTCGTAGTGCCGTCACTGACCGCAAAGGCAATGGCTCCGTCGGCCTCGCGCCGCCAGTCAATGATGGATTGCGGCAAGACCGCCTGTCCGGCGATCAGCGCCGTCACGATCTCCGGCGGGCGCACCGCCAGGGCCGCGCGGAAATGGAGCCCAGCCCGCCCATCGACGTCCGGCACCTGGCCCACGCGCACGATATCGTCTTGCGCGTGCTGCGGCAGGCCGGCCAGGCGGTCGAAACGCTGCGCGTCGCGCGGCCCTTCGCAGAGATATGTGCCTTCATGCAGGATCGCATCCGGCGCCACGCCGGCATACAGGGCCCGGGCGTAATAGAGGGCGTCGGCGAACAGGCCCGTCACCCCGTCATGGCCGGCGTCGAGACGCGGCGTCACCAGGCCCGCCGCATTGCCCGACGCCCCGGCGGCCGGTCCGTCCGCGTCGAACAGGTCGGCCGCGACACCGAATAATCGGGCGTGATGGATCAGCGCCGCGCCCGCGATCCCGGCGCCGACGACTGCCACGCGCGGCCTGCGCCGGGACGGCAAGCGCTCCCCTGGGAAAACGGCTTCCAACCGCTCGCGCTTGCGCCCGAAGCCGGGCCGCTTTTCCACCGCGAAACCCGCCGCCTGAAGGCCGCGGCGCACGAAGCCGGCCACGGTGAAGGTCGCCAGGCGCGCGCCGGGCCCGGTCCGTGCGGCCACGCGCATCAGCACGTCTTCGGCCCACATGTCGGGATTGAGCGCCGGCGAAAAGCCATCGAGGAAAATGGCGTCGGCCCTGCCTTCCCAGGCGTCCAGCGCGGCGCGTACATCCGTCAGCGCCAGGGTGACGGCCACGCCCCATTCGGGGAAGTCCATGTAGTGAAAGCCCGTCCGGGCCTTCGGCCACTGCTTCAGCAGGGCGTCTGCGAACGGCGCCAGGTCCGGCCAGCCTCCCAGGCTTCGCGCGGCAGCCCCCCGCTCCATCAGGAAGCCCTCGATGGTGAAGACATGGAGATAGCCGCCGGCGGGGCGATGGGCCGCCCACCGCTCCATCAGGGCCACGATGTTCAACCCCGTCCCGAAGCCCAGTTCCAGCACGGAAAAGACGCCGCCGGCCGCCCAGGCTTGCGGCATATGACAGCCATCGAGGAAAACCGCGCGCGACTCGGCCAGGCCGTCCTGAAGCGAATAGTAGATGTCGCCGAAGCGCCCGGACCGGGGAGCGCCATCCTCGGCGAAGTATAGCTCCGGATCGCCGGACATGGCCGGATCAGTGCGACGTGACGGGCGGCGGTACGGTCGCGGATTGCGATGCGGCCTGCGACAAGGCGGCGCCCGATGGCACGGCGGACGGCATGTCGGTCGCCGTCGGCGACGCGGCCATGGCGGCGGCGATCGCGGCCGCCGCGTCGGCGCTGGCCGTCGCGTCGCCGTCCGGGAGGT
>CAKZJB010000228.1 GCA_936940865.1 uncultured Asticcacaulis sp. | reverse complement strand
TGATGCCGGCGCCGGTCGACTCTTCCGACACGACGTCCGAGGCGCTGTCGACATAGTAGATGTCGTTGCCCGCCCCGCCGTACATCGTGTCGTTGCCGGAGCCGCCGTCCAGCGTATCGTTGCCGGCATCGCCATACAGCACGTCGTTGTCGTCGCCACCGTTAAGCGAGTCCGTGCCGCCGTCGCCATGCAGCAGGTCGGCGTCCGTTCCGCCGTTCAGGCTGTCATTGCCGTCGCCGCCATAAAGGCTGTCATTGCCGGCATTGCCGTTCAGCAGGTCGTTGCCGTCCATTCCCCACAGATGGTTGGCCCCGGAATTGCCGTTGAGCGAATTGTTGAGGCTGTTGCCGGTACCGTCGATGTCGGCGGCGCCGGTCAGGTTCAGGTTCTCGACGTAATCGCCCAGCGTGTAGCTGATCGAACTGATCACGCGGTCATTGCCGCCATTGTCCCATCCATAGTACGCCTCCGACACCACATCGCCGATGGCATCGACATAGTAGGTGTCGTTGCCGCCACCGCCGTACATCGTGTCGCTGCCGGCTCCGCCGACGAGCGTGTCGTTACCGTCTCCGCCGGTCAGCAGGTCGTTGCCGCCGCCGCCGTCGAGCGAGTCCGCCTGGTAGTCGCCGGTCATGGTGTCATTGCCATCGCCGCCAAAGGCGACCAGCTTCGCGCCATAATACTGGCTGGAGATCCAGTCATCCCCTGTACCACCGTAAACGGTCGGCGCCGAACCGTCGATATTGGCGTGGACGATGATGGTGTCATTGCCGGAGCCGCCATCGATGCTGACGCCGCCGGAGAAGATCCAGTCATTGCCGTCGCCGCCCTGAACGACATCCTTGAAGCCATTGCCGAAGATGCTGTCGTCACCCGAGCCGCCATCAAGAGTATCACGCTCGTAGGATGCGCTGCCCCCGCCGGCAAGGCTTCCGAACAGGGTGTCGTTGCCGCTGCCGCCGCTCAGATAGTCCGAACCGTAGCCACCCGTCATGGCGTCGTTTCCGGCGTCGCCCGACAGGCTGTCATTGCCCTCCCCGCCGTCCATCAGGTCGTTGCCGTCACCGCCCAGCAGGGTGTCGACGCCGGCGCCGCCCATCAGCGTGTCGTTGCCGCCATGGCCGTCGAGCTTGTCCCGGCCGTCATAGCCGCTCAGCGAGTCGGCGTAGTCCGTGCCGGTCAGCGTGTCGTTGCCGGCGGTGCCTCCGGTGATCGTGCCGATGCCGAGGGTGGCAAGGTCAACCTGCTTGTCGTCGAAACGCAGGGCTTCGACCCCGGAAATCACCACGCCGTTCGTCATGCCGCCGCCGATGACGGTCAATACGCCGTTATTGTAAACGGGAGCATAGGCAGAGCTGTTGCCGGTGAAGACCACGACGTCGTATCCGTCGCCGCCGATGACGTCGGCGCCATCATAGGCGCGGATCGTGTCATCGCCGTCGCCGCCGTCCAGCGTTCCGGCGCCGGCCAGCAGGTCGTTGCCGTCGTCGCCGAACACGATCGCATGGTCGCTGCTGAAAGGGGAGCCGGCGGCGGTTATGGTATCGTCGCCATCCCCGCCATGGATCGTGTCATGACTGTTATTGGCGGCGATATCGTCGTTGCCGTCTCCGCCCTGAACCAGGTCGTATTGACCGGTCGAGGCAATCGTATCGTCGCCATCGCCGCCGGACAGGGTGCCGCTTCCCTGCAGATAGTCGTTGCCGGTATCGCCATTCAGGGCATTGACGCCGTTGTCGTCGTACAGGTTGTCGTTGCCCGTGCCGCCGCTCAGGGTGTCATCGCCGGCATCGCCATGCAGCGTATCATTGCCGGTACCGCCGGCGAGGCTGTCGTTACCGTCGCCGCCATCCAGGCGGTCATTGCTGGCGCCGCCATCGAGCGTGTCGTTGCCGCCGCCGCCGGAAAGCCAGTCGGCATGGGCTCCGCCCGTCAGACTGTCGCCTGTATCTGTTCCGAGCTTATAGTCGCCCAGACCGGCGTGGCTGAGCGTGGCGCCCGCGCCGCCGATCCGCAGGGCCTCGACGTTTTTCAGGAGAATGGTGTTGTTGTTCTGTACGACGACGTAGTCGTCGCCTTGATTGTAAACCTGGGTCGCGCCGGGATATCCGCCGTCAATCGATGCCGTATCGTTGCCGTCGCCGCCATCGATCGTCGTGGGAAGTATGAAGGAACCCCCGATAAGATCGTCTCCCGCACCGCCATCGAACAGGCCGCCGCCCACATATTCCGTGATGGTGTCGTTGCCGGCGTCGCCGTGGATTTCGTTTATCCCCTGCGCCCCGATCGCGTCGTTGCCGTCGCCGCCATGGACGGTCGTGTTGCCCTGGGCGTTGATGGTGTCGTTTCCGGCATCGCCATTGATCACCACGTTCGAGGCGTAGACATAGTCGTCTCCGGCGCCGCCGTTAAGGGTTTCGGAGTGGGCGCCGTTGCCATAGGCCGAGATGTTGTCGTTGCCGTCGCCACCATCGAGGACGTCCGCTAAGCCATTGTAATCATTTATATAGTCGTTGCCTTCGCCGCCGGACAAGGTGGTCGGATGAGGATTGGAGTCGTAGTAGTAGACGGTCGACAAAGTGTCGCTGCCCGCGCCGCCGTCGAGCGAACCCAGGCCGGCGATATAGTCGTTGCCGTCTCCGCCGGTGATGGTGGATGAGCCGGAATAGTCGCTCAGCGTATCATTGCCGCCGCCGCCGGACAGAACGTCCGATCCGTATCCGCCGTCGATCGAGTCGTTGCCGTCGCCGCCGATAAGCGTGTCGTCGCCGGCCTGGCCGTAGATTGTGTCGTCCCCGCCAAGCCCGTCGATGCTGTCGTTGCCCGCGGTGCCATCGATACTGTCGGCGCCGTCGGTCGGCGCGGCGTGCCCCGGGGCGAAACCATTGAAATTATAAGCGGTGAAATTGTTGATGTCGGCATTCTGGAAGGTGGCCAGGGTCTGGTAGCTCCAGCCCGTTCCGCTGCCGTCGATATCCAACTGGAGCAGGACGTCGGAGCCGGACTGGACCAACTGGAAATGCCCGTCGGCAAACGGATTGGTGCCAGGCGTATAGTTCACCAGTCCGCCGGAAAGCCATTGGCTCAGGTCGTAGATGTCGCCCCCTGCCCCTGTGGCGAAGTCCGTAATAATCAAATTCGCGTTCGGCGAACTGGCCATGTAGGTATCGACACCATCTCCGCCGGAGAGGTAGACGGTTCCGCTGGCCAGGCCATTGACGAAGACATCGTCGCCAGCATCGCCGTACAGGTAGGTGACGCCCTGGCCGCCGGCGGCGATCGTATCGTTGCCGTCACCGCCGTGGATCGTATTTTCGCCATACCAATCGGTGATGGAGTCGTTGCCAGCGCCCCCGAATATCAGGTCGCTGCCCGTATAGCCATTGATGTAATCGTTGCCGTCTCCGCCATCGATCGTGTCCGCGCCATTGCCGCCGAAGATGGAGTCATCGCCGGCGTGGGCCGTAATGGAGTCGTCTCCGATCGTGCCGTTGATCGTGTCATTGGCGTCGGTGTCGCCGAACGTCTGTCCGGCGATATGCGAGCCGTCGAGCGTGAAGCCGCCGAGGTTTGCCGCCGTAATCGCGCTGGCGTCGACGTTCTGCAGGATGATCGCCGTCTCATAGTCGTAGGACCATCCGGTGCCGTCGCGATCGACCTGGACCAGGGTATCGGCTCCGGCCTGAACGAGGCGGACGTGGTTGGAGGTAAACGGGTTTTCGCCGTCGTAATTCTGCAGATCCGTCAGCAGGGGAGACAGATCGAGAACGTCGCCGCCCTCGCCGGCCGTAAAGTCCGTGACCGTCGTCGATCCGGTGAATTGCGGCGTGTGCACGAAGACCGTGTCGCTTCCCGCGCCGCCGGTGATGCTGACCGGGGAGGCCGAAAAATTGTAGGCGTCGATCGTATCATTGCCGTCGCCGGCATCGATCGTTACCGAATCCGAAGCGCCGACATCGATATAGTCGTTTCCGCTCCCTCCCAGAAGGGTTTGTGTGCCGGAGGAAAAGGAGATGATGAAGTCATTGCCATTGCCGCCAATGACCAGGTCACTGGCCGTGCCATAGACGTCAACGAAGTCGTCGCCGTCGCCGGCATCGATCGTGTCGTGCCCCAGGCCTGAATAGACAACGTCGTCGCCACCCATGGCGACGATGCTGTCGTCATCCCAGGTATCGTTGATGATTTCACCGCCGTCGGTGCCATTGATAAGATTGGACATGTCGATTTCCCGCGTTTCGGATTGCCGTTTCAGGCGCTGATGTCAGTTGGGTAAGTCCAGGCGCGGCTGTGCGCGTCCGGATCCGGTGTCGTGTATGCTGAACGGGGCATGCGCTTGCGGATGCCATGGGCATCCGGCGCCAGTCACTTCGATAGTGTCACGATTGTCTTCCCCCCTGTTTCCGCCCCCCGACGGCTGCGCAACAAAGCGCAACTTCATATTGAGTACCGCGCTACCGTAAATTCGGCAAGCCCAATCTGAGCGCCGGCGCGAGAATTCCGGGGCCAGGGATAAAGACCTGCGCCGTTTCCGGCCGATCGATGAAATGGGATGGTACTGACGCTGGCCGGCTGTCCCTGTCGGGGGTTCCCATACAGACTTTCCGGGCGCGACCGTGCCCGCGAAGCGTCAGGACAACGCTTCGCGGGCGAGCGGGAAAAAGCCTGCCGCCGGCCATATTCCGTGAAGTTACCCGAAGTGGAGGTCGTCCGACGTCAGTGTCGCGGTCGTGTTGAAGGTGGCGATCGCGACAGCCGCGTCTCCGCCGGCGCCGTCGTGATCCCAGTAAAGTGTGTGGGTCGTGGCGTCCCAGACGAACTGGGCGGAAGCCCCCACGGCCGTGCTGCCGGCGGTGAACTCCGATGCGGTCAGGACGTGACCGGCCGCGAAGCCGTAGTCGGCCCCGCTGAACAGCAACTGGTCTGTACCGTGGACGAAGTCCTGGATGGTATCCACGCCGTTGGCGGAGCCCGCCGCGGCGAAGACGAAGGTGTCCGCGCCGTTGCCGCCGTTGAAGACGTCGTTGCCCGCGCCGCCGATCAGGGTATCGTTGCCGTCGTTGCCATTGAGCGTGTCGTCGCCGGCAAGGCCCGTCATGACGTTGTTGCCGGTATTGCCGTTCAGCCCGTTGTTGAGGCTGTTGCCGGTCCCGTTGAGGTCGGCGCTGCCCAAGAGGTTCAGGTGCTCGATGAAGTTGCCCAGCGTATAGCTGATGGTCGACATGACCCGGTCGCCACCGCCGTCATTGATGCCGGCGCCGGTCGATTCTTCCGACACCACGTCGCCGGCATTGTCGACATAATAGATATCGTTGCCGGCCCCGCCGTACATCGTGTCGGCGCCAGTGCCGCCATCGAGCGTGTCGTAACCCGCACCGCCGTAAAGCACGTCGTTGCCCGCGCCGCCGACGATCGAGTCGTTCCCCGCCATGCCCGACAGCAGGTTGTTGCCCGTATTGCCGGTGATGGTGTTGTCGCTGCTGTTGCCGGTACCGTTGATATCGGCCGAGCCGGTCAGGTTCAGGTATTCGATGAAGTTGCCAATGGTGTAGGTGACGCTGGCATAGACGCGATCGGCCGTACCGCCGTCGTCGATGCTGGCGCCCGTCGATTCCTCGGATGCAACGTCGCCAACATTGTCGACATAGTAGGTGTCGCTGTCCGCCCCGCCGTACATGGTGTCGGCGCCGGTGCCGCCGAGCAGAACGTCGATGCCCGCCCCGCCGAACATCAGGTCGTTGCCGTCTTCACCGACCAGGGTATCGTTGCCGTCCTGGCCATAGAGCGCGTCGTCGCCGGTGCCGCCGATGATATTGTCATTGCCGAGATCGCCGTAAAGCGTATCGTTGCCGTCCTGGCCGTAAAGCTGGTCGTCACCCGCGCCACCGTTAACCAGATCATTCCCCGCTTCGCCGAACAGGGTATCATTGCCGTCCTGGCCATACAGGGCATCATCGCCGATGCCGCCGTAGATGAGGTCGTTGTCGCCTTCGCCAAACAGGGTGTCATTGCCGTCCTGACCGAAAAGCGCGTCATTGCCGCTGCCGCCGACAACGACGTCGTTGCCGCCTTCGCCGAACAGAGTATCATTGCCGTCCTGGCCATAGAGCGCATCATCGCCGATGCCGCCGGCAACGAGGTCGTTGCCGGTTTCCCCGTAGATCGTGTCGTTGCCGTCCTGGCCGTAAAGGGCATCATCGCCGGCGCCGCCATATATCAGGTCGTTGCCGCCTTCGCCGAACAAGGTATCGTTACCGTCCTGGCCGAAAATATTGTCGTCTCCTGCCCCGCTGACGATCAGGTCGTTGCCGTCTTCGCCGTAGATCGTGTCGTTGCCGTTCTGGCCATAAAGCGCATCGTTGCCGCCGCCGCCCGTGATTAGATCGTTGCCATCTTCGCCGTAGATTGTGTCGTTGCCGTCCTGGCCAAAGAGCGCGTCGTCGCCGATGCCGCCGACCACCAGATCCTCGCCGTCTCCGCCGTAGATGGTGTCGTTACCGTCCTGACCGAAAAGGGCATCATCGCCGATTCCACCGTAGATGAGGTCGTTGTCTCCCTCGCCGAACAGGGTGTCGTTGCCGTCCTGGCCATACAGGACATCGTCGCCGGCGCCTCCGGCAACCAGGTCGTTGCCGAGATCGCCATAGATGGTGTCGCCGCCTTCCTGACCGTAAAGCGAATCGTCGCCGGTGCCGCCGTTGATGAGGTCGTTGCCGACTTCTCCGAACAAGGTGTCGTTGCCATCGCCGCCCGACAGGGTGTCGTTGCCGACGCCGCCGAAAATGAGATCGTTGCCTTCGTCGCCGGACAGGCTGTCGTCGCCGTCCTGACCGAAAAGCGCATCATTCCCTATGCCGCCACTCAGGACATCGTTGCCGTCTTCTCCGAACAGAGTGTCGTCACCGGCGAGGCCACTCAGGACGTCGTCGCCTGTTCCACCGGCAATAAGGTCTTTGCCATCATCGCCGTAGATGGTGTCGTTGCCGTCCTGACCATAAAGCGCATCGTCGTCGGCGCCGCCGTAAATCAGGTCGTTGCCGCCTTCCCCGAACAAGGTATCGTTGCCGGCTCCGCCATTAAGCAGGTCGTCGCCGTTTCCGGCGGAGGCAAGGTCGTTGCCGTCCTCGCCGGAGAGGGTATCGTTACCGTCCTGGCCATAGAGCGCATCGTCACCGGCCCCTCCGACAACCAGGTCGTTGCCGGCCTCGCCAAATAACGTGTCATTGCCGTCTTGGCCATAAAGGGCGTCGTCGCCGTTTCCGCCGAAGGCAAGGTCGTTGTCACCCTCGCCGAACAGGATATCGTTGCCGTCCTGGCCGAACAGCGCATCGTTGCCGCTGCCGCCGACCACGACGTCGTTGCCGCCTTCCCCAAACAGCGTGTCGTTGCCGGCGCCCCCGTTCAGCAGGTCGTCACCGATACCGGCGGACACAAGATCATTGCCGTCTTCGCCGGACAGGGTATCGTTGCCGTCCTGGCCGCACAACGCGTCGTCGCCGGCGCCGCCGATGACAAGGTCGTTGCCGTCTTCCCCGAACAGGGTGTCGTTGCCGTTCTCGCCATACAGGCCGTCGTTGCCGGCGCCGCCGTAGACGTGGTCGTTGCCGTCACCGCCGAAAAGGGCATCGTTCCCGGTATCGCCAAGCAGGGTATCGTCGCCGCCGTAGCCCAGGATCGTATCGTTGCCGTCGTGGCCGTTGAGGCTGTCGTTTCCGGTTCCGCCGTCAAGGCGGTCGGGTTGACCGGGATCGGCCGCAACGATTGCGAATCCCCCGAAATTATAGGCCGTGAGGCTGGACGCCGTCACGTTTTGAAGGGTGACATACGTCGTGAAGGCGGAGCCCGTGCCGTTACCGTCCTTGTCGACCTGGACAAGCGTATCGCTTCCGGATTGAACAATCCGCATATAGCCGCCGGCAAAGGGATTCTGGCCCGGGATATAATTGGCCAGGCTTGAGAACAGATCGGAGGGATCGTAGATATCGCCGCCGTTTCCCGCCTGGAAATCGGTGATGGTAACCGTACCGGCACTGGCTGCAAGGCGATAGGTATCGCTGCCGCTTCCGCCGGTTATGACGTCCGTGACGCCGGCAAGGACCGAACCCGAGAAGGTGTCGTTCCCGGCCCCGCCGTCGAGATAGACGGTCCCCTGCCCTCCCAGGGCAAATGAATCCGCGCCGCCGGTGCCGGTGATACTGCTCGGGACGTGGCCGCCGAGATTGTATGCGGTCAGGGCCGTGGCGGCGAGAGACTTAAGGACCAGAACGGTATTGAAGCCGTAAGCGCTGCCGGTCCCGTCGGCGTCGGTTTGCACCAGCACGTCGCTGCCGCTCTGGACAAGGCGGACATAGCCCAACGTAAAGGGATTGTCGCCGTTGTAGCCGGAGAAGTTGTTGAGGATGTCGTTGGAGAAATCGATAATATCGCCGTCGTTTCCGGCAGCGAAGTCGGTCACCGTAAGGTGCGTGTCCGCCTTGCTCAGCGATTCCGTCACGTAGGTGTCGTGGCCCGGGCCGCCGGTGATCTGCGTGCCGCCCTGCCCGTAGTTGACGACGTCGAAGCGGTCATTGCCCGTGCCGCCATTGATCGTGACCGAGGCTGTATCCGACTGTATGAAAGCCCAGATCGCATCGTCGCCATCGCCGCCATCAATGGAGAAGGCGCCGGTGGCCGCGGCGAAGATCGTGTCGTTGCCGGCATCGCCGGAAAGCGTTCCGCTGCTGCCGTAGTCGGCGATGAAGTCGTTTCCGTCGCCGCCGAAGATGGTATCGTTGCTCTGGGAGGCCTGAATCGTATCGTCCCCGCCCAGACCCAAAATACTGTGGTCGGCGGTCACGTCGAGAATGTCGTCGGCGTTGGCGGTGCCGGTGACTGTGGTCGGCATGGTACTCTCTACTCTAAAAAGGTTAAGAGCCGGGCGAACAAGCCGTTCCGGCCGCAGTCGGGCCACAGGCGCGTCGCAGGACGCCCCAGCGCATGGACTGATGGCAGGAAGCTTGGATCCCCCCAGGCGGTGCAACGGCGGGAAGCGGTCAGCGACAGGAATACCGCATTATTGTTAAATATTAGACAATACCGCTTCCTGGTCCCTTGCAATGCGAAAGGCATTGTTCCGTCGCCGCCGCCGGCACGAACAAAAACCCCGGGTGACAGATCACCCGGGGTTTCTTGCAGTTTGAAAGCGGTGGCTGCTCGCCGGCGGATTTACTCGCCGGCGACCGGGCCTTCGAGCAGGATTTCCGCCGGCAGCGGTTCCATCGTCTCTTCGCGCTGGTGCGTGAGCTGTTCGTCGCGCTTGAGCGCGATGCGCTGCAGCGACCGCAGGTAGGCGCCGGTGCCGGCCGGGATCAGGCGGCCGACGATGACGTTTTCCTTCAGGCCGTCGAGCGTGTCGATCTTGCCCTGGACAGACGCTTCGGTCAGGACGCGCGTCGTTTCCTGGAACGAGGCGGCCGAGATGAAGCTGCGCGTTTGCAGCGACGCCTTGGTGATGCCCAGCAGGACGGCCTGCGTGAGGGCCGGACGGCCGCCGCGCTTTTCCGCCTTGGCGTTTTCGGCTTCGACTTCGGCCTTGTCGAGGTGGTCGCCCTTGATCAGGCCGGTGTCGCCCGGCTCGAGGATTTCGACCTTCTGCAGCATCTGGCGCACGATCACTTCGATATGCTTGTCGTTGATCGGCACGCCCTGCAGGCGGTAGACTTCCTGGATCTCGTTGACCAGGTACTCAGCCAGCGCCTCGACGCCCTGGATGCGCAGGATATCGTGCGGATCCGGGTTGCCGTCGATGATGTAGTCGCCCTTCTGGATGATATCGCCGTCGTGGACGGAGATATGCTTGCCCTTCGGGATCAGGAACTCGACCGGCTCCGAACCGTCCTCCGGCGTGATCTTGATGCGGCGCTTGTTCTTGTAGTCGCGGCCGAATTCGACGCGGCCATCCATTTCGGCGATGACGGCGCAGTCCTTCGGACGGCGGGCTTCGAACAGTTCGGCGACGCGCGGCAGACCACCAGTGATGTCGCGGGTCTTGGCGCCTTCGGTCGGGATACGGGCCAGGATGTCGCCCGGACGGACTTCATCGCCGTTGCCCACCGACAGAATGGCCCCGACCGGCAGCATGTAGCGGCCGTCGCCGCCGTTGGTCAGCTTGCGGTACGAACCGGCGTCGTCGGTGATGCCCATGGCCGGACGGATGTCCGCCGACCGCGACGAGCCGCGCCAGTCGACGACCACGCGGTTGGTGATGCCGGTGGCTTCGTCGGTTTCTTCGCGGACCGACAGGCCGTCGGTCAGGTCTTCGTAGCGCACCTTGCCGCCGACTTCGGTGATGATCGGGGTGGTGTACGGGTCCCACTCGGCCAGGCGCTGGCCTTTCTTGACCTGGGTGCCCTCTTCCACGCGCAGGCGCGAACCGTAGCCGACCTTGTAGGTCTCGCGGTCCTTGCCGTCGTGATGGATGGTGATGACCAGGTTGCGCGACATCGAGATGAGGTCGCCGTGGGTGCCGCGGACCGTGTTGCCGCCCGAGATCTTGACCACGCCGTCCGAGGTCGTTTCGTAGAACG
>CAKZJB010000227.1 GCA_936940865.1 uncultured Asticcacaulis sp. | reverse complement strand
GAGCGGTTGAAGGAGTTGCAGGCGGAAGGGCGCCTGCTGGAGGCGCAGCGGCTGGAGCAGCGCACCAATTTCGACCTCGAGATGATCGCCGCGACCGGCAGCTGCGCCGGCATCGAGAATTATTCGCGCTTCCTGACCGGCCGCCTGCCGGGCGAGCCGCCGCCGACCCTGTTCGAATATCTGCCCGAAAACGCGCTGCTGTTCGTCGACGAAAGCCAGGTCCGGCTGCTCGAGGACCTGATGCACGTGCAGGGCTTTCTCGACACCCGGCAGATGTCGACGGCCTTCTACGCCCTGCGCACCAATGAGATGGTCTTTGCGCGCATGGTGGAACGCTACCTGCTGGGGCGAGCCGTCGCGCCGGCGGATATCGACGCCTGGCTGGCGGATCCGACGCGAATTCCGGAGCGGACGCACAGCGACTACCTGCGCCGCCTGTTCCTGGACAACAGTTTTGCCAGGGGGGCCTATCAGGTCGACGGCCGGCCGGTCGGGCCGGCGGATATCGACCTGCCCGTCTTTCTGCTGGGCGCGGAGCGCGACCACGTGGCGCCGTGGCGGTCCGTTTTCCGCACGGCCTTCGCCATCAGCGGTCCGGCGACCTTCGTCCTGACCGGCGGCGGCCACAATACCGGAATCGTGAGCCCGCCCGACAAGCCCAAGGCCAGTTTCCGGAGATTCGTGCGCGCGTCGTCGGCGCGGCCCCCCGAACCGGATGCGTGGGCCGAAAAGGCGGTCCGCGAACCGGGATCGTGGTGGCCGGCGTGGGTGGATTGGCTGGAGGCGCATTCGTCGCCGCTGCGCGGCCCGGCGCCGCCGATGGGCACGGTCAGGCGGGGCCTGCCGCCGCTCGAGCCGGCTCCGGGGCACTATGTGGCGGAAACTTGACGCCGATCAAGGCGTTGCGGGCGCGCCCGGGCAAAATGAAGCGAAACGCGAGGACCGTATCGATGTTGCAGTCAGCCACCAGCCTCCTGCGTACGCACAAAAATCTTCCCAAACCGGATTTCGAACAGGCTGCACTCGTCCTGCAGGGGGGCGGGGCCCTGGGGTCGTATCAGGCGGGCGTGTATGAGGCCATCGAGGAGGCGGGCATCGCGCTCGACTGGATCGCGGGCATATCGATCGGCGCGGTCAATGCGGCGATCATCGCGGGGAACGAGCCGGCGCAGCGCCTTGACCGGCTGCACGCCTTCTGGGACGAGGTCTCGTCCGATCCCGCCTGCATGGCCTGGCAGTCGCTTCTGCCCGCCGATGTCCTGATGGGAGAACCGGTGAGGGTCTGGCTGAATCATCTCAGCGCGCTGTCCGGCGCCTTGTGGGGGGTTCCGGCCATGTACGGCGCCAAGGCGTGGCCGGGCTGGCTGTGGCCGGCGGGCAGTCCCCAGGCGACGAGCTTTTACGACGCCACCCCCCTGCGGCAGGCTCTTCTGAAACATGTCGATTTCGACCGGATCAATTCCGGGGCGATGCGTTTCAGCGTCAGCGCCGTGAATATCAGGAGCGGCAATTACGACTATTTCGATACCGCGAGCGACACCATCCGCCCGGAGCACGTTCTGGCCAGCGCGGCGCTGCCGCCGACCTTTCCGCCCGTGGAAATCGACGGCGAATTTTACTGGGACGGCGGTCTTGTGTCCAACACGCCCCTGCAATGGGTCGTCGACAGCACGCCGCCGCACGATACCCTGGTCTTTCAGGTCGACCTGTGGAACACGCGCGGCCAGATTCCGGCCGATCTGGCCGAAGTCATAACCCGCCAGAAGGAAATCCAGTACGCCAGCCGGACGCGGGCCAGCAGCGACCAGTTGAGGCGCCTGCAGAAACTGCGCAATTCGGCCTGCGAGATGCTGGCCGACCTGCCGCCGGAGGTAAGGGAACTGCCGTCGGTGAAACACCTCGAGGCCACCATAGACCGCAAGGTTTTCCGCATCGTGCACCTGATCTACCACGCCCAGTCGCATCAGGGGACGACGAAGGATTTCGAGTTCTCGCGCCTCAACATCGACGAGCACTGGCGCACCGGCTATCTGGACGCCGCCCGCACGCTTCGGCATCCCGAAGCGCTGAGCCGGCCCGACCTCGATATCAACGAAGGCGTCGCGACCTTCGACATCGCGGTGGACGGGCGGTTGTAGCGGCGGTGACGGACACGGGTGCGCATTGAGTACGAAAAAAGAGCCTTCGCTGTTCAGGAGCGTCTGGCCCTACCTGGCCGCGCTTGTCCTTGTGCTGGCCGTCCAGTGGGCCTGGACCGGCACGGCCAAGGTCGAGGTGATACCCTACAGCCGCTTCCAGCAGGCCCTTGCCGCGGGCCAGCTCCACGACGTCATCGTCGGTCCGGATACGGTCACGGGGGCCTATGCCGCGCCGCATGACGGGTACGACCGGTTCGTCGCCTACCGCGTCGACACCCAGCTGGCGGACACGCTCGGCAAATACAAGGTCGACTTCGCCGCCGACCCGGGCATGGGATGGCTGAAGGAAATAGCCGGATGGCTGGTTCCGCTGGCCATTGCCGGCTTTTTCTGGTTCGGGCTGCGGCGGACGACGGGCGGCCTGGCCGGTGCGGGCCAGAGCCACGCACGCGTCTATGTCAATCGGAACACAGGCGTCACCTTCGACCAGGTGGCGGGCGTGGACGAGGCGAAGACCGAACTGGTCGAAATCATCGAATTCCTCAGGGACCCGAAGGCCTACGGGCGCCTGGGCGCCCATATTCCGAAGGGTGTCCTTCTGGTCGGCCCCCCGGGAACGGGGAAGACCCTGCTGGCCAAGGCGGTCGCCGGCGAGGCGAAGGTGCCTTTTTTCTCGATCAGCGGCTCGGAGTTCATCGAGCTGTTCGTGGGCGTCGGCGCCGCGCGCGTCCGCGACCTTTTCCGCCAGGCCAAGGCGCAGGCGCCGTCGATCATCTTCATCGACGAACTGGATGCGCTGGGCCGGGCGCGCGGCGCCTTCGCCATCGATGGCAATGACGAGCGTGAACAGACCCTCAACCAGTTGCTGGCCGAGATGGACGGTTTCGATTCCCGCGACGGCGTCGTCATCCTGGCGGCCACCAACCGGCCGGAGGTCCTCGATGCCGCGTTGCTGCGCGCCGGGCGGTTCGACCGGCAGGTTCTGGTCGACCGCCCGGACCGGCAGGGCCGGATCGCCATATTGAAGGTGCATGTGCGGCAGGTCACCCTCGATCCGGATGTCGACCTCGATATCGTCGCCGCCATGACCACGGGCTTTTCCGGAGCCGACCTTGCCACCCTGGTCAACGAAGCCGCGCTCGAGGCGACACGGCGGCGGGGAAACAGCGTCGGCCGCGCCGACTTCACCAATGCCGTCGAACGTATCGTCGCGGGCCTGGAAAAGAAGAATCGCATCCTGACGCCGTTCGAGCGCCGCGTCGTGGCCCATCATGAAATGGGGCATGCGCTCGTCAGCCTTGCCCTCCCGGCGACGGGCAAGGTCCACAAGGTCTCGATCATTCCGCGTGGGATCGGCGCTCTCGGCTATACCATCCAGAGGCCCACGGAGGACCGCTACCTGATGACGCGCCAGGAGCTGGAGGACAAGATCTGCATTCTCCTGGGCGGGCGCGCCGCCGAAAAGCTGATTTTCGGCCATATATCCACGGGCGCGGCCGACGACCTCGCCAAGGCGACGGACATCGCCCGCAGCATGGTGCTGACCTACGGCATGGACGAGGATATCGGGGCTGTCGTCTATGAAAAGCAGCGGCCCGCCTTTCTGGACGTGCCGGACATCGAGTCCGCGCCCTATGCCTGCAGTGAAGCCACGGCGGCGAGAATCGACAAGGCCGTGACACGGCGGCTTGACGACGCCATGGCTCGCGCGCTCGGCATTCTTGAGGCCAACCGGGCCCTGCTGGAAACCTGCGCCGGAGACCTGCTGAAGGTCGAAACGCTGGACGAGGACGCCCTGAAGACCCTGACGGCGGGCCTGCGTGCCTCGGCGCCGCCCGCCGCTACGCCGGCGGCCGCAGGGTCTTGAGTATATCCGGAAGCCGGTCGGGCAAGTCCTCGGCGATCAGGCCCGGGCCGCGCATCGCGGCCGCTTCGGCATGCAGCCAGACCGCCGCGGCCGCCGCGTCGAAAGAATCGCAGCCCTGGGCGAGCAGGCCCGCGATGAATCCGGTCAGGACGCTGCCCGTCCCCTCCGTCGCCAGGTCCGGCGGAGCATTGCTGTTGATGACGGCGCGGCCATCCGGGGCGGCGATGACCGTATCGGCTCCCTTGAGGACGATCACGGCGCCGCTGGCTTTTGCCGCCTGTCCGGCGCGGGCCAGCTTGTCGCCGCCGAAATCGAAGACCGTCTGGAACTCCTTTTCGTTCGGCGTGAGAATGCATGGCCCCGGACCTTGAGCCAATTGCCGGTATCGGCCGGCAAAGGCGTGAAGCGCCTGGCCGTCGAGCACGCCGGAACGCCCGTCGTTTAGGATTTCGAGGAAAAACCTGCGCGTCCGCTCGGGCTCGCCCTCCAGTTCGCAGTCGAGAACGACGGCGCCCACCAGGTCTTCGTGCAGCAAGTCCGCCAGCGCTTCCATGCCGTCGCTGGCCGTGACGGTGACCCCCGAATCGCGTGCGGCATAGGCAAGCCACGCCTCCCACGGCGCGGCAAGCGTGACCCGGCCCGCGCCGATCCGGGCCGCGCTCCTGGCCGCCAGCAGGCCTCGCCGGGATTGGTTGCGGCTGCCTACGACCAGGGCGTGGCCCCGGCTGTCCTTGGTTGTCGCCGCCGTCGGCCAGGGATAGCGGTGCAGCCACAGCGGCGGCCCGTTTTCGAAAATTTCCGGCGCAAGGGTATCCAGGACCTCCCCGGGAATGCCGATGTCGGCGACGATCAGCCGGCCGCACAGGGCGCGGCCCGGGAACAGGACATGTCCCGGCTTTTTCCGGAAGAAGGTGACGGTGATTTCGGCCTGGGGCGCGATCCCCGAAATCTGCCCGGTCGCCCCGTCGAGACCGCTGGGCACGTCGACCGCGCAAACCGGCGTGCCGCGCGCGATCAGGGCCTCAATCACCTGGCGGGCAAGCCCCTCCACCGGACGGGAAAGCCCGGCGCCGAATATGGCGTCCACGACCAGGCCGGCGCCCGGGAGCAGGGAAGGGGACAGGGGCTCGACCGGGCCGCGCCAGAGCGCGGCATGAAAGGCTGCATCCCCTTTGAGGGCTTCGCGGTCTCCCAGCAACCCTACCCTGACCGGCCAGCCTTCCGCGCTCAGGTACCGGGCGATCACGAAGCCGTCGCCTCCGTTGTTTCCCGGCCCGCAAAGAATCGTAACGGGACGCCGGTCCCAATGCCGGGCGACGGCGGCGGCCACGGCCCGGCCGGCATTGTCCATGAGATCGCGTCCGGGCACGCCATGCCGGACGGCCTCGCTGTCGGCTTCCGCCATTTCCGCGGGCGTCAGCAAGGCCAGTCCCGACGGGCTTTCGGCCGGCCCGGTCTGCACGTGCATGCGACTCTCTCCTTTCACGCGCCGGGACGGCATCGCCGTGCGCCCCGCAGCCGGCGCCACGGGACAGGGCAGATCCGTCCATCTTGTAGATTGTGACACAGGTCGGGCCTTGACCGCGGTCAAAATTACCCGGGCGCGGATCCTTCGCAAATTTTCCACGCGTTCCGCTCTTCGGCGTCGAAGCCGCGAAGTCTTGCGCAGGATCAATATCGGGCAGCCGGCAGACGTTAAACTCTTCACTATTGGAGAAGGCAGATGTCGTTCGGAATGATCCTGTGCGCCTGCCGCGGCGACGCCGCGGACCACAATGCGCTTTTCACGGCGTTCGCGCTGTGCAAGGCGCACCTTTCGTCCCTGCGCGTTCTTCAGACGATGGCGCCGCTGCCGTTTCTGCCGGAAGCCGAAGGCTTGCGCGGCGGCTTCTTTCCATGGACGGAAGACGCGCCGGCCTCCGCCGCCAATCCGGATATCAGCCGCCGGCGGGCCGAGGAGGCCGCCGGCCTCGCCGCTGCCCTGGCGCGCCAGGCCGGCATAACCATCCAGCCGGACGACAAGGACGCCACCGGTTCGGTCCGCAGCCGGGCCCGGCTGCGCATCCGCACGGGAACGCTCGACGCCTTTCTTCCGGTGGAAAGCCGGTGCTGCGATCTGGTGGTGATGGGCTATGACAGCCGTTGCGGCGCCGCGGGCTCGCCGACCGCCATCGCCATCCGGCAGTCCCACAGGCCGGTCCTGCTCATCCCGCGGACCCTCGGCCAGGCCTACCTGCCGACGGGCAGGCCCGATTGCGTCACCATTGCCTGGGACGATGGCGTTTATTGTGCCAATGCCGTTCATGGCGCCTTGCCGCTTCTGGTTACCGCCCGGCGTGTCCGCGTCGTCACCGTCGTCGAAAGCGCGAATGACCCGGAATCCCGGATCACCGCGGATTTCCGGGCCTACCTCCAAAGTCATGGCCTGGAGTCCGAATTGTGCCGCGTCGTGCGCGACGGACGCGGTACCGGGGCAGCCCTGCTGTCGGTCTGCTCCCGGCATCCCGCGGATCTGATCGTCATGGGGGGCAGCGGCCGGGGCGGCCCGTCCGGCTCGCTTTCCGCAGACATGACGGACTACGTCCTGGCCCACGCCCGTCTACCCCTGCTCCTGTCTCAATAATACGGAGGGACATATGCATTACCCCGTTTCCGCCACGCTGGACGACAACGCCATCGTCTTTACGCCCCCCGGGTCGCCGCACGATTCGGAGCCGTCCGTGGTCTGGATCGTCGTGCTGACCACGTGGCGCGTCACCGTGCTCGAACGCACGCTTGTTCCCGGCCGGGCATGGACCCTGCTGCCGGTTCCCGGAATGGAGCTCAGCCTGGGCAGCCATCTCGCGGTTCCCGAGGAGAAGGTCCATGCCCGCCTTATGGCGCTCCTGGCCGGGCTGCTGGTGGTCTGCAAGTCCGGAGGCCGCTTCGACCAGCTTATCGTCGTGGGCGACGAACCGCTGCGGGTCTGGTTCAAGCGGTATCTCGACGCGGCGACACGGGCGGCCGTCCTGGCCGAGTACGATCCTCAGGGACTGATCAGCAAGTCGCTGGCGCCGACCCGGCGTTTCGGCCTGCGCCTGCAGCGGCGCCACCCCGTCCTCTTTCCGCTTGTGGACACGGCCTGCGTATCGCGCCGTGACTATGTGTTGTCCGGGAGCATGACCCATGATGTACTTTCTTGACAGGACCGACGCCGGCAAGAGGCTGGCGGGCGTCCTCGGTTCCTGGAGAAACCTCAAGGACGCCATCGTCCTGGCCCTGCCGCGCGGCGGCGTTCCCGTAGGCTTCGAGATCGCCGCCGCGCTTGACCTGCCCCTGGACATCCTGCTCGTGCGCAAGCTCGGGGTTCCCGGCCGCGCGGAACTGGCCATGGGGGCGATTGCGGAGGGCGGGATCGAGGTCATAAACCGCGATGTCGTGCGGCAGCTCGGGGTTTCGTCGGAGGCCATCGCTGCGGTGGCGGCCCGCGAGACGATGGAACTGGAACGCCGGATCAAGGCCTACCGGCACAATCGCCGGCCGCCGGATCTGCACGGGCGGCCCGTCATTCTGGCCGATGACGGCTGCGCCACCGGCGCCAATATGCGCGCGGCCATCGAGGCCTGCCGCGCGCGCGGCGCCTGCTATGTGGCGGTCGCGGTTCCCGTGGCGTCCTTCCAGGCCAATACGCTGCTGCGTAACCTGGCCGACGAGGTCGTCAGCCTGTCGGTGCCTGAGCCCTTCTTCGGCGTCGGTCACTTCTACATCGACTTCAAACAGGTTGGTGACGAGGAGGTCGAGGCCCTGCTTTCCCGGGCCGCCATGGCCGGTACGCACGGGCTGCCGGGCGAGTGAACGACATGCCAAATCCGGCTATTCTTCCAGCGGCGCAATCGCACCTTGTCGACCGGCTCAATGCCTATGCCGTTCCGCTGGCCGACCCGATAGCGAAGCTCGGTCCGCTTTTCGAACAGATCGGCGATGCCCGCTACGTACTGATCGGTGAAGCGACGCACGGCACCGAGGAATTCTATCGCCTGCGCGCCGAAGTGACCAAGGTTCTCATCCGCGACCACGGGTTCGCGGCCGTCGCGGTCGAGGGCGACTGGCCCGATTGCGGCCATGTTACCCGCTACGTGAAGGGGGACCAGGAGGTCGCGACGGCCCGGTCGGCTTTGCAGGCCTTCGTCCGCTTTCCGGCCTGGATGTGGGCCAATACGGCCGTGGCGGACTTCATCCGGTGGCTAAGGGACTACAATCTTGCCACAGGCGCCGGCAGCCGCGTCGGCTTCTACGGTCTCGATCTCTACAGCCTTTACGCGTCGATCGAGGCGGTGATCGCCTTCCTCGAGCCGCTGGACCCCGTCGCGGCCGAGCGGGCCCGGGCGCGATATGCCTGTTTCGATCATACCTATCGCCGTGCCCGCGATCCTCAGGCCTATGCCTATGGCGCCCGCCTCGGGATCGACGAGGCCTGCGAACGCCAGGCCGTTCACCAGTTGTCCGATCTGCGGAAAATGGCGCTGTCGTCACTGAGTTTCGGCCGGTCGCCGGATCCCGACGATGTCTTCTTCGCCGAGCAGAACGCGCGCGTCGTCATCTCGGCCGAGACCTATTATCGCGCCATGTTCGACGACCGGGTGTCGTCGTGGAACCAGCGCGACCGGCACATGGCCAACACTTTGTTTTCGCTGGCGGAACATCTGTCGAAACGGCGCCGTGAGACGGCCCGCATCGTGGTGTGGGCGCACAATTCGCATGTCGGAGACGCGCGCGCGACCGAAGCGGGCACCTATGGCGAATGGACGCTGGGGCAACTGGTAAAGGAGGCGCACGGACGCGACGCCGTGACCATCGGCCTTTCGACCTATGCCGGCACCGTCACCGCTGCGTCGCATTGGGGCGGAAAAAGCGAAACGCGGCCCGTGAGGCGGGCGCTTCCGGGAAGTTACGAGGACGTCTTCCACGCCGCCGGCCAGGACGCCTTCCTGCTCTGGCTGCGCGACAATACGGAGCTGGACCGGCTGCTGGGGCTTTCACGCCTGCAGCGGGCGATCGGCGTCGTCTACCTGCCCGAAAGCGAACGCCAGAGCCATTACCTTTATGCCTGCCTCCCTGAACAGTTCGACGCCGTCATCCATATCGACCGTACGAACGCGCTCGAGCCCCTGTTCAGCGAACAGACGGTGCCGGCAGGCGAAGTTCCGGAAACCTATCCAGAGGGAATATGATGACCAACCTGTCCGAAAAGATCCTGGGCGAAGACGTCTCCATCGATGTCGACGGCCGGACTCTCGATGCCTGCCTCGACATTCCCGCAATGGCCAGGGGGTTCGTCATCTTTGCCCACGGCAGCGGATCGGGCCGGTTCAGCCCGAGAAACCGGTACGTCGCCGGCGTCCTGAACGCCTATGGCTTCGGAACCCTGCTGGCGGACCTTCTGACCCCCACCGAAGCCGCGCTCGATTCCAGGACGGGCCATCTCCGGTTCGACATCGGCTTCCTGGCCCGTCGCCTCGACGGCCTGGCGGACTGGGCCTGCGGACAGGAGGCCACGCGCGGACTGCCGCTCGGGCTGTTCGGCGCCAGCACCGGCGCCGCGGCCGCGCTCGAGGTGGCGGCGCAGCGGCAGGACATTGCCGCAGTGGTCTCGCGCGGCGGGCGCCCCGATCTCGCCATGCCTGTCCTCGATCTTGTCACGGCTCCGGTGCTGCTGATCGTCGGCAGCCGCGACCTGCAGGTGCTCGAGTGGAACCGGATGGCCAAGGCGCGCCTTAAGGTGCCTGCCTCCCTGTCCATCATCGCCGCGGCCGGGCACCTGTTCGAGGAGCCCGGAACGCTTGAGGCCGCGGCGGCCGAAGCGGCGAAGTGGTTCGGCAAATATCTCCCGGCTCACGGATAATACCAACGGTCATAAAGAATGACCGTTGGTATGCGTTTTTCAGCTCAAACG
>CAKZJB010000226.1 GCA_936940865.1 uncultured Asticcacaulis sp. | reverse complement strand
CTGGAACTACTTCAAAGCCACACAATGCGTTGCAAACTAATCGCCCGATGCTCTAGCTGCCCGTCCGCATCTCATTGCACAGTTCAAGCTTCGTTGACGGAGTCCATCCGTGCCGGCGCGCAGCGCCGATCCGTGCTATCCGTGGCAAAATCTTACCGACGTTCGAACCATGATCTCGCCTTGGCCGCATCGTCTTGGATCGCCACCTTCAGCGCTTCGAACGAATCGAACTTGGCCTCCGGGCGGATAAAGTCGAGCAGGCGCGTTTCGACGGTTTGGCCGTAGACCTCTTCCGAAAAGTCGAACAGATAGGTCTCCAGAAGCTCGATATCGCCGCCGACCGTCGGGCGCACGCCGATATTGCTGACGCCCGCCACGACGCGGCCGTCTTCCAGCACGGTTTCGGTGACATAGATGCCGTAGCGCGGGCGCTGATAATGCCCGAGCGTCAGGTTCAGGGTCGGAAAATCGATGGTGCGGCCAAGCTTGGCGCCGTGCTCCACCGTACCGAGATAGGCCTGGGGATGCCCCAGGATCGCATTGGCGCGCAGGACATCACCCTCAAGCAGGGCCTGGCGCACATGGGTCGAGGAGAGCTTGTTGCCGGCGGCGTCGGTTTGCAGCGGCAGGATATCGGCGGTGAAGCCGAGGTCGCGGCCGAAGGCGATCAGGTCTTGGGCCTTGCCTTCGCCCTTGCGGCCGAAATGAAAGTCCGCGCCCGACGCAACGTGACTCAGCTTGAGCTGGTCGCGCAGGACAAGGCGCGCGAACGCCTCGGGCGAAAGCTGCGACATCGCAAAGTCGAAGGCCAGTACGTAGGCGTAATCGACGCCCAGGGCCTCGAAAGCGCGCAGTTGCTGCGACAACTCCATCAGGTGGAAGGGGGCGCCGTCCGGGCGGAAGAAGGCCTGGGGATGCGGGTCGAAGCAGATGACCGCCGCCGGCTTGCCGTCCCGCTTCGCGGCATCGACCGCCAGTCCGATCACCTGGCGGTGGCCGAGGTGGACGCCATCGAAGCTGCCGATCGCCGCGGCCGCGCCTTCCGGCAGGGACCGGGCGCGCGGTTCGGCGTCGTCATGGACATGACGCTCCGCGTCCAGGCTCAGGCGGTGGACCTGGATCGACTTCGGCTTGAAAGCGGCGGGCAGGGCAGGGAACACGAAAGACTTCTTTTTAGACGGGGCGTTTGGGGGCGATGACGACGGCCGTGCCGTCGACGAAGGTCTTGTTGCGCACCAGGACCTTCGTCGACAGGGTCACGTGGCCGCTTTTGGGGTCGATATCGGTGATGGTGACGATGACGGTGGCTTCGTCGCCCGGGCGGACGGCCCGCTTGAAGTTCAGCGTCTGCGAGACGTAGATCGCACCCTGGCCCGGCAGTTCTCCGGCCAGGGTCGCAGAGATATAGGCGCCCATCAGCATGCCGTGGGCGATGCGCCCCTTGAACGGCGAAGCCTTCGCAAAGTCCTCGTCAACATGGACGGGATTATGGTCGGTCGACACATCGGCGAAGGCGTTGATCGCCGCGTCGTCGACCATGAAGGTGCGCGACGCGGTCTGTTCCAGGCTCAGTTCGTCGAGATAGTAGGCAGAGGGCATGGGCGGTCCATTTTGAAACTGCTTTTCCCCTAATCCAAACCTCTGCAAAACGGAAACCGCTTTTTTGCCGCGCATTCAGGGGGGCGTTAACCAAAGAACGGCGTTCGCCTCAAAAAATACATGCAAAGACTATCCCGAAATTTCACCATATTTGTGGTTAATGCGGGTTATATCATTGAAATATAATAAAAATATTCCGAAACGCTCTTAACCTGATTTTATCGGGTTTGCTTCATATTGGCTCATGTCTTAACCGAAGGACCTGCACGTTGCAGGTTCACTTAGAAAAAGTGGGGCATTACTCACATGGCCATTGATATGTCCATGCCGGTCCTGGTGGTCGACGACTACAAGACCATGTTGCGCATTATCTCGAACCTTCTGAAGCAGCTTGGCTTCGAGAATGTCGAGGAAGCATCGGACGGCACCGAAGCGCTGGAAAAGATGAAGAAGGGCTCCTACGGCCTGGTCATCTCCGACTGGAACATGGAACCCATGACCGGCTACGAGCTGTTGCTCAAGGTCCGCGCCGACGATGTGCTCAAGCGCACGCCGTTTATCATGGTCACCGCCGAGAGCAAGACGGAGAACGTTATCGCCGCCAAGAAAGCCGGCGTTAACAACTATATCGTTAAGCCTTTCAATGCGGCGACTCTGAAGCAGAAGATCACCGCTGTCCTTGGCGAGTTTTAAGTTCCTTTTTCGGAAATAGTTACTATGGCCCAGCCCGCAGAAAAAAGGCCCGATGACGGCATGGATTTCGATCCAGCGCTGGTCGGTGAGCTTGAGCCCAAGCTCATCAACCTGATGCAGCAGTCGGAAGCGCTGGTTGCCCTGATGCGCGGTTTCTTCCAGCAGCTCGACAAGCGCCGCTCGGAAGAGTTCCGGATCATTGCCGGCTATATCGCCAAGGCCAAGGAAGAGATTCGCGAAATGCGTCCGCACGACATTTCGCACGAACGAATCCCGACCGCCGGCGCCGAGTTGGAAGCGATCACTCGCGACACCGAAAACGCTACCCATGCCATCATGAACTCGGCGGAAGCCATCATGGGCATGGAAAGCTCGGATGCGGCCTACAAGGCGGCTGTCGACGACGAGATCATGAAGATCTTCGAGGCGTGCAGCTTCCAGGACATTACCGGCCAGCGCGTGTCGAAGGTCGTCAACGTCCTGAAGCAGATCGAGGAACGTGTCGGGCGCCTGGCCAATACGCTGGGTGTCGAGGATTCGATCCCGTCCGAGCTGTCGGCGGATGAAAAGCGCCGCCGCGACCTGCTGCTCAACGGTCCCGCCATCGGCGGTCCGGAAACGCGCCAGGACGCCATCGACGCAATGTTCGACGAACCCTTCCCCGCGGCCGACATGGCGAATGCCCCGGCTCCGCAACCCGCTGCGGCGCCCGCGCCGAAGCCGGCGGCGGAAGCTCCCAAGCCTGCTCCGCAAACGGCCCCCGCGCCGACACCCAAACCCGCTCCGGCCCCTCAGCCGGCCGCTCCGAAGCCCGCCGCCGCCGCGCCTGCCCCCGCGCCGCAGCCCGAGGCCGAAGACGCCGGCAAGGCCAACAGCCAGGACGACATCGACGCCCTGTTCGACATCGCGCCCGAGGATATGGGCAAGACGAACAGCCAGGACGATATCGACGCCCTGTTCGACTGATCCGAACAGGAAAAGCAAAGACGCCGTACGGCCAGAAGAGCCGTGGTGACAGATGGTAACGAAAGCGCGGCAGCCGAAGGGCTGTCGCGTTTTTGCGTTTTGTAGTCCGAGTTCATTTGAGCGCGGCCGTGTCGAAGGATATGCTGGCATATGGCCTTCGTCGTGCGTCCGTCCGAACCTCGAGATTTTGCCCAGTGGCTGCCCCTGTGGGACGGCTATAACGCCTTTTACGGCCGGACAGGCCGGACGGCCCTGCCGCGTACCGTGACGGAGGAAACCTGGCGGCGCTTTCACGATCCGGCCGCGCCAGTCTATGCCCTGGTCGCGGAAAATGATGGCCATCTGACCGGCATGGCCCACTATCTCTATCATCTCAGCACCTCGGCCAGCGACCGGACCTGCTATATGCAGGACCTGTTCACGGCGGAGGCGGCGCGGGGCCAGGGCATAGGCCGGGCCCTGATCGAGGCGGTCTATGCGGCGGCCAAGGCGGAGGGCGTAACCCGGGTCTACTGGCATACGCACGAGACCAATGCGTCGGCGCGTCGGGTCTATGACGCGGTGGCCGAGCGTTCGGGCTTTATCGTCTATCGCAGGAAAATCTAGTTACCAACGAAGCGCGTCGGCGACGTAGCGGGCCTCTGCGCCTTCGGTGTCGAGCAGGTTTTTCAGCAGCAGCGGATCGAGGCGGCCGTTGGCATCCGTCGCTTCGACGGCGTGGATACCCGCGGCGATGAACAACAGATCGAGTTTTTGCCCGTTGGCCCCCAGCACGTCGGTCGGCAGGCCGTCGCCCACGGCCAGGATGCGGCTCTTGTCGTGCGGTTTTCCAGTCAGTCGCTCCAACGCCGCGTAGCACAGTTCGTAGATCGGCGCGTAAGGCTTGCCGGCCATGATGGCCTCGCCGCCGAGGTCCATGTAGAGGTCGGCCAGGGAGCCTGCGCACATGATGATCTTGTCGCCGCGCTGCACGACCTTGTCGGGATTGGCGCAGATCATCGGCAGGCGGCGCGCGGCGGCGGCGGCGAAATCGGCGCGGTAGCGGTCCAACGTATCGTGCTCGTCGTCGTAGGGCGAGGTGCACGAGATGAAGGCCGCGTCTTCGGGCGTGCCGTCGAGCGCGATATCGATGGCGTCATACAGCGTCTGTTCGCGCGGATCGCCGATGCGCCAGGCCTTGCCGCGCGGGGCGTAGGCGCGCAGATATTCGCGCGTGGCGTCTCCCGACGAGATTACCGCCGAAAAGCCGTCTTCCATGATGCCCAGCGATTCCAGTTGCGCGATCAGGCTGTCGCGCGGGCGCGGCGAGTTCGAGATCAGGATGACGGGGCCGCGTTCGGCCTTGAAGCGTTTCAACGCCTCGTAGGCGGGCGGGAAGTGCTGGCGCCCATTGTGGATCACACCCCAGATGTCGCAGAACAGGGCATCATATTGCCCGCAAACGGCCGACAGGCCGGACAGCAGTTCGGGATGGCTCATCACACACGCAAGGTTGGTTTAAGATCGCCGCTGTTTAGAGCGCGCGGCCCTTGTGTGCAATCGCGAAATCAGGCGGCGCGGGCGAGCGGCAAACCTTGCGCGCGGCGGGCGCCGGCTTCGAAGGTGACGATCTCGAAGCCCATGGTGCGGGCCTGGTCGATGATGCGGTCCAGTGCGGCCGGCGTGCAGCCCCAGTCCGACGGGCTTTCGCGCACATCGTGGGTATAGAGGATCAGCCAGGCGTCGCGGGTCTTTGCCGCCTTGTCGAGCCAGGTCATGGCGGTCTGTTCGCCGCAACTCCCCTCGATACCGACGGCCGGCGCCTGGTTGAGATCGCTGCCCGTGGTGATCAGGCCGTGGTGCAGGGCGCGCGACGCCAGGTAGCGGTCATGGAGCAGCCCCTTGGCGGCCGGCGAGACGTCGCCGTACGGATAGGCGAAGGTGCGTGGCGAAGGCAGGCCAATCAGCCGCAGGGCATCGTGGTTGCGCTGCAACTCCTGCGCGATGTCGCGCACCAGGGCGCGGCCGCAATCTATATGCGTATGGGTATGGCAGGCGATTTCATGCCCCGCCGCGTGCAGGGCCTTTATATCGTCGGCGCTGGTGTATTCACCCAGGTGGCTGTCCTGGCCCGACAGGCCGGTCGAGATGAAATATGTGCCGTGGACGCCATGCTTTTCGAGAATTGCGGCGCCTTCGCGCGCGGCCGAGACCGGTGCATCGTCGAAGCTGAGGGTGAGCAGGGGACGGCGCAGGTCCGACAGGGTGGCGGGCTTTTGCGTCACCAGGCGCGCGACGCGGCGGCGCAGCTTCCCGTAAAGCGAACGGTCGGCGGAATAGGGCTCCATCATACCACCTCTGCGTAAAGGGCGGCGCGATACAGGCGCAGGAGGCGCGCGCGCATCGCCGCCGGCAACGGCATCATGGCCAGCGATCTGGCGGTCGTCCGCAGCAGGCTGCGCAGGGGCAGCTTTTTCAGGAGCCTGGCGACCTTGTAGCTGGGGTATTGCGAGACGACGTCCGGATGTTTGGCGATCACACGGGCAAAGTTGGCGGCCGATTGTTCGTACTTGCGGGCAAGTGTTTCGGCCGTATCCAGCCCCATATGGGTGGCGGTATTGTCGATATGGCCGACGCCGTACCGGGCGGCGACGCGCATGGCCCATTCTACGTCTTCCCAGCCCCAGCCGGTAAAGTTCGGGTCGAAGCCTTCGAAGTCGAAGACGTCGCGGCGGACCAGCAGATTCGAGGTAAAGACGTATTTCTCGGGCTGTTTCAAACGCTCGGACGCCGGCAGGCAGTCGCCGTGGCCCGCCATCCGGCGGTGGACGGCGAATTTGGCGTCGCGCGGGGCTTGCAGAAGCGAGAACCCGCCGAACACGACGGCGGGCTTTTCGTGCGCCACCGACAGCCAGCGGTCGAGAAAGCCGGCGTCGTCGGGCAGCATGTCGGAATCGAGGAACAGGAAGGTTTCACCGCGCGCCGCCGTTGTCAGGCGGTTGCGCCCGCGCGACCGCCCTTCGTTTTCCGTAAGGGTGATCAGTTCGCAGGCCAGCGGCGAGGTCTGGATGAAGGCGGTAACCTCGGCCGTGATGTCCGGGCGTCCGGACCCGTCGTCGAGCAGGATGATCTCTATGGCGTGCGGGTCGCGGCTCGATAGCGTCTTCAGGAGGTCGAGCGGCGATTCCCGGTAGAAGGGGATAAGGACCGACAGGTCCGGCCGCGCCAGTTCGAAGGCGGCATTGCGAAAAGGCGATGGCATGCTCATCAGGCGAAGACCTTGGCTCTCAGGCGGTGATAGATTTGTACCAAACGCGGGCCCGCGGCGGCGCGGATGCCGTTGAGGTTCAACATCCATGCCAGGGCGGCATAGACGGCGCCGCCCGTGACGGCCTTGGCGGCCAGTTCGGTGACGCCGCCGCACGACGGCAGCAGTGACACGACCGCCATCATGAAGAGGGTGGAGGCGCCGGTCATGAAAAGCTCGCCGGCCGCGACGGGCAGGCGCAGGGCGCCGAGGCCCAGCAGCCACGACGCGACGAGGCCTGTACAAAAGCTGAGCGCGGTGGCCCAGGCCGCACCCATCAGGCCGAAGGGCGGGATAAGCGCCAGGTTCAGGGCGATATTGGCGGCGGCGGGCACGGCCATGGCGACCACCAGAAGCCGCGTCTTCTTCGCCAGGGTAAAGGCCTGCAGGAAGTAGTAGGTGTTAAGGCCCGAGAACAGGGCGCCCAGGCTGATCAGCGGCGTGACGCTGAGGGCCTGTTGGCGTAAGGGCTCGCCGATGACGATTTCGCCGAGCGCCGGCGCGACCATGATCAGGCCGCCAACGGCCGGAAACAGCACGAAGGCCATGGTTGTCAGCTGCTGGCGCGCCGTGGCCTTCAACGCGCCTTCGCCGCCGGTTTCCAGCGCCTGGACCATGGCGGGGGTGCCGGCGGCGCCGAACCAGATAAACAGCACGTCGAGGATACGCGAGGCCAGGCTGTAGCCGGCATGGTAGGCGCCGGCCTGGGCTTCGTTGAGGAAGGCGGCGATCAGGAACCGGTCGGCCGTATACAGCGCCAGCGTCAGAACCAGGCTGGCCGCCAGCGGAAAGCCGTAGCGGGCATAGGATCGCGCGCGGATGCCGTCGAAGCGGCCGCGTAACCCCCGGCCCCAGTCTTCGCGCACAACGAAGGGCAGGGTCAGCGCCGCGATCAGGCCTGTTCCGACGATCGGCGAGGCGCCGCCGAGGCCGATCAGTGCGCAGCAGACGCCCAGGCCGAAACCGCCCGTGGTCTGGATCATGTCGACGATCGAGGCGGCGCCGACGCGGCCTTCGGCCCGGCGCTGTTCCTGGACCAGGCGGATCAAGGAGCGCGGGATCAATGTCATCAGAGCCATGGCGATCGCGGTCTTGAGGCTGCCGGTCGACGGCCAGACCAGCAGGACGATCGTGGCCAGGACCGCAAAGACCACGGCGACGATGGCGAACAACCGGTATACGGTGCCGTAGAGCGCGGGGGCTTCGTCTTCGTCGCGCGACTCGGCGATGAAGAAGCGCGCCATGGCGGCTTCCAGCCAGGTGAAGACCAGGGTGTAGACCAGCGACGACAGGCCGAACGCCAGGGCATATTGCCCGTAGGCTTCGGGCGTCAGCACGCGCGTGAACACCATCAGCGTGGCGAAGCCGACGATGCCCTGCAGGATGTTGGCGGGCAGATAGCCCCAGAGGCCCTTGAAGAACATCAGACGTCTTTCTCCTCCCTACGCCAACGGCGTGGGGAGGGGGACCGCGAAGCGGTGGAGGGGGCGAAGCTAAAGAAAGAAGACCCCTCCACCCCTTCGGGGTCCTCCTCCCCATCTCGCGATGGGGAGGAGAAAAGGGCGCGTGTTTTGGCTGTCATCACCGCACCGTCTTGGCGTCGCCCAGCAGGCAGGGAATGGTCATGGCGATGATATAGAGGTCGAGCCACAAAGACTGGCGTTCGATATATTCGACATCGAGCGCGATGCGGCGGCGCACGTCATCGGCGTGGTCGAGCGGTCCTCGAGAGCCCTTGATGGCCGCCCAGCCCGTGACGCCCGGTTTCATGCGGTGGCGCCAGGCATATTCGGCGACCAGGCGCGCCGATTCATCGGGGCCGGTCTTCATGCCGATGGCGTGAGGGCGCGGGCCGACCAGCGACATCTCGCCCTTGATGACGTTGAACAACTGCGGCAGTTCGTCGATGCTGGTCTTGCGGATGAAGCGGCCGACGCGCGTGACGCGCGGGTCGCCCCTGGTCACCTGCTGCGCCGCCGTGTGGTCGGTCATGTGGGTGTACATCGAGCGGAACTTCCATACGCGGATGGCTTCGTTGTTGAAACCGTGTCGGCGCTGGCGGAAGAAGACCGGGCCCGGGCTGTCGAGTTTGATGGCGATGGCCACGGCCAGCATGATCGGCGCGAAGACGATCAGCGCCGCCGTGCCGATGACCAGGTCCTGGATGCGCTTGACCAGCGCCTTGCGCTCGTCGTCGGAAATGCCCGAGACGCGCGCCAGCGGCATGTCGGCGACGCGCGACCAGGCCGCACGGCCGTCGGCTTCGTTGTCGACGTCGATGAACAGCGAAACCTCGTTCGGCAGGACGCGCAACTTTTCGACGATCGTCTTGACGCGCGTTTTTGCCGAGGTGTCGAGCGCGACGACGACCTGGTCGACATAGGGCGTGATCTTGTGGGCCAGCAGGCCCTGGACGTCGCCCAGAACGGGGACGCCGGCCACGGCGTCCGGGGCACGCGCCAGGCGGTCGTCGAAAATGCCGAGCACGTTGACATTGCGTTCGGCGATGGCCGCCCTGATCAGCTTTTCGGCATGACGCGTGGCGCCGACGATAACAATCGATGGCGTAAGCTTGCCCTCGCTGCGCCAGCGGCGCACGATCAGCCACCACAGGAGGTGCTGGAGCGTGAAATAGGTCGTCGTCGCGACCATCCAGAACTTGAGACGCTCGACCACCACATCGTGGTTGGGCGAGAAGTGCTTGACAAAGGCCGCAACGACGAAAGCGAAGGCAAATATGCACATCAGCTTGGCGATATGGCGCGACAGGCGCGCCTTGCGGCCGAAACGGTACATGGCGCCGGCATCGAGCAGGACATAGACGCCGAGCGTCGCGGCGATAAAGGGCAGGATGTCGCCGAGCGGGCTGCGGAAAACGCCGGCGGGCAGGGCCGGGCCGGCGGCGAACAGGGCAAAGCCGAAAAGCGCGATACGGTCGATGGTGCGGAACAGGCGGACGAACATGTCGCCGCTCTTGCGTTCGCGCGCCGACACCAGCCGGGCGGGGCGGAAGGGACCGCGGCGGTCGGCGCCCGGTCCGGGCGCTTCGGCGGCCATCCTTACGGTGCGCGCATTGACGGAGACGTTCATGACCCTTCTGGAGGCAACTTCGCGGCCTTTTGCCGGCGCGGATAGCCTAACAAAATCCACTTAGGGGGCGGTTAACGCGCACCACTTTTTTGACAAGGCGGACTAAGGACCGGAGACGCCGCCGATTTTGCGAAAGCGCCGCCGTTCCAAAACATCGCTCTTATGACGGGCGCGCTATGCTTGACCTTGACGTCAACATGAAGGGTTGCGCATGACATTGCCAACGGACAACAGCGATCTGCCCGCTTTCGCGGCCACCGTCGAAAGCATATTTAACCGCTATCGCGGCAAGGCGGTTGAAAAGGCCAACGCGGTCCGCGCGCTGACGGCCGTGACCCTGGCCCTGGCGCCGGAATCCCTGTTTGATGATGGAGAAATGCCGCGCCTCGATGCCTGGTTCGAAGATCGTCTCGAGAGTGTCAGGGACGGCGTGGATATCGAGACGGCGACGCGCCAAGCCGTCGAACTCATGTCGGCCGCAGCCGAAGGCAATCGCGAGGCCGTACGGCGAATATCGAAGATCTGAACGCAAAAGGCCGCCCCGATACGCAAATCGGGGCGGCTTTTCGATTACTGCGCGGCGTCCCTGAGATTGCGCTTGACGTTTTGCGCCGGCGCCTGATCGCCCAGCTTGTCGGCGGCCTTGCCGACGCCATGGGGGAGGGCGGCGACGGCATCGCCGACGCGTTCGCTGCCGGTGCGGTGGTCCTGCATCAGGTAGACGGCGCCGACGGCCAGGATGGCGACGAGCAGGATCGTCAGCACGACGACGGCGGTATTGTTGCTGCCCTGGGTGGCTATGGTGGCCATGACATGCTCCTTGCAGTTTGCCTGAATGGCGCAAGCCTAGCAAAGGGGCTGCAAAAAGGCCGGAGGAGACTGGGGTCGCCGCGATAAACGCGGCATCGGTCAAAGGCCGGCCAGCATCTTGTCGGCCAGCCGCGCCAGGGACGGGCTCATGGCGCCGAGTTGGTTCAGGGGGATGCACGCGGTCGGCAATTCGGGCTCGCCCACGGCGGCGACGGGCCGCATAAGGTAGCGGAAATCGACATGCCAGTGCTCGGGCTCGCCCTTTTTCGGGTTGGCCGGAACGAACAGGCAGTCGATATCGTACGGGACCTCGTCGTCCTGCATCAATTCGCATGCAAAGCCGGTTTCTTCGCGCGCTTCGCGCAATGCCGCCTCCAGGACGGTTTCGCCGGGATCGACGTGGCCGCCGGGCTGGATCCAGGCCTGAAGCAGCGGATGCCAGATGGCCAGCAGGCTCCTGGCCTGCGGGATCAGGACCGAGGCGGTGATGTGGGCCGGGAAGCTGGACCGGGCGAGGCGGTCGCCGACCAGGCCCAGCTGGTCCAGGCTGCGTGCGATCGTTTCGCGCTCGCTTGGATGGCGCGCCAGATAGATATCGCCGAAGCTCTCGAGGTCGAAGGCCATGGGGCGACTTTCACCATGAGTCGAGCGGCGATGGAAGGTGCGGACCTTATTGTTTCGTCTGCCCTTCGGTCCCGGCCAGGGTCCTCAGCGTGGCAAGGTCGCCGATCAGCCGCGACAGGGCATCCAGCGGCAGCACGAAGGAGATATGGCCGCCATTGGGACCTTCGAACGTCACCACGGGCTCTCCGTCGGCATCGAGGCCCAGCTGATAGGAATGAACGGGGATGAGCGGCGTGCCGCGATTCTCGGGGTGGGCGACCGAGCGGCAGGTGCCTTCGGTGCCCAGCACGCTGAAAGCCAGGGGCAGGGCTTCGTCGGCGGGAAAGGCCAGGACCCGGTCTTCGCCGTCTACGGTAATGCTGATCAACACATGGTGGCCATCGTCCGTGGCTACGGTGCCGTGGAAAGCTTCCACGGTTTCCGCTTCGATGGGGTCGTCGTCTGCGGGATCGGAATCGCTCATGGTGCCGTCCTCGGGGCCGGGGATATCAGCGCATGTTCCTTGAGGAGCGTCAACGGTTTCCGGGAGGGGATCCGTCCTTCGTGGGAAAGACGATGGGATTGGCTGCTCTGCGCTACGCCGAACTCGCGATTTGCGGAGCAAATCACTCGTTTGACTACGCTTCGCTTCGTAGAATTCGGGATTGGCCCAGGCCAATCCCTCGTTTCGAACCCAATGGGTTCCGAAGCCTCATCGGCCCGAAACTTAAAAGGCCAGGCCTCCAAGGGGAGGCCTGGCCTTTTAAGTGGCGGAGACGATGGGATTCGAACCCATGATACCCTTTTAGGGGTATGCTCATTTAGCAAACGAGTGCCTTCAGCCTCTCGGCCACGTCTCCGTACAATCCGTGCTTAGCCAATTTGTTTTTGAAAGGCAATCGGACATTGGAAAATGTTCACATGGTTGGCTATGAGTTGGCTATGAGCCCGGGCCCGGGATCATCTCCACCGAATCGTCTGGCCTCGAATCCATGCCCCTTGCCGCTTCCCTGTTCTCGCCCCGCCTGGCCGCCGGCGCTGAATTCAGCCTGCCGGGGGAGCCCATCCATGCCGGCGACGAGATAGATTTCACGACGGACAGCGGCCTGGTGCGCAACGGCCGGGTCGTGGAAGCCGGCGCTTCGCGGCTCATCGTCGAGGTGGACCAGGCAAGATTCGACTGCAGGCGCTCGCATGCAGGCAATCCCGGCGCCCGCCGGTTCGGCCGGTCGCCTGCGCAATGGGTCGTCCTTGCCGTTATGTCGCGCGGCCACCCGTGACCCGGTATGCGGAACTATCGCAGCCTCTGGAAATTTGGCGTGTTTTCTGATTATCATTTACAAGTGGAAGTTGGTCTTCGGTTTTTGCTGCGGGCGATTCCAGGCAAGGGGTTCAAGAGTGAATGAGCAGGCATCACGCGTCGAGGCGCTGTCGGAACGGCAAAAGGAAATCCTTCGGCTGATCGCCCAGCATCTGCAGGCCAAGGAGGTGGCCCGCGTGCTCGACATCAGCGAAAGCACGGTCAAGACCCATACCGACGCGGCGCGTCGGCGCCTGGGTGTGGCCTCCAGCCGCGACGCGGCAAAACTCCTTGTGGCGTATGAAGCCAGGACGTTGAAGGAGGGGGGTATCCTCCCTGAAGGAGGATGGCCTTCAAGGCCGATGGCGGAGGCTGGGGAGCCTGTGCCACTGTCGGGACATGAACACGCCCTATCTCCCGAACGAACAATACTTCCTGGTCCGCTGGAGCGATCTCGAGACCGCCTGGCGGATGCTGGCAGCTCCTGGCAAGCAGGCCCAGATCGACGATACGCTCCATACGCTGCAGACGCTGGACAAGAGCGCCGGCAGCGAGAAGGCGATCTTTACGATGGTCGCGGCGACAGCCTGGCTGACGGACGATGGGGTGGGTTCGAGCGATGGCTGAAGTCGCTTAACACGGTCCAGTGGCTGGGGCTGATCGCGCTCACCGGTTTCCTGCTCATGCTGGCGACCGGAGGCATGATCGAGGCGGCCGTCGGCACCATGCAGGCGATCAAGGAATTGAGGCATCAGGCCGGCTGACCATCGCCGCCGGCCTTTCACGGCCGGCGGGAACGGCTTTTTGGAGAATAGAATGAAGCGAGCAGAAATGGCGCGGCGGGGCGCCGAACAACTGATCCAGGCGGAAAATGCGGTCGAAGCGGCGTTGTGCGAAGTCACCGCGCTGGCCAGCAATCTTGGCCGGATGCGGCTCGAATCGAACCTGTCCATGGTCATCGGACAGGACGCCATGGGGGCGCTGGTCGAAACCATCACCATGCTGTCGAACGCCAGGGGGGCCATGGTAAAAGCTCATGGGGCGCTAGATACTGTCAAGACTCAGATTGGCTGCGGAGCAGTCGCCGGTGGAAATACAGACAAGACCACTCCGCCCCCGCAGACAGGGTTCCACGTGGTTGATGATAACCGGACAGCGGCCTAAGCTACATACGCTGCCGGTTAAACGAGGGGGAGTTGAAACGGCCGCGCCGGGGGGGCGGCCGTTTTTTTGTATTCGCGGAAAAAGCAAAGCTACGCATATGCTTCTCCGCATTCGTATGCTTTACAATGTTGTCTCGCGTCTTCTGGAATCTGCTGCGGACTGTCTATGGCATGAACTTTATAAACTTCTTCTGGCAGTATGGCATGACGGCCGTGGCAACATATACATGTGCTTGGTGTATCTCGTGGGGAGGGCGCACCGAGCGGCTCGGCGCACTCATTCTGCTTACCGAATGGCTGTTATCGATGATCGTACAATCCCATGCAGGGAAAGGTCCGGGAGTATGGGTAGAAATCATCGATCTGGTCACCCTGTGCCTGTTTATCATCCTGTCCTTGCGGTCGCGCAAGGTCTGGCCGATCTTTCTAGCAGCTCTGCAACTTGATACTGTGGTCGGCCACGCCGCTGCCCGGTTGGCGGGATTCGGGGTATATCCCTATGCGGTCGCGACAGGATTGTGGGGCGGCGAGGGCGTATTGATCGCTGTACTCATCGGTACAATCAGCCACCGCATGTCCGAGCGGCGGCGATGGGCGCGCATCGAAAGCGCGGCAACCTGAAACATGCATGTCTTCGGAACCCTTCAAGTCGTCATTTCCTCCGGTCGCTGACGCGCATGTGCGTGTCCTGGTTCTCGGCAGCCTTCCGGGCGAGGTTTCGTTGGCGCGTCAGCAGTACTACGCGCATCCGACCAACCAGTTCTGGCGCCTGATCGGTGCCGTTGTAGGCGCCGACCTGGCGCACTTGCCCTACGAAACGCGTTTGAAGACCCTGCTGCGTCATCGCGTCGGTCTTTGGGACGTCATCCGCCAGGCCCGCCGCAGCGGCAGTCTCGACGGCCGTATCCGCGATCATGCGCCTAACGCCTTGCATGAATTGGTGGGCGGCCTGCCGAATCTCAAAGCCATTGCATTCAACGGAGGGACCGCCGCCGACATAGGCCGCAAGCAACTCGGCGCCGAGGCCGGCCATGTCTTGATTTCGCTGCCGTCGAGCAGCGCCGCCTATACGAAGCCGTTCGACGCCAAGCGAGCGGAGTGGATGGCGCTGAAAGCGTTTCTCTAAAACCGCAGGAACAGGTTCTTGAGCCACATGGGGCCCGAGCGTGCGACCTGTTGCCAGTCCTCGCCGAGATCCTCGCCTTCCTCTGGCGTATAGCCCCACGGATTGAACAGCTTGACGCGGCTGAATCGATAGGCCGACGGCGTGCGCGTCGCCAGCGTCAGGCCATGGACCAGGGCGGTGGCCGCCAGCACGGCGTTGCGATCGCTCCTGCCGTCGTGAGGCAGGGCGGCCCTTCGTTTTACGACCTCTATATCGACCGGCAGGATGCGGCCCTCGAAGGCCCGCGGCACGGCCTCCTCCAGCCAGGCGCGCGCCGCCGCGCCGCGGGTGCGATCCGATTTTTCCAGGTCCGCCACGCCGGAATCGAGTTCGATCAGGCTGAGGACCGATACGAAAAGATTGTGCCGGGCCACGCCCGACGCCCAGTGGGTGACGTGTTCATCGGCGCGGCCGGACTTGGCCTTGCTCAGTTCGGCGACGACGGGGGTATCCAGCAGGAACATCGCCTAGAACCCAGTCCCGCGCGGATTGTCCCACGCGTCGCCGGCGGCGCCGACCTCGACCTCCTCCTCCATGGCCAGGAGATCGATAATGCTTTCGGTCTGGCCGCTGATCTGGCGGAAGGCTTCGAAGCTCATCAGCACATGGGTCGGCCGGCCGCGATCGGTAATGAAGACAGGCTCGATTCGCGCGACCCGTTTGGCCTTGCCGACATCCTGGTTGAATTCACGGCTGGACATGGTGCCCATGATGTCCTCATTATGTTGCTACGTAGACTCAATAGACGGTCGAAATTTGTTCCTACATTACTACAGTGTAGCGGGCGGGCAACAAAAAAAATTTTGAGTAAAATAAATGACTTGTTTTCAATGTGGCGCCATATTTTTTGTTTGACGCCGTCGCGGATTTTCACCCTTTCTATGCACAAGGCCGCCGCCTGAGCCGCCGCATAACAAACCTTTCCCAAGGGAGATGTCCGTGATCATCGATCTGTTGCCGCCCGACACCTGGGCGAAAACCGTCCACGAGTTTCAGAATATTCTGTCGCCCCACGGTCCGCTGGGCCCCGACGGCGTAACGCACACCTACGCCCCCGGCGATTTTTCCGTGCACTTCTTCCTGCAACTGGCCGTGATCATCGTCACCTGCCGCGTCGTCGGCTGGCTGGGCCAAAAGTTCCTGGGGCAGCCCCAGGTGGTCGGCGAAATGATCGCCGGCGTCGTACTTGGGCCATCGCTGCTCGGGCTGTTCTTCCCGGACATCCAGGGCGCGCTGTTCCCCAAGGAAAGCCGAAGCGTCCTCTATACCGGTGCGCAGTTCGGCGTCGGACTCTACATGTTCATGGTGGGAACCGGATTCCGGGGGGATCACTTCAAGTCCAAGGGCCTGAGTGCGATGGTCGTGTCGCTGGCCGGCATCGCCACGCCGTTCGCGCTGGCCATCCTGATCGCGCCGTGGCTGCTGAAGGTCCCGGGCCTGTTCAGCGACAAGATTACCCAGCCGCAGGCGACGCTGTTCCTTGGCGCCTGTATCGCCCTGACCGCCTTTCCCATGCTGGCGCGGATCATCCATGAGCGCGGCCTGTCGAATTCTTCGCTCGGCACCCTGTCCCTCACGGCCGGCGCCTTCGACGACGCGGCCTCGTGGTGCGTGCTGGCCGTCGTGCTGGCCACCTTCGGCGCCGGTCCGGGCGTTGCGGTCATGGCGATCGGCGGCGGCCTGGCTTTCGCCCTGTTCTGCATCTTCATCGGCCGCCACCTGCTGGCGCCGCTGGGCAAGATGGTCGAGGAACGCGGCGAAATGACCTATACGGTCATGGCCATCACCATGATCTGCTTTTTCGTCGCGGCCTTCTTCATGGACGCGGTCGGCATTCACGCCATCTTCGGCGGTTTCATCCTGGGCACGGCCATGCCGCGCGGCAAGTTCGTGCAGGAACTGAAGAAGAAGGTCGAGCCCTTCGCTGTCATCGTCCTGCTGCCGATGTTCTTCACCTATTCCGGCCTCAATACCCGCCTCGACATGGTCAACACGCCCATGTTGCTGCTCATCGCCGCCGGTATCCTGGTCGCCTCGATCGCAGCCAAGTTCCTGGCTTGCTACCTGGCGGCCCGCCTGACCGGAGAAGACAACCGCACGGCGCTGGGCATCGGCACGCTGATGAACTCGCGCGGCCTGATGGAACTCATCATCGTCAATATCGGCCTGCAAAAGGGCATTATCGGACCGACCCTGTTCTCGATGCTGGTCTTCATGGCCATCGTAACCACTGTCATGGCGTCGCCGCTGTTCGAAGTCGTCTACGGCAAGAAGGCCCGCGAGACGGGCGAGCTGGGCGAAGTGCCCGACAACGCCGCAGCGTAGTTCCTCCCGCTGAACTGCTGATCGGGCGGCGCTTTATCCCGGAGCGCCGCCCATTTTTTCCATCGCCGAACATGAGGCGGCGCAGGCGCCGCAAGGATTTCCCATGTCTTACAAAACACTCCTCGTGGCCGGGACGGCGACGCTGTCGCTGGCGGCTGCAAGTCACGCCCTGGCCGACGCAGCGTTCGATCACGCGCTGGCCACCTCCAAGCCGATCTTCGAGTCGAACCTGCGCCTTGAAAATGTCGAACAGACCGGTTTCGCCAAAAACGCCGAGGCCCTGACCTGGCGCAACCGCGTCGGCTGGCAGACAGGCGCCTTCCACAACTGGTCGGCCCTGGTCGAAATCGAAGCAACGGCCGCGCCGATCGAACGCTACAATTCCACCGTCAACGGCAAGACCGCCTATCCGACCGTCACCGACCCGCAGGTCGTCGAACTGCACCGCGCGCAAGTGCAATGGGCGCCGTCCGGGACCACGGCCCTGACCTTCGGCCGCCAGCGCATCATCCTCGACGACGCGCGCTTTGTCGGCAATTCCGGCTGGCGCCAGGACGATCAGGTCTTCGACGGGGTCCGCTTCGACACGGCTGTCGGCAAGCTCAACCTCACCACGGCCTATCTCAGCCGCATCGACCGCGTGGTCGGCGATGAGAAGGACTGGAACGCGCGCAGCTGGCTGGTCAACGCCGGCTATCCGGTAAGTCCGGCCCTGAAGCTGACCGGCTTCGCCTATGTCTTGCGGTTTTCCACGGCGGCGACCAACCCGTTCGCGGCGGACGCGGCCAATGCGCGCGCCTCATCGGTCGATATCGGCGGCCTGCGCGCCAGCGGCAGCCTGGCGCGTGGCGGCACCACTTTCGGCTACGTCGCCCAGTACGCCGGCGAACGCAATGGCGGTGAAAATCCGCAGTCCTTCCATCTGCATGAAAGCATGGTCGAGGTCAGCGCCGCCACCCGGCTGTGGTCCGGCAAGCTGAACTATGAATCCTTAAGCGGCAACGGTACGGTCGGCTTCGTGGCGCCCCTGACCAGCGCCCATGCCTTCCAGGGCTTTGCCGACGCGTTTTCGGCGACCGGCGGCAACAAGACCTTCGTGAACGGGCTTGACGACCTCAGTGCGACGATTGCGATCAACCTGCCGGGCGGGTTCAAACCGGTCTTGAGCGCGGTCTATCACGACTTCCGCACGGACATCGGCAGCGCCCGTATAGGTACGGAATGGGATGCGGTCGCTACTGCGCAACTGACGCCGCACCTGTCGGCGATGCTGAAATATGCCGACTTCGAAAAAGGCCCGGCCGCCGGCGCGCCGGCGTCGCGAACCAAGACCTGGGTGGCGTTGCAGTACAGGCTGTAGACCATTCCCGATCCAGCCTTGTCCGGTCAGGAAGCGCGTGACATAGTCCGCCCGCGAATAAGGGGAGTACGGCATGCGTCGTCGGTTTTTGATCGGATGTCTCGGGCTTGCGGCCGTCGTAGCCGTGGGCGGCGGCGCGGAAGCCCGCACGCATCATCGCAAAAAGAAGAAGACCACGGTGACGCCGGCCCCGGCGGCGCCCGCGGGGGGGGCGGTGGTGGAAACCGCGCCCGACGCGCCCAAAACCACGACCTATGATCCGGCAGCCGGCTTTCCCGACCGTAACGGCCCCCTGTCGGGCATGCTGGTCGTCATTCCGAAATCCGAAATGGCGGCTTTCGGCCAGCCGGGCACGCGGCATCTCGATCGCGTGGCGCGCGCGGAGCCTGGCGCGGACCTGGCCTTGAAAGTCGTCTTCACCGGCCCGCAACTCGACGAGGCCGGCGCGGCCGACGTCACCTACGACCTCCAGGTCTTTCGCCCCGACGGAAAGCTTTACGGCGCCAGCGATTATCGCGGCCTGGAGGCCGTCCACGGCAAGGTTCCGGCCGGCGGCGTCTTCGACAACCGCAGCCGCGTGGTACTGCTGAGTTTCGATCCGGAAGATCCGGCCGGCACCTATACGGTCAAGGCTACCCTGCACGACACAGTGGGCAAGCGCGACCTGCCGCTGATGACCAGCATCGACCTGATCGCCAAGGCGTCGCCGGCACCGGCGCCCGGTTCGGAGGCCGGCACGTCCATGACCCCGATCGCCGACGACAAGGCGCCGGCCCGCAAACACCGCCGCAGACACCGGCACTGAAGAGAGAGGCCATGACCGACACAACGCTTCCCGACAGCGTGATCCTTACCATTCCGGCGCGGGAAAAGGACCTCGGAGGATTCGTCGTCCGCCGTGTCCTGCCGTTCGCCAAGCACCGCATGGTCGGGCCGTGGATATTCTTCGACCATATGGGGCCGGCCGATTTCGCGCCCGGCCAGGGCGTCGATGTCCGGCCGCACCCGCACATCAACCTGGCCACGGTCACCTACCTGTTCGAAGGCCATATCCTCCACCGCGACTCGCTGGGTTCGAACTGCGTCGTCTCGCCGGGCGACATCAACCTGATGGTGGCCGGCCGCGGCATCGTCCATTCCGAACGCGAAAACCCCGAGACCTTCCAGCGGCCGCGCCGTCTCGACGGGTTGCAACTGTGGCTGGCCCTGCCCGAGGCGGACGAGGAAGCCGATCCGGCCTTCTTCCATTACGAGGCTTCGGCCGTCCCGGAGTATGACGACGGCCAGGCGGCGGTGCGCGTCATGATGGGCGAGGCCTTCGGGCTGAAGTCGCCGGTCAGGACCTATGCGAAGACGCTCTATCTGGAGGCGCGGCTGAAGGCCGGGGCGCAGTTTCAGGTGCCGATGGGCGTGGAAGAGCGCGCCATCTATGTCTGCGACGGTGAGCTCGATATCGACGGGCTGGCCGTGGAAAAGGGCAGCATGGCGGTCTTGAAGCCCGGTGCCTTCGTCCAGGTGCATGCCACCACGCGCGCCCATTTTGTCGTCATTGGCGGCGAGCACCTGAGCGAACGCCATATCTACTGGAATTTCGTGTCGTCGCGGCCCGAACGCATCGAACAGGCCAAGGCTGACTGGAAAGAAGGGCGCTTCCCCAAGGTGCCGGGCGACGAGCTCGAATTCATTCCCTTGCCGGAGTAGGCCTATAAATGGGGGAGTTTTCGCAAGTTGTCGCGGATGGAATGAAGCGTGTTTGTGCTGATTTTTCGGTGATCGCTGGTCTTTATGGGTTTCATAAAACTAAGAACCGACTGTGGGTACGGACGAACGATTTCTGCGCCGAAAGCATATATTTCCACCGGCACGGAAGCACTTACGGAGCTCCAAGAGCCCCACGCGTTGATATCCGCGTGATGCTTAGTATTCGGGTGCTCAGCGCCCCTATTGCAGGTGGTGCAATCGGGATCATTAGTGACCCTGCGCGGAGGGTAACGGGCTATGCGTATCATCACCGCTTCAATGCCAAAACCGGCGATACCTACGAGAGGTGTATCGAAGAACTCGGCCTATACCTAACAGAAGTAGCTGAACCTTGGTTCGCCGAGTGGCGCGATCCGCGAAAGCTAATGACACATGGTGAGCTGAGCAACGACGCTCGTGAAAGCCTCAAGACCGCGATTTCCGGCAATTTCAATCCGGACGCCATTTCCGCGTCCTTGAAGGCCCTCGGCGTGAGGGTACGAGGTTAACCCTTCGGCTCGCCCGCAGAGGTGTCGAATTTCACATTTAGAGTATTGACCGGCTTCCCTTCTCCCCTTGAATAGGGGAGAAGGTGGCCCGCAGGGCCGGATGAGGGTATATGCCGCGCTCTCTGCGCGCGCATCTTCTGCCGGTTTACCCCTCACCTTGGCGCTTCGCGCCTTCCTCTCCCCTCAAGTGGGGAGAGGAGAAGTAATGAAGCCCGCGAGTGTCACGGGCGATAGCCACGGCCGGACAATGGTACGCCACCATTCAGTTAGCGATTGAAAGTTAGCATTACCGATCCGTAATGTTTCTGGTGGTATCTTTACATCCGCAACGATCTGCGCTTCGTTGAGAACTGTATACGGTTTCAGGAGCGTTCATGTCCCGGCACGTCTTGTCCTTCGTCAGCGTCCTTGCCCTTGCGGCCGGACTGGTTTCGTCCCACGCCCTGGCTCAGGTGGCCGCGCCGCCATCGCCCGCCATTGCCGGACCGAAGGACGTGCCCTATGTGGCGCCGCTCGACATCACGGTCGACATGACCGATCTCGACCATCGCCTCTTCAAGGTCCATGAGGTCATTCCGGTCGAAAAAGCCGGCGACTTCGTCTTCATGCTGCCCAAGTGGATCCCCGGCCACCATTCGCCCGGCACCGACCTGCAGCGCATCGCCGACATCTACGTCCACGCCGGGGACAAGCGCCTGGAATGGACGCGCGATCCGGTCGATATGTACGCCTGGCACGTCGATGTGCCGCATGGCGCCAAGACAGTCACGGTCGATTTCACCTACCTGGCGCCATCGACGTCGAATGTGTCGCGTATCGTCATGACGCAGGAGATGATCGACCTGCAATGGAACTTCGCGTCGATGTATCCGGCGGGCTTTTATGCCAGCCGCATTCCGGTCAATGCAACGATCAAATTCCCGGCCGGCTGGGGCTATGCCACGGGCCTCGATACGGCGACGAAAGAGGACGGCACCGTCACCTTCAAGACGACCGACTACGACACCCTGGTCGATTCCCCGGTCTATATCGGCAAGTATTTCAAGACCTACGATCTCGATCCCGGCGGGCCCGTGCCGGTGCGGATGAACGTCATGGGCGACAAGCCCGACCAGATCGTGGCGACCGACGAAGCCCTGGCCGTCCACCGCAAGCTGATCCAGCAGGCCTACAAGCTTTACGGCGCCCACCATTACGACCACTACGACTTCCTGGTGTCGGCGTCGGATAAGCTGGGCGGCATCGGGCTTGAGCACCATCGTTCGTCGGAAGACGGCGTGCAGACCAACTATTTCACCGAATGGAAGACGGCGTTCGTCGGTCGCGATCTGCTGTCGCATGAGATGACGCATTCGTGGAACGGCAAGTTCCGCCGCGGCTGGGACCTGTGGACGCCGAACTTCCAGGTGCCGATGCGCGACTCGCTGCTGTGGGTGTATGAGGGCCAGACCCAGTACTGGGGCCAGGTCCTGGCGGCGCGTTCGGGCCTATATACCCAGCAACAGGAACTGGAATATCTGGCGATCACGGCGGCATCGTACGACAACCTGCCGGCGCGCAAGTGGCGGGCGCTGCAGGACACCACCAACGATCCGATCATCGCCTCGCGCGCCACCCTGCCGTGGCCGTCGAACCAGCGCTCGGAGGACTATTACAGCGAGGGTCTGCTGATCTGGCTCGACGCCGACACCCTGATCCGCGAAAAGACCGGTGGCAAGAAGTCGCTCGACGACTTCGCCCAGGCCTTTTTTGGCATCAAGAACGGCGACTGGGGCGTCACGACCTACAACTTCGACGACGTCGTTAAGACGCTGAACAGCGTATATCCTTACGACTGGGCGACCTTCCTGCGCACGCGGCTCGATGGTCACGGGCCGGACGACGGCCACGGTGCGCCGCTCGACGGGCTCAAGCGCGGGGGCTATAAACTGGTCTATACCGATACGCCGACCGATTTTTACAAGGCGCTGGAAACCCGCCGCAAGGCGAACAGCTTCGCCTATTCGATCGGGATTTCGATCGCCAAGGACATGACGATCGCAAGCGTGCTGTGGGACAGCCCGGCCTTCAAGGCGGGCATGGCGCCGGGCGGCACGCTGATCGCCGTCAACGGCCGCACCGCCGATGTCGACACGCTCAAGGCCGCGATCACGGACGCAAAGACCGGGTCCGAGCCGATCGAGCTGGTCGTCAAGGTCGACGACTACGTCAAGACGATCAGGATCGACTATCACGGCGGCCTGCGCTATCCGCGCCTGGAGCGAATCGAAGGCACGCCTGCGCTTCTGGATGATATTCTGGCCGAAAAGAAATAAGGAAACAGGCGCTCCGAAAGAGGCGCCTTGTTACCAGCGGGCCGGATCGGTGCGGTAATAGGCCCGTATATCCGTCACATGCATACCGGCCGTGCGCGCGGCCTCCAGGCCTTCGTCGCTGTCTTCGAAGGCCTGGGCCCTGGCGGGCGGCACCTTCAGCCGGTCGGCGGCGGCGAGGTAGATGTCAGGGTGCGGCTTGCCGCGCGCGACATCCTCGATGGTGACGACGGCGTCGAACAGCGGCGACATGCCGATCGTGTCCAGGATCGAGCGGACGATCGTGCCCGTACCGGCCGAGGCCACGGCCATTTTCAGTCGGCCGTGATGGGCGCGCGCCAGGTCGCAGGTCACGGCAATAGGCGTGACGGCGCCGACATAGCCGGGAAAGGCCGCGACGGTGCGCCGGGCGATTTCGGCATCGTCAAGCGCGACGCCGTGCGTTTCAGCAATGGCTTTCAAGAGCAGGGTACGGGACAGGCCGAGGCGTGCGGCGTAGAAGTCGGCTTCGAACGCATAGTCGAGGTCGCGCATGACGTCGCGAAAGCAGCGGAAATGGGCGGCGAAGGTGTCGGCCAGCGTCCCGTCGCAGTCGAAGACCAGGGCTTCGGTGCCGGGCGCCAGCGAAAGGCGGGGAGGGGTATCCATGGCTTGGCAGATGGACCGCCCGCTCCCCGGCGTCAAGGCAGGAAGCCTCTATTTCACGTCGAGGCGGAACGGCACCGCCGGCAGGTCGTCGGCGCTGTAGAGGTTGACATAGGGCGCATCCGACCAGGCGTAGCGCACGCTGGTAATCCCGGGGGCGTTGGCGCCTTTCAGCACGACCGTATCGCCCGACGGCACGGCGATGGCGTACTTGCAGGCGTCGCCGGCGCAGACTTCGAAGCCGATGGCGGTGTCGGAGCTGTAGCTGCGCAGGCCGCCGTTCGTATCCTTGAAGCTGATCACCAGGTCGCTGCCAGAACGGGTAACGCCGGTCGCTTCCGGACCGCCCGGCGTCACCGCCTCGCCATAGGCGACGGCGCGCGCGCCGCGGGCGAGGCGCTGGCCGACGATATTCTTCTGTGTCGGGTGGATATCGGTGCGGTCGCCGACGTCGAGGGTGACGGCCAGCGCCGCATGGGGATCGCCCTTGACCGCCAGCGCCTGGGCTTCGCGCAGTTCCGCCCAGCCGGACGGACCGGGCTGGGTCGACACCGATCCGAAGGACGACAGTTGCGCCACCAGGAAGGGCATGTCCGGCTGGCCCCAGGCCTTGCGCCAGTCGTTCATCATCAGCGGCAGCAGAGCCTGGTATTCCTTGGCGGCGCCGGCATTGGCCTCGCCCTGGTACCAGGCCGTCAGCTTGACCGTATAGCCGGCCAGCGGCGCGATCATGCCGTTGTAAAGCGTGGTCAGGCTGGTCGGCACGTCCCACGGCGCCGGCGGTATCGACAGGCCCTTGAGGCGCGTAGTGGCCTTGTACTTCCACGGCGCATTGAGGGGGATGTACTGGCCGTCGCTGGTCTTGATGCCGCGGAACTGCACCTGGCCGGTCAGGCCGCCGTTGCCGCCGCCGCCCGACAGGACACGGATGACGATAACATTGACGCCTGGCTTGAAGGCGCCGGCCGGGACCTTGTAATCGCGCCACATCCACGGCATGGCGGCGCCGCCGACGCGCACGCCGTTAACCCAGGTCGTGTCGTAGGTATCGATCGGACCGAGCGTCAGTTCGTTGGCCGTCTTCGCCTGGGCGTCGGTGAGCGTTACCGTGGTGCGGAACCATGCCACGCCGTCAAAATCCCTGAACTCGGCTATCCCCGTGTCCTTCCAGGAACTGGTGGGTATGAGGCTGGGCCAGGCGGCGTCATTGAACTTGGGTGAGATATAGGCGCGTTGCGTCTTCATGGTCGGGTCGCGGCCATCCCACCAGGCTTCCAGGTCGGCGCCCTGCTGGGCCATCGCCTTTTCCGGCGAAACGGCGTAGGCCGCGACCAGGTCGATGTCCTTGGCGTAGCCGGGCATGGTGCGCAGCGCGCCGGCGCTGATCCAGCCCTGGATGGTCGTGCCGCCCCAGTCGCTGTCGATGAAGCCGACGGGAACGTTCTGTTCCTTCTGCAGCGTCTTCGACATGTAATAGCAGACCGCCGAGATATCGCCGGTGGTGTCGGGGCCGGCGACCTTCCAGGCGGCCGGCGTCTTGAGGTCGTCGAGCGGAGCCGGCTCGCTGTCGTTGTCGATCTTGATGAAGCGGATATTTGGGTTGTACGACGCGCCGATCTCGCCCCAGGCGCCGGTCGAAAGCCGGGCCGGGAACTGCATGTTCGACTGGCCGCCGCACAGATAGACGTCGCCGACCATGATGTCGTTGAGCGTTGTGGTGGCGGTGCCGGCCGTCGCGGTCAGGGTATAGGGGCCGCCGGGCTTGAGGCCTGTCAGCTGAGTGCGCCACTTGCCCTTGGCGTCAGCCATGGCGGTGACGGTCTGGCCGTTGAACGCGACCGTCACCGTTTGCGACGGTGCGGCGGTACCCCAGACATTGGCGGAAGCCCCGCGCTGCAGGACGGAGTGGTCGCCGAAGATGCGGGCGAATTTCGGAGCATCCTCAGCATGGGCAGCCGAAGCGGCGGCAAGGGCGAGGACGGAAATGGCGGCGGCAAGGCGGCGGATGGTCATGGTGGTCTCCCTTTATGGTGCCCGGTGTGCCGGATTATGCCTTTATGTCAGATTAAATACCTGCCTCAGACGCGCCGATTTGCCAAGCACCGTCTTTCGTGTGTCGAAATTGAAATATTCCGGCCGCGAACCGGGCGGCCGCATGAACCCAAAATAATAGGCGGTCTCCGCCTCCGTTCAGACTGCGGGGCCTAAGGTCGCTTTACCGCATGAGATGCGGATTTCGAAAGGTCCAAGCCATGAAGAAGCAAATCCTGATTACCCTGTCCCTGGCCGCCGCCCTGACGTCGGCCGCCATTGCCGGTTCGGCGGCGGCCGCCACGCCGTGGCAGCACCACCATCCGCGCCGCGCCGAAGTCAATGCGCGCCTCGACTACCAGCATCATCGCATCGCGGAAGAGCGCCGTGAAGGCGACCTGACCCGCCGCCAGGCGCACGAACTGCGCGCCGAAGACCGCGGTATCCGCGCCGAGGAGCGTTTCGATGCGTCCAGGCACCACGGCCACCTGACGCGTGCCGAACAGCACCGCCTGAACCACCAGGAAAACCGGATAAGCCGTCAGATCGGCCGGTGATCCCGGGACGGGCCGGTTACGGCGTCACGCCGTAACCGGCGAATTCGTCGGCCACGTCGGCGCGGATCGCCTTTGCCCGGGCGATATCGGTATTGCCGTCCGCAGTCAGCCCCTTGCGCAGCTTGGCGTTGCCACGGCCGTAAAGGCTTCCGGCCAAGGCGGGGGATAGCTTGAGCGCCTGGTCGTAGTCGGCAATGGCCTCGTCGAGCCTGCCGAGCCGCAGATAAACCAGTCCGCGGCTGTCGTAATAGTTGCCGATCGGGCGCCGGCGGATGGCGGCGTTGCAGGCGTCCAGCGCCTTGTCGAGCTCGACGCCCTGCGTGGCGCGCGACCAGCAAAGCGAATTCAGCCACTGCGGATTGTCGGGGTCGCCGGCCAGCAAGGTCTCGAAGTCGGCCCTCGACAGGTCGAACCGCTTCTGTTTTTCGTAGACGAGCGCCCGGACGTGAATGGCCTGCAGGTCTCCGGGCGCCTTGGCCAGGACCACGGCCAGATCCGCCAGGGCCAAGTCGTAGTCCTTCGTCGAAAGATAAAGGGCTGCCCGCGTCGTCAGGGCGAAGACCGACTGCGGTTCGAGCGCGAGCGCGGCATCGAGGTCGGCCAGGCGGTCCGCCTTGTCGGCGGAGGGGCGCAGTTGCGCCCGGTTGGCGTAGTCATAGGCCGTCGGATGCAGGGCGATGGCCCTGTCGACCTCTTCCGTCGCGGCTTTCTCGTCGCGCGTGCACGGGCCGGGTATTTCCGACAGGCAGCCCAGGAGGGCGGCCAGTTGACCGTGCAGCCAGGCATCGTCGGGATTGGCGGCCAGCCCCAGGCGTGCCGCCGCGATGGCTTCGTCGCGTTTGCCCATCCGGATATAGATGTCCACCACGGCACGGTGACCGAGCGCGGACCTGGGATCGGCCTTCAGTTCCGCCTGGGCTTCGGAGAGCGCCTCCGGCAAGAGGCCCTTTTGCGCCAGGGCGCCGGCCCGCAGGGCATGGATTCGCGAAGCGGCGGGCAAAATCTCCAGCACCCTGGCATAGGCGGCCAGGGCGCCGTCATAATCCTTGCGCTCCATCAGCATCGCGCCGAGGCCGGCAAGCGCGCCGGGCTGGCGCGGATCGATCGCCAGAGATGCCTGATAGTCGGCGACGGCGCCGTCGAAGTCCCGGGACAGCGCCCTGGCGGCCGCGCGGCCCGTCAGGGCTTCCGGTGAATCGGGTACCAGCTTCAGCGCCGCATCGAAATCGTCGAGCGCCGGTCCGCTTTCCCGGGCTTCGAGATAGGCCAGTCCGCGCACGATATGGCCATGGGCGCTTGTCGGCGCATGGGCGGCGGCGAACTGCCTGTCGGCGGTGCTCTGCGTATAGTCGGCCACCGAAACGATGCGGGCTGCGTCGCTTCGCAACGCGACGGCTTCGGCGTTTCCAGCTTTGGCATCGGCCGCCGCGACGGTGTCGGCCACCGAGCGCGCCGTGAGTTCGAGGGTGGCGACCCCGTCCTTCAGGGTGGCGGTCCGGCGATAGTTGACGCCAAGGATGGTCTTGTCGACCGGGGCGCCGCTGACGGCATATCCCTTGCCGCCATCGGGCAGGCGGACCTCTTCGATCAGATGGTCGTAGGCCGGACGCACGGGCGCCGTCGCGCCGGTCTCCGTCTGCGGAAAATAGGAGGGCTGGACCTGGAACCCTTCCAGGGGCAGGATGCGTCGCGGGTCGTCCTTCTGGACCGTCCAGCTTAGGCGCCCCTTGCCGTCGAGCGTCAGGGTGAGTTCGCCAGCCGCCGCATCGTAGGTCTCGGCGACGCGATCGGCATCGATCCATCGGTATCGCTGGCTGAACCAGCGGCGGATATCGCCGTCGACCGTGACGGGCAGGCCTCCGTCGACGTGAATGCCCGAATATCGCACCTGCTGGCCGCGCAAGGTCGTGGTGATGTGCACGCCGGCCGGCGTATCCTGGCCCGCGGACGCATCGATGACGATATGCGTATCGCTGAGCGGTTCGGCCAGCGGGCTTCGGACGACAGGTGTCAGGTCGCCGGCCGGCGCCCGGACCGGCAGGCCGTCGCGGACCGGATAGTCCGGGGCCGGCAGCAGCAGCGGGCCGTCGACCCGGGACGGATCGATCCAGTAGGCCTGTCCGGATACCTCGGCGCGGACATAGATGCCGTTCAGCAGCCCGAACTGTGGCAGGTGGGTGCGAAGGTCGAGATCGTAGGACGGCCGGACAAGGACGGCTTCGGCCGTGACGCCGGCGCCGTGCAGCAATGCCAGCAGCACGGCGGCGCGCGATGGCGCCGTGCCGCGGCGGGCCGTCCAGGTGTCGGTGGCGGAAGCGGGAAGATCGTCGCCGCGCGGCGTCTCCTGCCGCACGAACCCGACGTGCTCCCTGACGCGCTGCGCCACGGCCTTCAGCCGTTGCAGGGCATCGGGCGTCTGCCGGACGACGGCCTCGGCTTCGGCCTGGAGGGGCGAAGACGGCGCGATTGCGGTGGCGCGCTGATAAAAGGGCGCGGCCTGCGCGGCGATCTGCGCCCAGGAACGGGCTTCGGTGAAGACGAGGGCGCCGGCGGACCCGCCACCGTCGATCGGCGGCAGCCCCTGGCGGGACATTGCCGTCGCGCTGTATTCGAGTTCGTCTTCGTCCGTTCTGTGACGGAGGGTTGCCGTGGCGTATGCGCCATCGCCCTGCCATTGCATCGGCTTGGACTTGGGCCATACGGCGCGGACGTAATGGGACTGGGCATCCGACTCGCTGTCGGTCAGCAAGGCTTCCGACAGGGTGCCCTGCATGACGGAACGGTGAACCACGGAATAGGCGACGTCGAGGATGTCGCCGGCTTTCAGGTCCTCCGGGGTGAATCTGGCGACCCGGTAAGGCGTGGGCGGCGGTGGGGCAAGGGTGCCCGGCCGGGTCGAGGGCAGGGCGGACACGGCGACGGCCTGGCCGTTTTCGAGGAGGTCGATGACCTTGCCGCCGCGAAGAATCCTGGCCTTGTGGATGACCACCGATTCCGTATCGGCGTTCCAGCTTATATCCGGAAGACTGGTATGGGAGGCGTCCACCAGCGCCTTGGCGGCGGTTTCCTCGTATGTCGTGTCGCCATCGTCACTAAACCGGTATTGGACGGCGCGAAGAAGCAACACGCCCCTCGGCCCGTCCGGCGACGCGGAATTTTCAGACGCGCCGGCGGGCAGGGGCACCGGCTTCACCCAGGCGGGAACAGGGGCGTAGCCGGGAACGGCGCCGGCCAGCGCCTGCCACGGCATACACAAGACCACGGCAATTCCCGTGGCGGTGAAATATGACGCCCTGGCTATCCTCATGGCCCCCTCCCTGACGATGGAAGGGACATTACCGGGACCGCAGCGGTAATGCAATCGCCGGATGAGAGGATGGCCGCGCGGCCGGCTTCGTGTGTTTTGCGGTTTACAAAACGGCCGGCGTGATGTTGGTTAATGATGTAACATTATGCCATCGGAGCCTTCCGCATGCTGAAGCGCACGCTTATCCTGACGTCGTCTCTTTTTGTGCTGGCCGCCGCACAAGCCATCGCTCAGGACGCGCCGGAGCCCGCACCGATGCCGCCGGCCATACCGGCGGCGCGCGACATCGACTATCCCGGCGTCATGTCGGTGGCGGTCGACGCCACCGACATCCAGCGCCGCATTTTCCGCATTCACGAGACCATTCCCGTCAAGGCGGGTGAGGTCGTCCTGCTGGCGCCGAAGTGGCTGCCCGGCGACCACGAGCCCGACGGCGAGGTCATCAAAATGGCCGGCTTCAGCTTTGCCGGCAACGGTCAGCCGATCGCATGGACGCGCGATACGGTCGAGGTCAACGCCTTCCACCTGACGGTTCCCGCGGGCGTCACCGAGATCACGGCCGACTTTCAGTACCTGGCGCCCGTGACGGGCGATATCGGGCGCGTCGTCGTGACGCCGGACATGCTGAACCTGCAATGGACCTTCGCGACCCTTTATCCCGCAGGCTACTATGTCAGCCGCATCCCGGTGAAGGCCAGCGTCAAACTGCCGGCCGGCTGGAACCAGGGCTCCGGCCTCGATGTCGCTTCGACCTCGGCCGACAATACGGTTAGCTTCAAACAGGTCAGCTTCGAGACCCTGATCGACTCGCCCCTGTTCGCCGGCCGCAATTTCAAGCGCCTGGACCTTGATCCGGGCGCCGCCGTGCCCGTGCATCTCGACATCGTCGCCGACAAGGCCTCCAGCCTTGAGGTGCCCGACGACGTCGTCGCCATTCACCGCAAGCTGGTGCAGCAGGCCTATAAGCTGTACGGCGCGCATCACTACGACCATTACGATTTCCTGGTGGCGGCGACGGACAATCTCGGCGGCATCGGGCTGGAACACCACCGCAGTTCGGAAAACAGCGTGGAGACCGACTACTTCACCAACTGGAAGGAGAAGTTCATCGGCCGCGATCTGCTGGCGCACGAATTCACGCATTCGTGGAACGGAAAGTTCCGCCGGCCCTTCGACCTGTGGACGCCCGATTACCAGATGCCGATGCGCGACTCGCTGCTGTGGGTATACGAAGGCCAGACGGAGTACTGGGGCAATGTGCTGGCGGCGCGTTCGGGCCTGTACAACCGGGAGCAGTATCTTGGCCATATAGCCAGCCTCGCCGCCTACTACGATAACCTTGCGGCGCGGCAGTGGCGCGATCTCCAGGACACGACGAACGATCCGATCATTGCCCAGCGCGCGGCCCAGTCGTGGCCGAACTGGCAGGCGTCCGAGGAATATTACGACCAGGGCCTCCTGATCTGGCTAGACGCCGATACCCTGATCCGCCAGAAGACCGGGGGCAAAAAGTCGCTCGACGACTTCGCCCGCGCCTTCTTCGGCGTTCACGACGGCGACTGGGGCACGCTTACCTATACGATGGACGATGTCGTCGAGGCGCTCAATGCCGTCTATCCCTACGACTGGAAGGCCTTCCTCGACGCGCGCCTCAAGGACCACGGCCAGAAGCCGCCTTTCGACGGCATCGCGCGCGCCGGTTACAAGCTGGTCTATACCGATACCCCCAACGACTATTTCAAGGGGCGCGAGACGCTTCGCAAGTTCACCGACTTCAGCTATTCGCTGGGCTTCGCGGTCGGCAAGGACGGCAATCTGCGCAATGTCCTGTGGGACAGCCCGGCCTTCAAGGCGGGCCTGACCATCGGCACCACCATCGTGGCGGTCAATGGCGACGAATACGACGCCGACGGCCTGAAGGACGCCATCAAGGCGGCGAAGACCGGCACGGCGCCGATCGAACTGCTGGTCAAGAAGGACGGGCACTTCCGCACCGTCAGCCTCGACTACCACGGCGGCCTGCGCTACCCGAACCTGGTGCGCGTCGATGGCACGCCCGACCTGTGGGCCGATATCCTGGCGGAAAAGAAATAGTCGCGGCGTCCTCTTCCTTTCGCGGATGGAGAATGCTTCAACCGTGAAAACGACAAGGGGAGGGAGTGATGAAGGCGAAGATCATCTTGTGGGGGGGCGTGCTGGCCGCGCTGGCGACATCCGTCTCGGCGGGACCCGTCCGCGTCGAGGGGGGACTGATCGCCGGCGCCGAAAAGGGCGGCGTCAGGACCTGGTTCGGCGTGCCCTATGCCGCGCCGCCCGTGGGCGCTAACCGCTGGCGGGCGCCGCAGCCCGTGGCGGGATGGAAGGGCGTGAAGGCCACGACCGCGTTTTCGCCGGCCTGCCGCCAGACGGCAACCTGGATTCCCAAGCCGCAAAGTGAGGACTGTCTCTATCTCAACATCTGGGCGCCGAAGGCGGCCAAGGGCCGGAAGCTGCCCGTCATGGTGTGGATCCATGGCGGCGGCTATTACGGCGGCACGGGGTCGCAGGCGGGTTATGACGGCGAGCACCTGACGCGCCGCGGCGTTATCGTCGTGACCATCAATTATCGGCTCGGCATTTTCGGCTTCTTCTCGCATCCCGATCTGGCGGCCGAGGGCAAGGTGGATGGCAACCAGGGCCTGCTCGACCAGGTGGCGGCGCTCAGGTGGGTAAAATGCAACATTGCGGCCTTCGGCGGTAACCCCGACAACGTCACCATCTTCGGGGAGTCGGCCGGCGGGGAGTCGGTGGCCGTGCTGACGACCTCGCCTTTGGCGCGCGGCCTGTTCCAGCGCGCCATCGCCGAAAGCGGCAATATGGCCATGCCGATCGACGGGCGCGAATACGGCTGGTTCGACAAGGCGAAGGCCGACGCCGACGGGGTGGCGGCGGCAAAGGCCCTGAACGCGCCGCACCTCTCGGATCTGCGCAAGCTCGACACCGAGACCGTGATCGCCCAGGCCTGGTCGCCGCGTCCGGTGGTCGACAACTATCTCATTCCGACCGACATGGCGGCCGCCTACGGCAGGGGGCAGCCGGCCCGCGTGCCGCTGCTGGTCGGCTGGAACGCCGACGAGGGCAAGGACCTGGCTCCGGAAATCCTGGGAACATCGGATTTCAGCCTGGCGCGCTACCCGGAGCTGGTCGAGACGCTGCTGGGGCGCAAGCCTTTGCCCGGCCTGTTCCAGGCCTATCCTGCAAGGACGGACGCCGAGGCCAGGTCCGCGATCAACCGCCTGACCACCGACTACTGGGGCTGGCGCATGTGGCAATGGGCAAAACTTCACAAAAACGCGAAGAGTGGTGCGGCCTATGTCTATGAATTCGTCCACGTCCCGGCTGAACCGGCAAAACCTTGCGGTTATGGCTGTGGGGCGGGCCACGGCGCTGAAATCCAGTACGCTTTCGACCAACTGGGCCAGGACCCGCGGCAATGGACGCAGGACGACCGGCAACTGGCCGGACGCATGGCGATCTACTGGACAAATTTCGCAAAAACCGGAAATCCGAATGGCAGGGGACTGCCGGTGTGGAAGACTTTCGACGGCAGCGATGCGTCGGTCATTCGCCTCGGATCGGATGCCGAGGTTAAGGCCGCGCCGCCGCTGCCGGACTACAGGCTGATCGAAGGCCAGCCTGAGAATTGACGGGGCTGACCCGTCAGGACACGTCGGCCATGGTCATCGTCGTCAAGCCGGCCTGGAAAGCCTTCACCGTCATGGGCTTCGCCGGTGCGAAGCGGACGATGACGGGCTCGCCCGGCAGCAGGTCGAAATAGTTGTCGCTGAACCGGCCTTCGGCCTCCTGCGTCAGGCACAGGGTCTTCACCAGGGTCGGCGATGCCAGGCCGATGGCGATGTCGTTGCCGACCGCCTTGACCGTCGTCTTGATGGCTGGCTTGGGCAAGGCCAGGTCCTTGACGGGGGCGAAGTAGAGAATGTTTTGCGACAGAAGGTCCTTGCCGGCCGACAAGATAACGTGAAGCAGAACGGTTTCGGGGCTGGCAGATCCGATCAATGCGGTGACATCGCCGGTAAAGGCCACGGCGCTGGCGTTAGCCTTAAGCACCAATGGCATGCTCTTTTGCGTTATCGTCCTGCCGTTGAAATCCATGACGCGTAAGGTCAGCGCGGCGGTCCGATCCGTGAGCAGGTCGCTGACGGCGGTGATCGTCACCTTGCCGTCGCCAAGCACCGGCGAGACCAGGACCTTATCGAATGCCTTTACGGCGAAATACTGCTGCGCCTTCCAGCGGCCGTAATAGTCGATGCTGGACCACGAGGCGACGGGCCAGCAATCGTTGATTTGCCAGAACAATGAGCCCATGCAGTAGGGCATGCGGGCGCGGTGCGCCTCCATGGCGACCTTGATGCCTTCGGCCTGCAGCACCTGGCCGACATAGAGGAACTGGCGGAAGTCGGCCGGGACCTTATAGTCGCGCTGCATGTAGGTCTTGATCGTGCCGTTGCCGATCGACGAGCGCTGGTGCGCCTTCATGACCTCGGAAAAGATGTCGTAGTCCTGGGGCTCGGCGTAGGATTTGACCGTCTTGAACTCCGGGAAGGACTGGAAGCCGTATTCGCTCATGAAGCGGCCGATATGCGTGCGGTATTCGGCGAAGGGCTTCTGGCCCCACCATACGTCCCAATAGTGAATATCGCCCGACTGGGTGGGCGTCCCCAAATCGGCGTGCTTGACGGATGCGCCATCCCAGTCGGCCAGGGGCGACGAGGGGCGATAGGTGCGCTGCGGGTCGAGTTCGGCGATCGTTTCGGGCAGGATCTTGTGAAAGATGGCTTCGTAGCCGCGCCACAACTGGTCGCGCTGAGCCTGGGTGTAATTCTGTTTCCAGCCCCAGCCGCCGTTAGGCACGTCGTTTTCCCAGGCGGAATCGATCTCGTTATTGCCGATCCATAGCGCGATCGAGGCGTGGTTGCGCAGCCGCTTGACGTTGTAGACGGCTTCGGCGCGGACGTTGTCCAGGAAGGCCTGGTCGTCGGGATACATCGAGCAGGCGAACATGAAGTCGTGCCAGATCAGGATGCCGTGACGGTCGCACTGGTCGTAGAAATAGTCGTCTTCGTAGACGCCGCCGCCCCAGACGCGCAGCATGTTCATATGCGTGTCGACCGCCGATTTGACGACGCGGTCGTAGACGGCCGGCGTCACGCGCGTCAGGAAGCTGTCGTTGGGGATGTAGTTGGCGCCCTTCATGAAAACGGGCACTTCGTTCAGCTCGACATAGAAGCTCTTGCCGCCGGCGTCGGGCTTTTGCACGATCTTCAGCGTGCGCAAGCCGGTTTTTACCGCGCGGCTGTCGCTGGCGCCGGAGGCGGTGACCAACTGGCCCTTCAGCGTATAGAGGAAGGCGTCGCCCAGGCCATTGGTCCACCAAAGTTTCGGCTTGTCGACGGTGACGCTGACGCGGCCTGTATTGACGCCGGGCTTGAGATCGATCGTCGCCTGGCCCCTGATCGACGCGTCGGTCGGGCTTTGCAGGCTGATGGTCGCCTTGGCCGCGGCGTCGGCCTGGATTTCGAAGACCGCGGTCAGGTGCGCCACGTCTTTCGAGACGCTGTCCTGGACAATGTTGAGGTCGCTGATGCGCGCCGCGTTCCACGCACGGAGCGTCACCGGCCGCCAGATGCCCGAGGTGACGAAGCGCGGACCCCAGTCCCAGCCGTAGTGATAGCCGGCCTTGCGCGTGAACACGCTGACCTTTTTGTCGCCAAGCCCGCCGTTTTCGCTCTGGTCGTTGCTGGCGGGGGGCACGAAACCGAAGGCATCGAGGCGTTTCAGGCCTTCGTTGACCGGCGAATGGAAGTAGACGCGCAAAGCATTGGCGCCCGGTCTGGCGTGCGCCTTGATATCGGCCGTCCATTCGCGGAACATGTTGTCGGCGCTCAGCACCTTCACGTCGTTGAGATAGACGTCGGCATAGGTATCGAGACCCGCGAAGACCAGTTCGACATGGTCGCGTTTCAGCGTCGCGGCGTCCATCATCAGCGTCGTGCGGTATTCCCAATCCTTTTTGTCGATCCACTGCTGGTCGCGCTCATTGGTGCGGTAGAAGGGATCAGAAATCTTCTTATTGGCCAGCAGGTCGGTGTGGACGGTGCCCGGCACGGTGGCGGCCAGCCATTCGCCGGTATCGGCCTGACGGAATTGCCATGGCGCGGTGAGGGCGCGTTCGATCGGAGCGGCGCCGCCAGAGATGCGGGCCTTGGCTTTCGCTTCAACCGCCGGAACCAGGGTCAGCGCCAGGCCGGCGCCCGAAGCCTTGAGCAGGGTACGCTTGTCGAAACGGGCCATTATCCTCTCCATCCGTCGGCGGCCGCATTACGTGGCCGGTATTTATTATTTCGTTTTTAATAAATCGCTTCGCGGCGAATTGCAACTGCCGGCCTTCGCCATGTTGCGCTTGAGTCGGGCGTCGGCGCGGCCTAGAAAGGCGCCATGATCCGGCTTTTTCTTCCCGACAGTCCGAACCTCGCCGAAGGCGTAGCCATTACGCTTCCGCCCGATCCGTCGCGGTACCTGGCCACGGTCATGCGTAAAGGTCCGGGTGACGAAATCCTGGTGTTCAACGGCCGCGACGGCGAATGGCGGGCGCGCATAGACGCCTTGGGCAAGAAAAGCGTGACGATCGTCGCCGAGGGGCAGACCCGGGCGCAGCCGGCGGGGCAGGGGCCGGTCCTGCTGGTGGCGCTGATCAAGCGGGCGCGGCTGGAGACCATCGTGGAGAAGGCGACCGAACTGGGCGCGTCTAAAATTCAACTGTTGATTACGCGTCGCTCCAATTCCGACCATACCAATGTCGAGCGCCTGACCCTGATCGCGCGCGAGGCCGCCGAGCAGACCGAGCGGCTCGACGTGCCGGACATCCTGGCGCCGGTAAAGCTCGACCGGCTGCTTGACGATCTCGATTACACGGCGGTGTTTTTCGGCGACGAGGATTCGACGCACGAAGGTGACAGGGGCACCCTGCCGATGTTGAAGGCCATCAAGGGGTCCGATCCCTCTCGGTCCGCCATACTGATCGGCCCCGAAGGCGGGTTCGACGATGACGAGCGCCGGCGCCTGCGAGGCTTGCCCAATGTCCATCCTGTGAACCTGGGGCCGCGCATCCTGCGCGCCGATACGGCGGCGATTTCCGCCCTTACCCTCTTCCAGGCCGCGGCTGGGGACTGGAAGTAAGGCGATCCAAAGATTTCACAGATTTCACAGATTTTTCCGTGGGTTACAATTGTGCGCAGGGCGGTATGATGAGTTGCGCGAAGCGCGTTTTCTGTCTCGGCTCCGGCGTGTCCCGCCGGGTGCCAAATAATCTGTGAAATCTGTGTAATCTGTGGATTCCCTTCACTTAATCCGGACAAACGACGCAAAAGGTCCGCCAATTTAGCAAAGCTGACTTGTGCCTCCGCCGTGGGCGGCCCATATAGGCCCGGCTTGGCTACACAGTAACAGGAACGGTGACACATGGCTTACGATACCGATGCAGAGCCGCTCCGGTCGTTTTCCGAGCTCGTTGGTTATTTCGAAGCCGGGTGTAAGCCGCGCGAGCGCTGGCGCATCGGCGCCGAGCACGAAAAGTTCGTCTTCCACACCGATACGCTTCGCCGCCCGGAATATGCCGGCGCCAACGGCATCGAGGCCATGCTGAAAGGCCTGATGCGTTTCGGCTGGCAGGGGATTTATGAAAACGAAACCCTGATCGCCCTGTCGCGCAACGGCGCCTCGGTGTCGCTGGAGCCCGGCGGGCAGTTCGAGCTGTCGGGCGCGCCGCTGCTGACCATCCACGACATCTGCGAGGAAACCGGCCAGCACCTGGAAGAGGTCAAGGCGGTGGCGTCCGAAATCGGCCTGGGTTTCTTAGGCGTGGGCTTCTCGCCCCTGTGGTCGCGCGAAGAGACGCCGGTCATGCCCAAGGGCCGTTACAACATCATGCGCGCCTATATGCCCAAGGTGGGCCAACTCGGTCTCGACATGATGCTCAGGACCTGCACGGTCCAGGCCAATCTCGACTATGAGTCGGAGGCCGACATGGTGCTTAAGTTCCGCACCTCCCTGGCCCTGCAGCCGATCGCCACGGCCCTGTTCGCCAATTCCCCCTTCACCGAAGGCAAGCCCAACGGCTTTTTGTCGGCGCGCGCCAACGTCTGGACCGACACCGACGCCGACCGCACGGGCATGCTCGACTTCGTCTTCGAAGACGGCTTCGGTTTCGAACGCTATGCCCGCTATGCGCTGGACGTACCGATGTATTTCGTCCACCGCGACGTGCCGGAAAACGGCGGCTATATCGACGCCTCCGGCCAGGATTTCAAAGCCTTCATGAGGGGCGAGCTGCCGGCCATGCCGGGGCAGCGTCCGACCATGGACGACTGGGCGGACCACCTGACGACGCTGTTCCCCGAGGTGCGCCTTAAGAAGTACCTCGAAATGCGGGGCGCCGACGCCGGCCCGTGGAGCCGCCTGTGCGCCCTGCCGGCCCTGTGGGCGGGCCTGCTCTACGACCAGCCGTCGCTGGAAGCGGCCTGGGACCTGGTCAAGGGCTGGACGACAGAGGATCACAATGCGCTTCGCGGGATGGCGGCAAAGACGGGGCTGAAGGGCGAGATCGCCGGCCGGGCGGTCAAGGACTGGGCGCTCGATGTCCTGAACATTTCCCGCCAGGGCCTGAAGAATCGCAACTATCTGTCGGGTGGCCTGGTCGACGAAACCGGGTATCTCGGCGAACTGTTCGAGATCGCCGAGTCGGGGGTGACGCCCGCCGAACGCCTGCTGGACAAGTATCACGGCCCGTGGAAGGGCGACCTGCGCCGTCTGTACGAAGAAGAAGCGTATTGAGCGCGAATCTCCTCCCCATGCTTCGCATAGGGAGGAGGGGTTGGCTGTTTCGCACGCAACAAAATCGGCGCGTGCGCTTGCATATTATACGATTTGCTGATTGTCTCGCTGAAACGGCGGGCGGGCGCATTCCAGCGCGATGACCTGCGATCCCTTTGCGAGCCCCGTATGCTTAACCTCGTTTTCGTCGCCGGCGTCATCATCACCGTCCTGACGGCGATTCCGGTCGCGCTGCAGATGCGCAACCACCCCAAGGGGCTGGTCGTCTGCTTCTTCATCGAAATGTGGGAGCGCTTCTCCTTCTACGGCATGCGCGGCCTGCTGATATATTACCTGACCAAGCAGTTCCTGTTCACCGACGAACACGCCAGCCAGCAGTACGCGTCCTATATGACGCTGATCTACCTGATTCCGCTGGTCGGAGGCCTGATCGCCGACCGCTGGATCGGCACGCGCCGCGCCGTCATCTTCGGCGGCATCCTGCTGGTCGCCGGGCATTTCGGCATGGCTTTCGAAGGCAAGCCGGCGCTGCAGACCCTGACCTACCAGGGCCATACCTACGAATTCGTCCGCAAGGGCATGGAAGAACCGAAGCTGAAAGTCGGCGACGGCCTCTATACCTATCATTCCGGCACCGATGGCGGCCTGGTCGTCGACAACCTGCCGGCCGGCAGCCCCTTGCCGAAGGAACTGGCCAAGGGGGCGTTCGAAACCGGAAAGACGGTGGTGACGCCGTGGGCCGAAAGCGCCTTCTTCATCTCGGTATCGCTGATCATCATGGGCGTCGGCTTCCTGAAGCCGAACGTATCGACCATCGTCGGCCAGCTCTATCGCGACCGTGATCCGCGCCGCGATTCCGGCTTCCAGCTCTACTATTTCGGCATCAATCTCGGCTCGTTCTGGGCGGCCATCGTCTGCGGCTATCTCGGCGAAACCGTCGGCTGGTGGGCGGGCTTCGGCGCCGCCGGCATCGGCATGCTGGCGGGCCTCCTGGGTTTCCTGCTCGGCAAGTCGTGGCTGCTGGGCAAGGGCGAGGCGCCCGATGTCGATGCGCTCAAGGCCAGGGTCGGCAATATCATCAGCAAGGAAGCGCTGATCTACCTCCTGTCGGTGTGCGGCGTGGCGGTCATCTATTTCCTGGTCCAGCGCAACGCCATCGTCTTCATCGTGCTGTCGGCCCTGTCGGCCCTGATGCTGGGCTATGTCGTGTACCAGATGGTGACGCGCTTCAACCGCGTCGAAAACTTCCGCATCGCGCTGGCGCTGGTGCTCAGCCTGGCCTCGATCGTCTTCTTCACCCTGGAGGAACTGGCGGGCTCGGCCCTGGCCCTGTTCGCCGACCGCAACGTCGATCTCAACATCATTTCGGCGCCCGTGCGCCTTAACCTTCTGGGACAGCATGTACTGCTTGCCTCGCGCGACCAGCTGGCGGCGCTGGGCGGCCAGGGGGCCGGCACCTTGTGGATCGACATGGGCTTCACCGCGGCCCAGACCCAGACGATCAATACCGGCTGGATTCTTATCTTCGCGCCGATCTTCGCCGCGCTTTTCGCCTTCCTCGGCCGGCGCAACGCCGACCCGGACCCGGTCAAGAAGTTCGCCTTCGGCATCGTGTCAACCGGCCTGGGCTTCCTGGTCCTCGTCTGGGCCGCGCCGCTGCATAACGCCGCCTTCCAGTTGCCGCTGATCTTCCTGGTTCTCAACTACATGCTGACGACGATCGGGGAGATGACCGTGTCGCCGGTCGGCCTGTCGCAGCAGACCAAGCTGTCGCACGTCACCGTCGTATCGACCATGATGGCGCTCTGGTTCACCGGCACGGCCTGGGCGCAGTATCTCGGCGGCAAGATCACCGAGAAGATGAGCGCCCTGACCATCGGCGGGCACGTCGTCGATCCGTCGCAATCGCTGACCCAGTCGCTGTCGGTGTTCAACGGCATCGGCATCGTGGTCGTCGTCTTCGGCATCGGCCTGTTCGTCCTGTCCTTCTTCATCAAGGGCTGGTCGGGCGGCGTAAACGAAGCGGCCCCGGAAGATGCCGGGGCCGGACAGGGCAGATCGAAAGAGGCCTGATCCTTAAAAATCCTTCTTCAGTCGCAACTCGAGGATTGGCGGGATCTTCGACGTCGTGCTTTGGGTCAGCACGACCGGCGTGAGGTCGCGCAGGCCCTGATAGACCATGCGGTCCTGGCTGAAATGCAGGCCGAACGGGTTCCGCAGCGACGCCTTGAAGGTCAGATTCTTCGGCGTCTTGTACTGGAACCAGATTTGGGTCCATGGCGCGAAGTGGGCGTCGTCGAGCTCGTTGGCCATGTAGTTGCGGTTCTTGCCGAGGCTCTGCATGTCCAGGCCCCAGCTGGTGCCTGACTTGGTGAATTCCTGGCTGAAGTTGATGGTGAAGATGTGCGGTTCCATCCCCGACACACGGCGGTCGCGGCCGGTGATCGGATCCGTGACCTTTGAATGGCGGTACAGCCAGTCGATGCTCAGCGTGCCATGCGGCACATACAGCTTGTCGAGCGGCGTATCCAGCTTCAGATGGACGAAATCGGCCTTGGCATTGCCGATATTGCCGTTCGCCGTGTAGACGGTCGGGCCGTCGAATACGGCGATGAAATCGGATGTGTCCTCATAATCGTAGTGCTCCAGCGCCAGGCTGATGGCGCCCTTTTCCCAGAAGGTATGCTCGACGATCAGCGTATTCAGCCAATCCTTCTGCGGCACCAGGGCGCTGTTGCCGAGGGTAACCTGGTTGGTTTGCAACTGGACCGACGAGGCGAAGCCGGCGAAGCTCAGCTGATCGACCTGGCGGATCGTCTTCCAGCTGATCTTGGTCTTGTCGCTGAGCGCATAGACGGCTTGGAAGCGCGGCTTGTAGTAGGTGAAGGAGTCCGAGCGGTTGGCGGCCGGGACCGATATGGTCGAGGCCTCGACCTTCATCTCGACTTCGAAGCTCAGCTTTTTCGTCGCCTTCCAATTGACCGAAGCGAAGGATTCCGTGCGGTCTTCCTGGACGCGGACGGTATCGGTCGGCACGTTCAGCGGACTTGCACTGGTGACGAAGGTCGAAGCGCGGTCCAGGCTGTTGAACACGCTTTCCGAACCGAGGTTGAAGGTCAGCCCGTCGCGCTTTTCCCAGGAGAGGTGGCCGTTGAGGATGCGCTCGTTGGTCAGGTTCAGTGCCTGATAGTCGGCCGTCCCGCTGGCGTCGCTGTAAACGTCGATATCGTGGATGCGTTCATGGCGGTTGAGGACATTGAGATTGACGTCCAGGCCATGGCCGAACTTGCGTTCGTATTGCCCGCCCAGTTCGCTCGGGATGTCCTTTTCGGTGAAGTGCTCGACGCCGATGCCGGTGCTGTCGTGATAGCTGGTCTGCTGGTTGTATACGGACGGGTTATAGGTGCCGTTGAAGGTGATCTTGCCGCCCAGCAGCGGCCGGGCGTGCGACGCCTGGCTTTCCATGCCGGCGCCGCCGGCGTGCTGGTAGATCTTCATCAGGTGGGTGCCGTTCGAATCCGTCGAGTAGCGTCGGGCATTGCCGGCGCCGTTGTCGAAGAAGGTGAAGACGTCGGCCGTGACGTCGGTGGTCTTGCCGTCGCGATTGCTGTTGAAGGTCCCAAGCAGCACCCCGGCATGCTGGCGCCCATCCATGACGCGATAGATGCCGAGCAGGGAGAGCGCGGGCCTGGCGTCCTTCTTGCGCACCACGTTGACGATCTGGCGGTGGCCGTGCATGTCGATTCCGGGGGCGCCGCCTGTGACCAGTTCCAGGTGATCGACCTGCGACGCATTGATGTTGGACAGGGTATTGCCGAGGTCGGCCTTGGTCGTCGGGCGCTGTCCGTCGATCAGCACGTTCCCCGCAGTGCCGGAAAAGCCGCGGGCGCTTTCACCGCCGGCGAAAACGAAGCCCGGGACATGCAGGACCATGTCGAAGGCCGTCGACACCTGGTATTGCCGGAAGAAGTCCGTCTCGTACCGCTCGACCGAATTGCCGTTCGTCTGCTCGGCCGTCTTGCCGTCTTCCGCTCGGACGGCGGCCGGAGCGGCTGAAAAGACGATTGCCGCCGCGCAGGCGAGGAGGGCGGATTTCAGGGAATGAGGGCGCATACTTTACGTCTTGGGTCGGAGAGCTGGCGGACGGCCCGGCGCCGTTCGCGGCCCCAGCGATCCCGTTTCAGACGCAATTATACAAGTTAAATGGCTGTAATCTGATTAAGGCCGAAATGCCCGGGGATGAAAGCTGTGGGGCAATTTATCCTTAAATTTCAATATAATATATTTTCCAACTACGGCCATCTTCGTAGATTTCGCGACACAATCATGACAAAGATTTAATTGGAAACAGCGATCACGCGTTCGTTCCGCCGACGGTCAGGCCGCGGATGCGCAAGGACGGCTGGCCGATCCCGACGGGCAGGGATTGTCCGGCCTTGCCGCAGGTGCCGACGCCGGGATCGAACTTGAAGTCGTCGCCGACCATGTCGACCTGGCGCATGGCGCCCGGACCGTCGCCGATCAGGGTCGCGCCCTTGACCGGCGCGCCGATCCGGCCGTCCTCGATCAGGTAGGCTTCGGTGCACTGGAAGACGAACTTGCCGTTGGTTATGTCGACCTGGCCGCCGCCGAAATTGACGGCATAGAGGCCCTTTTTCGTGTTGGCGATCATGTCGTCGAGCTTGTCCTTGGCGCCGCGCATGAAGGTATTGGTCATGCGGGGCAGGGGCTGGTGGGCGTAGGACTGGCGCCGGCCGTTGCCGGTGGCGCGCGTCCCCATCTGCCGGGCGCTGAGCCGGTCGTGCATATAGCCCACCAGAATCCCGTCCTCGATCAGCGTGGTGCAGGATGTCGGAGTGCCTTCGTCGTCGATATTGAGCGAGCCGCGAGCATCCGGAATCGTACCGTCATCGACGATCGTGACGCCGCGCGCCGCGACCTGGGTGCCCATCTTGCCTGAGAAGGCCGATGTGCCCTTGCGGTTGAAATCGCCTTCCAGGCCGTGGCCGACCGCTTCGTGCAGCAGCACGCCCGGCCAGCCCGGCCCGAGAACGATGTCCATTTCGCCGGCGGGGGCGGGGACCGCATCGAGATTGACCAGGGCCTGGCGTATGGCTTCGTCGACCTGGGCCTGCCATGTGTCGGGCGAGGTAATGTCGAACAGCGAAATCCGCCCGCCGCCGCCGGACGAGGCCGACTCGCGGTGACCGTTCCTTTCCAGGGAGACGCCGATCGAC